>NZ_VOQS01000003.1:2400000-2700000 GCF_007995085.1 Paraburkholderia azotifigens
TGCGCATAAGTGGGAATGACCGAGCAGACGAGCGTGCCGATCGTCGTCAACGCAAGCGACGCGAGCAGCGCCGCTTTGCGGCCGCTGCGGTCCGCATATCGTCCCAGCAACAGCGCGCCCAGCGGCCGGAACACATAAGAGAGGCCAAAGGTGCCGAACGTCATCAGCAAGGAGACGGTTTCGTCATGCGCGGGAAAAAACAGTTTCGACAGCGTGACGGCGAAGAATCCATACGCCGCGAAGTCGAACCATTCGAGCGCGTTGCCGATGCTCGTCGCGACGATCAGGCGCCGCATGGGTTTCGCGTCGGGGCGGCGCACGTCATCGTCGATGACAGTCGAATTCATGGTTGGTGCTCCGTGCAATGGGTCGGGAAGGTTTCAGCTGTTGTGCGGCGCGCCTGGCTCGCCCAGGTCCCAGAAGACACCCGTCATCAGTTGCAGCGCTTCGCGGATGACGGGTGCGAGCACGTGCTCGTCGGGCGCATGCTGACGGCAGCCGGGATAGGAATGTGGAATCCAGATCGTCGGCAGGCTGAGCGTGTCGGCGAAACATTCGTTCGGAATCGTGCCGCCGAGGTTCGGTAGCAGCGTCACGGGCTTGCCCGTCGATGCCTCCATCGAACGCTCGGTGAAGGCGACCCAGGGGTTGTCGGGATCGAGCCTCGTTGCGGCGCCCGACGCTTCGATGGTCACTTTGATTCCGTCGAAGCCTTCGCGTGCGAGATGCGCTTCGATCAGCTCCTTCGCGCGATGCCAGTCGGTGCCCACGACGAAACGCAACTGGCATACGGCTTCCGCCGCGCGCGGAATCGCGCTGACGGGATTGGCTACGTTACCCGATTGCATCGCAAGCACTTCGAGGGTGTTCCATGCGAACACGCGTTCGGCGGGCGTGAGACCCGGTTCGCCCCAGTTCGGCGACAAAGGCGGATCACCTTCATCCGCGCCGATTGGCAGATGCGCGACGCGCTCGCGCACTTGCGGCGCAATCGCGGGCGGAAGGAGACCGTTAATACGGATACGCCCGTGGCCGTCGACGAGACTCGCCAGCGCGTTCGCGAGCACCGTCGCCGGATTGGCGAGCACGCCGCCCCAGTTGCCCGAATGACGTGCACCGAATGCATTGGCGAGCGTCAGACGAAAATGCAGCGCGCCGCGCGAGCCGAGAAATACCGTGGGCGAGGACGCGCGTTGGCGCGGGCCGTCGGAGGCGATGAGCAAGTCGGCTCGCAGGCGTTCGCGCAGCATCGAGCAAACGGCGTCGAGTCCCGGCGATCCGACTTCCTCGCCCATCTCGAAGATGATCTTCGCGTTGAAGCCGAGTTCGCCGCGTTCCGCGAAGACAGTTGCGAGCGCCGCGAGATTGATCGAATGCTGCGCCTTGTTGTCCGCGATGCCGCGGCCATACCAGTGTTCGCCCTCGACTTTCACCTGCCACGGTGAGCGCGCGTTTGACCAGTTGGAAGCGTCGCCGCCAATCACATCGCCGTGTCCGTACAGGAGCACAGTCGGCAAGTCCGTTGACTCGATGCGCTCTCCGATCAGAAACGGGGGCATGCCCTTCACAGGGTTTGCCACTATCTCGCACGTGAAGCCGAGCGATGTCAGCTGGCTGTCTATTTCTTCCGACAGGTAGCGGCGCAAGAGCGGTGCGGCGTCTGCGCGCTGACTTTCAGTCGCGAGCGCGACGCGGCGGCTCAAGGTTTCAAGGAAGGCGCCGCTGTCGAAGTGCGCGAGAACCTGGGCGATTGCGCTTTGTCGGGTCATATCGGTTGCGTAATGGTCGATCGGTTGCAATCAGATTAACCGCGTCGACGTTTGTTGGTATTCGCAATCAAACAAGGTACATTTGCGTATAAATCAAACCTCGCTGGTTCCCAGAGCCGAAGATGCGCAAACTGCTCGAGCCGTCTCTCTACTATTTCTCGGTTGTCGCGCAGGCCGGCTCGTTGTCGTCGGCGACGGAAAAGCTGGGCCTCACCGTTTCGGCGTTGAGCCGCCATATCGCGAAGCTGGAAGGCGACATCGGCGTGCCGCTGTTCGAGCGTCACGCGCGCGGGATGGTGCTCTCGAATGCGGGGCGTTTGTTGCTGCGTCATGCGCAACGCACGCTCTCTGACGCGCAGGCTGTCTTCGATGAAATCCAGGGCGAGGAGCGCAGGCGCGCGCGAACCATCACCATCGCATGCACGGAAGGATTTGCGTTCGACTTCCTGCCTGTGTCGCTGAGCACTTTCTGTCGCGACCATCCGGATATCGCGATTGAACTGGAGGTGGTGTCGTCGGAACGCGCGAGCCAACTGTTGCTGTCGGGGCAAGCGTCGATCGCGCTTGCGTTCAGCTTCAAGCCGGAGCCGGGTGTCGTCGTGCAGTTCACGCAAAGAGCGCCCGTCATGGCGTTGATGCATCTCGATCATCCGCTCGCGAGCAAGACGCAAATTTCACTCAGGGATCTTGGCGGATACCCCGTCGTGCTACAGGACAAAGGCACGACCAACCGGCAGTTGTTCGATATCGCTTGCAATGTCGAAGGCATCGATATCGTGCCGATGATGACGAGCCGCTACGTCGCATCGCTGTATCGTTTCGCTCAGGCAGTGCCTCAGGCGATCATGCCCTCGGGCTACGTGTCCGTTGCGAAGCGGATGGGTATCGACGGCCTCACGGCGATCCCGTTCGACAACCCGCTGCTGACGCAGCGCCGGCTTCAGGTGATTACGCTGGCGGGACGCCAACTGGATGAACTGGCTCAGCGTTGCCTTAGCTGGATCGTTGCGGATCTGAAGGAGACGTCGCAAGGGATGGATCTTTCAGGCGTCGACGGTATTAACGCGTAAGCGGCCGCTCGCGTCATTTCTGCTCGAAGTTGATCGCCAGCGTAAACACGGAATGTGTGGCGATGGTCCGCCCCGTCCGACCGGACTTGTCGAGCGTCGCAGTTCGTGGCGGGGGCGCGTGTGGTGACGCTGGAGGCGCCGCTAGCGCGGGTTGTCGTCGTCTGTCGCGGTGCTCAGGGGGCGCCGCGACAGACGCCCCCGGCGTCCCATTCCGGACAGGGTGAGCAGGATCAATGCGCGCCGGACGCGTCTCCGCCGCCGCCTCGCGCGGGCCGCGTGATCCAGATGAGGGGATGATCAGCACGAAGATGATCGCCGACGCATAGAAGATGTCGTTCAGCCCCATCATCGCGGCCTGCGTGTTCACGGTGAAATCGAACAGCGCATTCGATGCCGACGGACTCACGTGCAGCAGCGTCTGCGTCGCTTCGGTCTGCTGCGCGAACACCGGGTTGGTCGCGTTGGCCTGTTCCGTCAGGCGCTCGTGATGCAGGATCGTGCGGTTGTTCCATGCCGTGCCCGCGATCGATGTGCCCACCGCGCCGCAAAACACCCGCACGAAGTTCGACAGGCCTGCCGCCGCGGGCACTTTCGGGCCCGGCTGTCCCGCGAGGATGATGGCCGTCAGCGGCACGAAGAACATCGCCATCGGGATGCCTTGCAGCAGCGTCGGCAGCACCAGATGCCACGTGTCGATTTCGATCACGTATTTCGAGCGCATGAAGAACACGATCGCGAAGCCGACGAACGCGAGCGTCGCGATGATGCGCGCGTCCGAGCGCGGCAGCACGCGGCCCATCACGGGTGCGAGGATCACCGCAAAAATGCCGAGCGGCGCGGTCACGAGCCCGGCGTCGACGGAACGGTAGTTCAGATACTCCTGCATCCATTGCGGCAACAGAACGAGGTTGCCGAAGAACACGCCGTACGCAACGGAAATCGCGATCGTGCCGCCGAGGAAGTTGCGTTGCCTGAACAGGCGCAGATCGACGATCGGGTTCGGCTCCGTCAGCTCCCACACGAGGAAGAACGCGAAGCTGATGACGGCCGTGATGCCCAGCGCGACGATCACGGGCGAGCCGAACCAGTCGAGATCCTTGCCTTTGTCGAGCATGATTTGCAGCGACGCGACCCACGTGATCAGCAGGCCGAGGCCGACGATGTCGATGGGCAGCTTGCGCGTCGGCGTTTCGCGCGTGCGGTAGATCATCCACGTGACGCCCGCCGCGAAAATGCCGACGGGGATGTTGATGTAGAAGATCCACGACCACGAATAACTGTCCGTGATCCAGCCGCCGAGCGCCGGTCCCGCAATCGGGCCGACGGTCGCCGTCATCGCCCACAGCGCGAGCGCCGTCGACGATTTTTCTTTCGGCCACGAACTGAGCAGGATCGACTGCGACAGCGGAATCAGCGGGCCGGCCACCACGCCTTGCAGCACGCGCGCGAACAGCAGCACGGGCAGCGACGGCGCGACGCCGCACAGCCACGACGCAATCACGAAACCGAGAATCGCGCTGACGAACAGCCTGATCTGTCCGAAGCGCTGCGTGAACCAGCCCGTCAGCGGAATTGCCACGGCGTTCGACGCCGCGAACACGGTGATGACCCACGTGCCTTCGTCGACGGACACGCCGAGGTTGCCGGAAATGGTGGGGATCGCGACGTTGGCGATCGACGTGTCGAGCACGTTCATGAACGTGGCGAGCGCGACGGCGAAGGTCGCGAGCACCAGCTGGCTGCCATGCAGCGGCGGGGCGGGCGGCGCTGCGGCGGGCTTCGGGGGGGCGGGCTGGTCGGCTGGTCCGGCGGGTTGGGTCGGTTCGCTCAAACGGTTCTCCGGGCAGGGAAAAAGCGGCGCGGCAGACGGATAAAAGGCCGATGATAGTCGCAAGCGCCCATCGGCATCGGCAAGGTGCGCAGTCGCCACGCGGAGCGAATCAGAATTGCGTTGTCCAGTGCGGCGTCGTGCGCGTGCGTCTGCTGTTGGGCGCCGCTGACGGTCAGCACGAAATTCACGCAAAATCAGGGCGCGCAGCGTATGCTGCCGCCTGCGCGTGACATGGCAACGGCGCAATGCCCGCGGTGCGCGCCGCGCGACAGAAAGAAAGCGAAAGGATGATGGCGATGGCCTGGGAACAATTCGACAACGGCTGGCGGCTCGCGCCCGCCGATGGACCGGCAACGGCGCTCGTCGTGCTGCTGCATGGCGTTGGCAGCAATGCTCAGGATCTCGTGCCGCTCGCGGACATCTGGCGCGAAGCGCTGCCGCAAGCGGCGTTCGTTTCGCTCGACGGCAGCGAGCCGTTCGACGGCGGCTTCGGCGGCCGTCAGTGGTTCAGTCTGCGCGATGTCGACGCGAATAACCGTCCGGGCCGCGTCGCCGCCGCATGGCCCGCGCTGCAGAAAATGCTCGACGCCGAACTCGCGCACTGGCACCTCGGCTACGGCCAGCTCGCGCTGGTAGGCTTCTCGCAAGGCTCGATGATGTCGCTGCATCACGTGGCGACGAACGCACAGGGCGCGGCCGCCGTGGTCGCGTTTTCGGGGCGGCTCGCGTCGCCCGTCACCACGCACAGCGCCACCCCCGTGACGCTGATCCACGGCGACGACGACGCCGTGATTCCCGTCGACGAAACCGAACGTGCCGCCATCGCGCTGCACGACGCGGGCTTCGACGTCGAAGCGTTCGCGCTGCCGGGCGTCGGCCACACGATTTCCGGCGACGGCGTGGCGCTGGGCCGCGACGCACTCGTGCGCGCGCTCGCGCCGCTTGCTCGCAGCTGATCCATCTCGCATCGAATCCCGTCCCGCGAACTGTCAGAACGGCCGCGCATGTAAGCGGCCGAAAGGCAGTTTCGAGTTCATCCTCCTAAAGTTCGCCGGGCATTTGCCGATATGCGCTCAAGAGCCGGAAAAACTTTCCGACGCACGAACGCGTCGCTTCATCGCGCCGTACGTTTGACATTTTCGCTGCCGCAAAGGCAGCTCACTTCTTTCAAAAGAGCCTGATCATGGCCAGATCGAATGCGCAGTCATCGCTTTTTGGACGCCTGTTCCGCCAGTCCGTGGCGGTCGATCTCGGCACGGCCAATACGCTGATCTATACCGACGACGGCGGCATCGTGCTGAACGAGCCGTCCGTAGTGTGCTTCGACAAGCACGATGCGGCGACGGGACGCAAGCGCGTTGCGCTGGTGGGCAGCGAGGCCAAGCAGATGATCGGCCGCGCGCCGTGCAACCTCGAGCCCGTGCGGCCGATGCGTCACGGCGTGATTGCCAACTTCCCCGCCGCCGAACACATGATCCGGCAGTTCGTCGACATGGCGCGTCCGCGTCCGTTCTTCGCGCGCCGCGCTGCGTTCACGATCTGCGTGCCGTCCAGCGCCACCCAGGTCGAGCGCCGCGCGATCCGGGAGGCGGCGGCGGCGGCGGGCGCCTGGAAGGTGAACCTGATCGACGAGTCGCTCGCGTCGGCTGTCGGCGCGGGCTTGCCGGTGTCGTCGGCGACGGGCTCGATGGTCGTCGACATCGGCGGCGGCACGACGGAAATCGGCGTGATCGCGCTTGGCGGCACGGCCTACAGCGGCTCGATCCGCGTCGGCGGCGACCAGCTCGATGCCGCGATCATCAAGCACGTGCGTAACAACTTCGGCGTGCTGCTCGGCGAGCAGACGGCGGAACTCGTGAAGAAAACGATCGGCTCGGCGCTCGCCATCGTGCCGCCCGACACGATGCGTGCAACGGGACGCGGCGTCGACGACGGCCTTCCGCGCACGGTCGAACTGTCGACGCAGGATGTCGTCGACGCGATCGCCGCGCCGCTGCGCCAGGTGCTCGCCGCGGTCAAGACGGCGCTGGAGAGCGCGCCGCCCGAACTCGTCACGGATATCGCGGACGCGGGTATCGTGCTGACGGGCGGCGGTGCGCTGCTCGGCAATCTCGCGCGCTATTTCAGCAACGAACTGGGCCTCGAAGTACGCGTCGCCGACGAACCGCTGACGTGCGCCGTGCGCGGCGCCGGCGCGGCGGCGAGCGCAGGCCTGCTCGAGATGTCGGCGTACGACTGACGCAATCGTTTGACATGGCTGGCTGCGCACGCGCAAGGCGGCGTCATGTGAGAATGGGGCTTCTGCGGCGCGCTTATCGTGGATAATGCGCGCCTTTTCATTCCCGCCTCTCTCAGTGAATCAGACTTCCGCTTCATCCGCACTTTCCATCGAATTGCCCAACGGCTTGCGCATGCCGTATGTCGAACAGGGCGAGGGCGAGCTGCTGCTCTTCGTGCATGGCTCGCTGTGCGATTACCGCTACTGGGAACCGCAGCTCGCGGGTCTGTCGAAGCGGTATCGCTGTGTCGCCGTGAGTCTCACGCATTACTGGCCCGCAACGGATACGGCTGCTTCGCATCCGTTCAGCTGGAGCGATCACGCGGATGAAGTCGCGCAGTTCATCGAACTGTATGGCGCGGGGCCGGCGCATGTCGTCGGTCACTCGCGCGGCGGCTGCGTCGCGTATCACTTCGCGCGGCGTCATGGGCAGCATGTGAAGACGTTGACGCTTGCCGATCCGGGCGGGCCGTTGCAGATCGCCGGACGTGCGCCCGCGAGTTTGCCGGAAACGGTGAATGCGCTGCGTGCGCGCGCCGCGCAATTGATCGAAGCGGGGGAGGTCGACGCGGGCTTGCAGCTATTCGTCGATTCCGTGAGCCGCCCCGGTTTCTGGTCGAAGAGCACGCCGGGATTCCGGCGCATGGCGACGGACAACGCGCACACGCTCGCGCGTCAGTTTCGCGATCCGTTGCCCGCTTATACGCCTGAAGGCGCGTCGGACGTGAAGTGCCCGGTGCTGCTGATCGACGGCGAAAAGAGTCCGCTGATGTTCCGGCGCGCGGCGGAAACGCTCGCAACGTGGCTACGGGATGCGCGCCGCGAAACGGTGATGGGCGCGTCGCACGGAATGAATCTCGCGCATCCTGCCGCCTTCAACCGTTTCGTCGACGCGTTCATTCAACGCACGCGTTGAGACTTCATTGACCGGTCAGTCTTTTGCGTGCGCGTCGATATCGAGCGCGCGCTCGGCCGGTTCGCCGACGAGACCGCAATAGTAGAGATGCACGCCGATCGCGAGCGAGTCGTGGCGGATCTCGTTGAACGCCTTCCACGCCTTCTGCGGTTCCTTGAACACGAGATAGTGGGCTTCGTGCGACACGAGACGCGCGACCTGATGCAGCCCATGTCCATGCAGACGGTCGACGAGTTCGTCGAGGCTGCGATGCGTGCGCGCGTCGGTGCGCGGATACAGCATGTGCAGAACGGCGACCTTTTCCGTCGCCAGCGCCGCCGACATCGCGAGCACGATGTCCTGATGGTTCAAGGCCGTGACGACGATGTCTTCTTCGGCTTCTTCGGTCGCGGGAAAGAGCGTGTCGATGTTCATGTTCATTTTGTTTATTCCTGTTGTTCCTGTGCCTGACTTTTAAAAAAGACCCGCCGGTGACGGGCGGGTCCAGGACAGCAATGTGTTTGCAGGGGAAGCTAAACACAGGTTCAGTATCTCAGACGCGCTTGCGTTTGACGGCCCGCCCCGGAGCAAAACATTGTTGCGCCTGATGCGCTTACTTTCATTTGTCTGTCGATGAAATGGCTTGTGCAGGCGTCGAGTATTGCTTGGTGCGAGATGGATTGTTGCGTGCAAGCGATGCAATCAAATGGCTTGCGCGCCGTAGAATGCTGACGGCTGCCGGATGCGGCAAAACGTGCAGTAGCCAGTGCATGAATCATTCGTTCAATGCGCGTGTTTCCCGCCGCGAGCCCGGCCACACGTGTTTTGCGTGTCTCCAGCAATGCAATGTCGAAAGGAATTCCAGATGAACGTATCAACGACCAAAGCCACGCTGTCGTTTTCCGATAGCGACGAGAAGATCGAACTGCCCGTTTATAAAGGATCGTTGGGTCCGGATGTAATCGACATTCGCAAGCTGTACGGCCAAACGGGCAAGTTCACTTACGATCCGGGCTTCATGTCGACGGCCTCGTGCAATTCGGCGATCACCTACATCGACGGCGACAAGGGCGAGCTGCTGTACCGCGGTTATCCGATCGACAACCTCGCGCAAAACGCGGACTTCCTCGAAACCTGCTACCTGCTGCTGAAAGGCGAACTGCCGGATGCGCAGCAGAAGAAAGAATTCGAAGACACCGTCACGAAGCACACGATGGTGCACGAGCAGATGCATTTCTTCTTCCGTGGCTTCCGCCGCGACGCGCATCCGATGGCGATTCTCGTCGCGGCAGTCGGTGCATTGTCGGCGTTCTATCACGACTCGCTCGACATCAGCAACCCGCTGCATCGCGATGTCTCCGCGATCCGCATGATCGCGAAGCTGCCGACGCTCGTCGCGATGGCGTACAAGTACTCGATCGGCCAGCCGTTCGTGTATCCGCGCAACGACCTGCCGTACAGCGCGAATTTCATGCACATGATGTTCTCGAACCCGGCCGAAGAGTACAAGGTCAACGACGTGCTGGTCCGCGCACTGGACCGCATCCTGATCCTGCACGCCGACCACGAACAGAACGCGTCGACGTCGACGGTGCGTCTGGCAGGCTCGTCGGGCGCGAATCCGTTTGCGTGTATCGCAGCGGGGATCGCCTGCCTCTGGGGCCCGGCGCACGGCGGCGCGAACGAAGCCGCGCTGAACATGCTCGAAGAAATCGGCTCGGTCGACAACATTCCTGAGTTCATCAAGCAGGTGAAGGACAAGAACTCGGGCGTGAAGCTGATGGGCTTCGGCCACCGCGTCTACAAGAACTACGACCCGCGTGCGAAGCTGATGCGCGAAACCTGTCACGAAGTGCTGAACGAACTGGGCCTGCACGACGACCCGCTGTTCAAGCTCGCCATGGCGCTCGAAAAGATCGCGCTGGAAGACGAATACTTCGTGTCGCGCAAGCTGTACCCGAACGTCGACTTCTACTCGGGCATCGTGCAGCGCGCGCTCGGTATTCCGACCGCGATGTTCACCTGCATCTTCGCGCTCGCGCGCACGGTCGGCTGGATCGCGCAATGGAACGAAATGATCGCCGATCCCGAGCAGAAGATCGGCCGTCCGCGTCAGCTGTTCATCGGCGAAACGGCGCGCGAAGCGAAGCCGGTCGCAAAGCGCTAAAGGTTATTCACGCTCAGGCTTGCTTTTGAACGCCGCTATCCGCGGCCTCGTCTGAAAGCACAGGCGCCGCTCCCGCATAAGGGGAGCGGCGCCTTTTTCATTTGCGGCGGCATAGCGAAATTGCAAAGGATGACGAAATAATCTGTGCAAATTCCACCCGTCGACCGGCAACGGCCACGGCGACGCATTGCCGGCGTGCACGATATTCCGTATGACAGCACGACCCGTGCCATGCATCCTTCACGTTGCCTTTCAATGAAAATTTCATGAAGAATCGGGGCACCCGCGACACTATCCTCTGTCGTAATCGCACGAACCTTCTACAATCACCGGAACAAAGCCACTAGCACAGGAGCAAGCTGATGCAGGATCCAGAAGCACTCGGCGGGCTGACCCATCAGGGCGGCGTGGATTATCGCGGCGAGGAGAGCGATGGCGCATTCATCGCGCCTGAAAACCTGAACGTCGCAAGCGCGACCCAGCATGTGCTGAAATCGGGCGGCACGTTCATCGTCAACGATCCCCTGGGCGACGTCACCGGCCACGACGACGGCCTGTTCGTCAACGACACCCGCGTGCTGTCGACGCTGCGCCTGACTTTCGGCGGCCGCGCGCCGTCGCTGCTGTCGGGCAGCGTCGGCAGCGACAACACGTCATTCACCGCGCATCTGACCAACCGGCCGCTGCCGCCTCTCGGCGGCGACAGCACGCCGGAGGGCGTGATCCACGTCGAGCGCGTGCGCGTGCTGTCGGGCACGGTGATGAACGAAGCGATCGAGCTGACCAACTACGGCACGACGGACGCCGTCGTGCCGCTGTCGATCTCCTTTGCCAGCGACTTCCGCGACATGTTCGAAGTGCGCGGGCTGAAGCGCGCGAAGCAGGGCACGGTCGAACCGCCGCGCGTGCACAAGAACGAAGTGCTGCTCGGCTATATCGGTCTCGACGACGTGGCGCGCCATGTGCGCGTCGCGTTTTCGCCGATGCCCGACAAGCTGCTGGCGGACCGCGCCGACTATTCGGTGAAGCTGCCCGCGCAGGCGTGCGTGTCGATCTATCTGTCCGTGGCCGTGGAGGTCGCGGCGCACAAGGGCACGCCCGACGTCGACGTGCCGCAATCCACCCACACCGTCACCGGGCTGCACGTCTCGCAGATCGACGCGGCGCGCCCGCGCGTGGGCCGCACGGCCGTGCGTGCGGCGCTCGTCGATGCGCACCTCGTGATGCGCGAGCGGCGCCGCGCGTCGGCGCGCGTGCGCTCGAGCAATCCGCTGTTCAATGCGTGGATCGACCGGTCGCAGGCCGACCTGAATCTGCTGACGACCGACCTCGCGACGGGCCCGTATCCGTATGCGGGCATTCCATGGTTCTCGACGCCGTTCGGCCGCGATGCCGTGATCACCTCGCTGCAGATGCTGTGGTTGCAGCCGGGCCTCGCGCGCGGCGTGCTGCGCTTTCTCGCCGAGCATCAGGCGAAGGAAGATTCGGCGTTCCGGGATGCCGCCGTCGGCAAAATCATGCACGAAATGCGCCGCAGCGAAATGGCGGCGACGGGCGAGGTGCCGTTCGCGCTGTACTACGGCGGGGTCGACACGACGCCGCTCTTCATCGTGCTGGCGGGCGCGTACGTGGCGCGCACGGGCGACACGCAGCTCGTCGACGAATTATGGCCCGCGCTCGAACTGGCGGCGAAGTGGGTGGCGGGCGTATGCGACCGCAACGTGTACGGCCTGCTCGATTATCAGCGCGCGTCCGACGGCGGTCTCGCGAACCAGGGCTGGAAGGACAGTCACGATTCCGTGTTCCACGCGGACGGCCGCTTCCCCGAGGGGCCGATCGCGCTCGTCGAAGTGCAGGCCTACGCCAGCGCCGCGTTCGACATGATGGCGCAGTTCGCGATGCTGCGCGGCCAGTCCGACGACGCCGTGCGCTACACGCAGCGTGCCACGGCGATCCGCGCGTGCGTCGAAGACAAGTACTGGATGGACGATTCGCGCTTCTACGGCATCGCGCTCGACGGCAAGGGCGAGCTGTGCCGCGTGCTGGCGTCGAATGCGGGTCATCTGCTCGCGTTCGGCCTGCCGTCGCGCGAACGCGGGGAAGCCGTCGCGCGTGCGCTCGAATCGACGCTCTTCCATACGGGCTGGGGCGTGCGCACGCTGGCGGCCGGCCAGCCGCGCTTCAATCCGATGGCGTATCACAACGGCTCGGTCTGGCCGCACGACAACGCGCTATGCGCGCGCGGTCTCGCGCGCTACGGCGCGAAGGCGGCGGCCGTGCGGCTGCTGCAGGCGCTGTTCCAGGCGGCCGTCAATTTCGACATGCGTCTGCCCGAGCTTTTCTGCGGCTTCCCGCGCCGCCGCGGCGAACAGCCGACGGCTTACCCCGTCGCGTGTCTGCCGCAGGCGTGGGCAGCCGGCTCGCCGTTCATGATGCTCGAAGCATGTCTGGGCATCACGATCGACGCGCAACGCCGCGAAGTGCTGATCGAGCAGCCGATGCTGCCCGAAGGCATTGACTGGATCGAAATCGGCGATCTGCGCGTCGGCGACGCGTCGGTGTCGATCACGTTCCGGCGCGTGGCGGGCAAGGTCGTGGCGTCGGCGGAGCAGGGCGACGTGCGCGTGATCGCACTGCTGTAAATCGTTCCCGGAGCCATCGCATGGCGCAAGCGAACGTCTACGTCGTGTTCAAGGGCGCGCTGAAGCTCGGCGTGCCCTTTCTCGACGGCTACAAGGGCGACCCGCACTACGTGATCGTCGTCAACGACGCGAACGGCGGCGAATTCCGGATCGTCACCAACGTGAAGTCCGACAGTTCGCTCACGGGCGCGGCGGGGTATCACGTGCTGTATGCGTGGAATCAGTACTTCGATCATCCGATGACAGCCGACCTCGCGAAGCTCCCGGCAGGACTGACGCAGGCCGGGTTTCCCACGCTCGATTACGTGCATGACTCGCGCCTCGTCGATCTGTCGACCATGCGCCCCATCGCGCTCGATACCGCGACCGAGCACCACGACATCAACGCGCTCGTCAATGGCATGCTGCAACTGGACATATCGGCCGCCCCCGTCGACTATCTGTACCCCGGCAAGAGCGGCAACGACATGCGGCGCGGCTGGAAGCCGACGAAGAGCGTCACGGTGTACGGCTTCGGTTTCCTGTTCGAGCCGCAGCACGACGGCCTGCACGAAACGCATATGAATCAGGGCAATCCGAAGCCGCAGCCGGGCAGCCGCGTGCGGGATCATTCGTCGGAAAACGGCACGTTCCAGGACGGTGCGGTGATGGTCGAAGTGGACGGGCGTTTTCAGGCGCTGTTCGTCGCGTTTCAGACCCAGCTCGTGCCGACCGACAACCGCGGCTGGCCGATACCCGGCCAGTCTCATCCCATTTTGGGTTGATATTGGGCTGAGGCCGGCGAGGTCGGACAGCAGCGAGCAGCAATACGCCGCGCGGGTTGAACCCTGCGGGCGCGGTGCTAAGCTTTGCGAAAGCGTTCAGCGTATTTTTCAGCGCGCGTGACGATCCTGCCCGCTTATCCGGCACCCGGCGGGCAGGCGGTCGACGCAGTTCGGGAAAGAAACTCATGGGGAGAAGCTCATGGCGGCACGCTCGATTGCATCGTTGTCCCTCTCGTTCGGGCTGGTCTCGATTCCCGTCAAGCTGTATTCCGCGACCGAAAGCTCGTCGGACGTGCGCTTCAACATGCTCGCGCCCGACGGTTCGCGCGTGAAGCAGCAATACATTTCCGAATCGAGCGGCGCGGTCGTCGAGCGATCGTCGATGAAGAAAGGCTACGAGTTCGAGAAGGACCGATTCGTCGTATTTACCGCCGACGAGCTGAAAGCGCTGGAGGAAAGCGCGAGCCACGTCGTCGAGATCGTGGCCTTCATCCCCGAAAAATCGGTCGATCCCGTCTACTACGACAAGGCGTACTACATCGCACCCGACCGCCGCGGTGGCAAGCCGTATAGCCTGCTGCAGCAGGCGCTCGCGGAAAGCGGCCGCTGCGCGCTGGCGAAGTGGGCGTCCAAGGGCAAGACGCGGATCGTGCAGGTGCGGCCTTCCGCAGACGGGCTGGTGTTCCAGCAACTGCTGTTCGCCGACGAAGTGCGTTCGATGAAAGAACTCAATATCGAGCATGTCGATGTGTCGGCGTCGGAGCTCAAGCTCGCGATGCAGATCATCGAGCAGGGCACGGAAGATCATTACGATCCCGCCGCGTACGAGGACGAGGAGAAGAAGCGCATTCTCGCGGCCATCGACCGCAAGATCGAAGGCAAGCAGGTTATTTCGACCGAGCGCGCCGACGCACCCGCCGAAGGCGGCGAAGTAATCGATCTGATGGAAGCATTGCGCGCGAGCCTGCGTGGCGGCGCGAAGGCGAGGCCTGCGGCTGCGCCGAAGCGCAAGGCAGCCGAACCCGTCGCGGAGATCGCTGAGGCGCCGCGGGCCCGCAAGCCGGCGGCGCGCGCGGCCAAGGCGCCTGCCGAGGCACCCGCGAAGGTTCGGGCGCGCAAGTGACGGCAAACGACGCGCCGCACAGCCTGACGATGCGTGAGTTGCAATCGATGCTGGGCGTCTCGCGGCGAATCATCGCCGGACTGATCGGCGCCGGCTTCGTCACGCCCGCACGCGGGCCGCGCAATGCGCTGCGCTTCACGTTTCAGGACGTGGTGCTGCTCAGAACCGCGCTGCAATTGCGCGCGTCGAATATTCCGCCGCGCCGGATCATCCAGGCATTGACGCGGCTGCGCACCGAACTGCCTGACGAACTGCCGCTGTCGGGAATCCGCGTGACGGCTATCGGCAACGACATCGCGGTGAGAACGGGGCCCGCGCAGTGGGACGCGATCACGGGACAGCAACTGCTCGACTTCGAGATCGCCGAAATCAAAGGGGATGTGGTGTTCCTCGAGTCGGCGCCGAAGCCGGAAGACGCCGCGCGGCAAGCCGAAGACTGGTACGACCTGGGCGGGCAACTGATGAGGTCGGACGTGAAGGGCGCGGAGCAGGCGTATCGAAACGCAATCGAACTGGCGAAGGAACCGTTTTATGCCGCATATGTCGATCTCGGCGCGCTGCTGTGCGAAACGGAAGCGCGCTGCGACGACGCGCTTCGCGTATTCGATGAAGCGCTAGACCATTTCCCGAACGACGCCGTGCTGCATTTCAATCGCGCGGTCGCGCTGGAGGGGCTGGACCGGCTCGACGAAGCAGAACGCAGTTACGAGCGTTGTCTTGCGCTCGATCCATCGTATGCCGATGCGCATCACAACCTCGCGATCCTGCTCGACAACCTCGGCGACAAGCAAGGTTTGTTGCGGCATCTGAACGCCTATCGGCGGCTGACAACCTAGCATCGTGCGCAACGTGCGCCCGCTAATTGGCGGGTGCGCAAAAAGGCGTAGACTTGCCCCTTACGCTCGCCGAAGCGGGTGGAACGAGGCGCTTGACAGGGCGTCTCATCTGCCTTGCGCGCAGGTTGTTTTCAGTGCCTAAGCACATACGTATTGAAGACAGGACAAACAGAATTGAGGTCCACAACTTATGCTCAAGCCCGAATTCAATGACGCGGACAGCGCGCGTCCCGAGCTGCTGTGCTATCTCGTGGCTATTGCGGCAGCGTCGTATGCGCTGACGCAGGAATGGCGCGTCGATCACGTGGTCGAATGCTGCCGCCGCTGGCTCGCGAAAAACGACGTGAAGATGTATTGGCTCGACCGCGTCAGGATCGGTCAGCTCGCGCTGAAGATTGCCAGTCAGGATCTGCTGGAGGCGGGCATTGCCGTGCGTCTGTCGAGCGTCAATGCGCTCTTTACGAGCGAGATGGAATTGAACGAGGCGAGCACCATGGTGCAGAGAATGATGTCGCTGTGTCAGGAAGCGCTTTGAGCAAGGCATCGCACGGCCAGTGTTGTGCAGGGCGAACACTGTGTTGCAACTTCGCTAGCTGACCGCGAGACGGGCGCGATTCATACTTCAACGCTGTCGTGCACCGCATCATGCAGGTGCAAGCATTCAGCCTTGAGGTCGCTGTGAAAACATTGGGAATCAAACATGTCCTGTCGGATCTGAATGATCTGATCAGGCAACGCGTGACACCCGCCGCGCGAAGAAGGATCGCACGCATCGCGCTCTCCGCGCTCATGCCGCTGCTGATGCAGGCATGCGCGAGTTCCGGTTCCGTCGTGCAGACAGGCGATTCCGGGCGCTTTACCCTGCACGCATCGGCTGCGGGCGGAAGCGTCGCGTGGGCGAGGTCGCATAAGGCCGTCATGCAGAGCGCGAGCGATTTCTGCGCACAACGCGGCGCGGTGCCAAGCGTGGTGTCCGAGTCGTCGAAAGGCGTGAGAGCTCTCGAAGCCCACGAGTCCGAACTCACGTTCGAATGTCATCCGCGCTTTTGATGATGGACGGTCTTGCGTGGAATGGCGGCATATCGATCGCTACATCGTGGAGTTGACGATCCGAGTCGTGCCTCCGGCAGCCACGCACTGACTCGTTAGACGAAACGCCCGGCCCGAAGCGCGTTCACGTCAGTCGCGCTTAAGGATCTGCGTCTATAACGTGTGTTGCAGATGCGATTTGCGCGGCGTTGCCAGTCAACGAATTGAATAAGGGTGACCCCGACTCGCGGATTCGATGTCTATCTGGAGGTCGCCCATCATGCAAATCATCTCCGGCGTCATGACGCACATGGCTGCGCTGCTTCCCGTCACGTGTGCAATGCTGCTCGCAACGCAGGCGCGCGCCGACTCCACGTGTCCCGACTACGTCGTGCTGCCGTCGGGCAGCGCCTTCAATATCGCCAGGCTGATCAAGGATGCCGGGTCGCCGCAAGCCGCGCTCGACAGGGCGCGTTCGGCCGTCGAGCAGGTCAGCTCGAATGGCGGCTGTCCTCGCTCCGTCCGGCGCGCCGTGTGCGAAGAGACGATGGCCGTCGCGAAGAAAGCCATCGTCGCGCTGGAAGGATGCGTCACGCCATCCGGTTCGTCCTCCCGCTCGACAGGTTCCGACGAAGCAGACCCGCGAACGGCGTCGAAGTAGGCGCGTATTCACGCTGCAACGCTAAAAGAGCTAAAAAACCGGCCTTTTTCCCGCGAAAAAGTGATGGGTGAATCGCCTCGCCCTGGGACATTCCCTATAAACCATGGTTCGAATAACGAAAGAAAGCGCCTTTCAGACGGCCTCGCCGTGTCCGCGAAACGGCCGCAAAGCCGCGCCAGTGCTGGCGCTCAGCCAGCCCTTACCAATTTCTGATCTTTTTAGTGCACGCTGCACAAATGTCTTGCATTACCAAAGGTATGGATAAGTGCGCACAAAATGTAGATGGATGAGTCAATTTGGCTTGCTAATCTGCAATACATGCACTAAGCACCGACGAGGAACTGCTAAAGCGCACGAATATGCTGGCTTTCGTGTGATCGGTAGTGACTTGTTCGGGTCGATCGCCTCGCGACGCTTGCTATTGAGTCTTTTCGCCTGGGTTCGACCTGCAGGGCTCGCGCATTCGCAATGTCGCGCGCTCCACTTTCCTGAACTCGCCAGTTGGGATGACAGAATGACCCCAAACCTGACATTCGCGCCCGAGGGCGTACTCCATCCGGGCGCACTCCAGGCGGAAGATGTTTCCGCGCTGGCAAAACCCATCGCTGTTTCGGGCACCGATATCCTCAAGGTCCGGAATCTGTCGAAGATTTTCGGACCGAAGCCCGAACGCGCCGTCGAGCTGATCAAGCAAGGCCTCGGACGAAACGAGATCTTCGAGCAGACGGGCAACATGGTCGCCGTCAACGACGTGAGCCTGAGCGTCAAGGCTGGCGAGATCTTCGTCGTCATGGGCCTGTCGGGTTCGGGCAAGTCGACGCTCGTGCGCCTGCTAAACCGGCTGATCGAGCCGACGTCCGGTCAGGTGATTCTCGAAGACCGCGACATCGCGCCGATGTCGACGCTGGAGCTGCGTGAAGTGCGGCGCAAGAAGATGGCGATGGTGTTCCAGTCGTTCGCGCTGCTGCCGAACCGCACGGTGCTCGACAACATCGCGTACGGCCTTGAAGTCGCCGGCCTCAAGAAGGCGGACCGCTATGCGGTGGCGCGCGCCGCGCTGACGCGCGTGGGCCTCGGCTCGTATGAAAAGCTGCTGCCGGGCGAACTGTCGGGCGGCATGCAGCAGCGCGTCGGCCTTGCCCGCGCGCTCGCCGTGAATCCTTCTGTGCTGCTGATGGACGAAGCGTTCTCGGCGCTCGATCCGCTGATCCGCTTCGAAATGCAGAACGAACTGCTGCGGCTTCAGAAGGAAGAGCAGCGCACCATCGTGTTCATTTCGCACGACATCGAAGAAGCCATCAAGATCGGCGGCCGCATCGGCATCATGAAAGACGGCTGCCTGATCCAGGTCGGCACGCCTGCCGAACTCATCCAGTCGCCCGCCGATGCCTACGTGCGCGACTTCTTCCGCAACGTCGACGTGTCGCGTTTCCTGAAGGCGTCGAGCCTGATGACGACGGTCGAGCGCGGACTGATTTCCTGCGATATCGGCGCGCCGTGCGAGCGTTACCTGAACCAGCTGATCGATAGCGGCGTGGAGTGCGGCTACGTGTGCGACGAAGCGGGCCGCTATCAGGGCTGCGTCACGCCGGCGTCGCTGCACAAGTCGGGCGCGCATCCTATCCGCGAAGCGTTCGTCCGGGACGTGACCGCCGTCCCGCTGGATGCGGACCTGCATCAGCTCGCGACGATCGCATTGAGCCAGGAACACGACGTACCCGTCACCGACACGATGGGCAAGCTCGCGGGCGTCGTGTCGTGCCGCACGATACTCAAGCAGGTCATGGAACGGAGAGCAGCATGAACTCGTCAGTCATCGGAAAGTTTGCAGAAAACGCCGTCAACTTTCTCTTTCAGCATTTCCGCGGCGGCTTCGATGCGTTTTCGGCTGCGCTGGGCGCCGTCGTCAAGCTGCTCGAAGACGGACTCGCCGCCGTTCCGTTCGTTGCAATGCTCGTGATTCTCGTCGCGTTCGCATTGTGGCGGCGCGGCGTGGTGTTCGCGGTGTTCGTCGGCGCGGCGCTGATGGTGATTCACTACATGGGTCTGTGGGCGCAGACGGTTTCGACGCTCGCGCTGGTGATCGCGGCGACGTTCTTCAGTCTGGTCATAGGCGTGCCGCTCGGCATCTGGGGCGCGCGCAACAAGCGCGTCGAAGTGATCCTGCGTTCGCTGCTCGATTTCATGCAGACGATGCCCGCCTTCGTCTATCTGATTCCCGCCGTCATTCTGTTCGGTCTGGGCCGCGTGCCTGCCGTGATCGCCACGATCGTCTTTTCGATGCCGCCTGTCGTGCGTCTGACCACGCTCGGCATTCGCCAGGTGCGCGAGGAACTGCTCGAAGCCGGCCGCGCGTTCGGCAGCACGGATTCGCAACTGCTCTGGAAAATCCAGCTGCCGAATGCGTTGCCGTCGATCATGGCCGGTGTGAACCAGACCATCATGATGGCGCTGTCGATGGTCGTGGTCGCCTCGATGATCGGCGCGGGCGGACTCGGCGAGTATGTGCTGAGCGGCATCCAGCGGCTCGACATCGGCATCGGCTTCGAAGGCGGACTGGGCGTCGTGCTGCTGGCAATCGTACTCGACCGTCTCACGGAAAGCTTCGGACTGAAGGCGAAGAAGACCAGACGCAGCGTGCGGCCCGCCAAGCCTGCCGCCACGAGCACTGCGGTGCGAACCTGAACGACGATTTTCGCCGGCGATCGCGGCTCGAACCTGACGCGATCGACCGACACTGCAAAGAGTAAAGACGCACGCCACATCGCTATAGCTGTTCATTTTCAACAAATT
This sequence comes from Paraburkholderia azotifigens, assembly GCF_007995085.1. Taxonomy (GTDB): domain Bacteria; phylum Pseudomonadota; class Gammaproteobacteria; order Burkholderiales; family Burkholderiaceae; genus Paraburkholderia; species Paraburkholderia azotifigens. The sequence continues at coordinate 2,419,859 of NZ_VOQS01000003.1, forward strand.
CCATAATCGCGTAGGAGTACTGTATGAAGACCAATCTGTTCAAATCGCTGGTAGCGAAGCTGGCCGTGTCGACGGTCGTCGCGATGAGCGCCGGTGCGGGACAAGCTATCGCGGCTGAGCCGATCAAGATGGCCGTGACCAACTGGGCCGACGTGCTGGCCGTCGCGAACGTCGCCAAGTACGCGCTCGAAACGCAACTCAAGCAGCCGGTTCAGTTCGTGCAGGCGGATATCGGCATCCAGTATCAGGGCGTGGCGCGCGGCGATCTCGACATCATGGTCGGCGGATGGCTGCCCGTGACGCACGGTGCCTACTACGCACGGTACAAGAACGACATGGAAGACGTCGGCGTCATCTACACAGGCGGCAAGAACGGCTGGGCCGTGCCCGCGTATATCCCCGAGTCGCAGGTCTCGACGATTTCCGATCTCGAGAAGCCGGACGTGAAGAGCAAGCTGAACGGCACGATTCAGGGCATCGAGCCCGGCGGCGGCCTGATGCAGGCCTCAGAAAAGGCGATCAAGGCCTACGACCTCGCCGGCTACAACCTGCAATCGTCGAGCGAGGCGGGCATGCTTGCAGGCGTGCAGCGTGCCTATCAGTCGAAGCAGTGGATCGTCGCGACCGTCTGGAGCCCGCACTGGCTGTTCCAGAAGTGGCAGATGCGCTACCTGAAGGACCCGAAGGGCACGCTGGGCGGTGAAGAACAGGTGCACGCGTTCGCGTCGAAGCAGTTCGCTACCAAATTCCCGCGTGCCGATGTGTTCTTCAAGCACTTCAAGCTGACGCTCGCCGACGTCGAGGCGATCGAATTCGAAGGCAACAGCACGAACGACTACGCGACGGCCGCGAAGAAGTTCGTCGATGCACACCCGGAAAAGCTGAAAGCCTGGTTGCAGCAATAAGTCATCAGCGCGCCACCCGCAATACATGCTTCACACGTCAATACCCGGAGTAACCACGTGAACGAGAACTCGCGCTTTTTTGCAGAAACGCTCCAGAGCCGCGACCCTGTCATCGCATCGGAGATCGCGCTCGAATTGCGCCGTCAACAGACGCAAATCGAACTGATTGCTTCCGAAAACATCGTCTCGGCGGCGGTGATGGAAGCGCAAGGCACCGTGCTGACCAACAAATACGCCGAGGGCTATCCGTCGAAGCGTTATTACGGTGGCTGCGATCATGTGGACCGGATCGAAGCGCTCGCCATCGACCGCGTGAGGGCACTGTTCGAAGCCGAATTCGCCAACGTGCAGCCGCATTCGGGTGCACAGGCGAACGGCGCGGTGATGCTCGCGCTCGTCAAGCCGGGCGATACGGTGATGGGCATGTCGCTCGATGCGGGCGGCCATCTGACGCACGGCGCGCGTCCCGCGCTGTCGGGCAAATGGTTCAACGCAGTGCAGTATGGCGTGAGCCCGCAAACCTGCCGCATCGATTACGACCAGGTGCGCAGGCTTGCCGAGGAACATCGTCCGAAGCTGATCATCGCAGGTTATTCGGCATATCCGCGCGCACTCGACTTTGCCGCGTTCCGCGATATCGCCGACAGCGTCGGCGCGCTGCTGATGGTCGACATGGCTCACATCGCGGGCCTTGTCGCAGCGGGACGTCACGAGAACCCGATCCGCTTCGCCGACGTGGTGACGTCGACGACGCACAAGACGCTGCGCGGACCGCGCGGCGGCTTCATCCTCACGAACGACGGCGACATCGCGAAGAAGATCAATTCGGCCGTGTTCCCCGGCTTGCAGGGCGGCCCGCTGATGCATGTGATCGCAGGCAAGGCGGTCGCCTTCGGTGAAGCGCTGCGCCCGGAATTCACCGCATACATCGATCAGGTGCTGCGCAACGCGCAGGCGCTCGGCGATGTGCTCAAGTCGGGCGGCGTGAGCCTCGTGACGGGCGGCACTGACAACCATCTGCTGCTCGTCGATCTGCGCTCGAAGGGACTGACGGGCACGCAGACCGAGAAGGCGCTGGAGCGCGCGGGCATCACGTGCAACAAGAACGGCATTCCGTTCGACACGCAGAACCCGACGGTCACCTCGGGCATTCGCCTGGGCACGCCTGCGGGGACCACGCGCGGCTTCGGCACGGCGCAGTTCGAGCAGATCGGGCAAATGATTCTGGAGGTGCTGTCGGCGCTCGAACGCGAACCGGGCGGCGACGAACAGGTCGAGCGCGCCGTGCGCAGCCGCGTGCGAGACCTGTGCAGCCAGTTTCCCATTTATTCGCATGCCGAGGCGCTCGCGTAAGGCGGCCCGGCGTTTGATCCAGCGCGGCGCGTGATCGCGCGCGCCGCAACCTCATCTACTGAAGAGAGAACTGACATGAGCTTCGAGGGAGTTCACACGCCGCTGGTTACCCCGTTCAAGGCGGACGGCGAGATCGATCACGATCTGCTTGGCAAGCACGCCGCGAATCTCGCGGGCCGCGTCTCGGGCCTCGGCGTCGGCGGCACGACGGGCGAGTACTACGCACTGAGTTTCGACGAGCGCGTCCGCACCTTCAACACGGTCGCCCAAGCGGTGGGCGGCAAGACATATCTGACGGCGGGCATCAACGCGACCACGACGAAAGACGTGATCCGCCTCGGCCTGGAAGCGAAGCGCGCGGGCCTGCCCGCGCTGCTGCTCGCCGCGCCGTACTACGCGCAGCCGACGCAGGACGAATTGCTGAGCCATCTGCTGAAGGTGGACGACAGCCTCGACATGCCCGTCATGCTCTACAACTTCCCGGCGCGCACGGGCACCGACATCGGCGACGAGGTGTTGTCGAAGCTGCTCGAACGGAAGAACTTCATCGCGATGAAGGAAAGCACGGGCGATATCTCGCATCTGCATCATCTCGCGACGCACTTCAAGGACCGGCTGGTGCTGAGCTGCGGGATGGACGACCAGGCGCTCGAATTTTTCGTGTGGGGCGCGAAGAGCTGGGTCGGCGGCGCGTCGAACTTCCTGCCCGAAGCGCATACGGCGCTGTTCGACGCGTGCGTGAAGCAGGGCGACTTCACGACGGGCCGCCAGCTGATGGCGCAACTGCTGCCCGTGCTCGAACTGCTGGAGCGCAGCGGCAAGTTCATCCAGTACGTTCGATACGGATGCGAACTGGCGGGCACGCCCGTCGGCGCGGCGCGCGCGCCGCTCGGCACGCTCAATGATGAAGAACGCAGCACGTTTGCCAAGCTCGTTCGTCCCCTGTTGCGCAACGCTCAGTAGATCCGGCATGGCCTCGAAACTGGAATTCGCGCGGTTTCCCGCCCCCGACGGTGTCAACGGGTGGTGGGAAAGTCTGCCGCCGCCTGCGGCCGCTGTCAGCGTGTCGTCCGAACGCCGGTACGACTGGGTCGTCGTCGGCGGCGGCATTACGGGACTATGTGCAGCACGGCGCCTGGCCGAGCTTGCACCCGATGCGTCGATCGCGCTCGTCGAGGCGGATCGCATCGGGCGCACGACGGCGGGGCGCAATTCCGGCTTCTTCGTCGACCTGCCGCACGACATCAGCAGCGAAAGCTATTCGCGCAGCGTGGAAGCGGACAAGGCCGACGTGCGTTTTCAGCGTCATGGGATCGACTATGTGCGCTCGGTGGTGAAACAGCATGGCATCGAATGCGACTGGCGCGACGACGGCAAATTTCACGCGTCGGTGAACAGGAAAGGGCATGCGGCGCTCGCGCATTTTGCCGCAGGTCTGGAACGCATCGGCGAAGCCTTCGAGTGGCTCGACGAAGCCGCCATCGCGAAGGTGACGGGCACGAGCTTCTATCAGGGCGCGCTGTTTACGCCCGGTTGCAGCACCGTGCAGCCGGCGGCGCTGATGCGCGGGCTGGCTGCGGCCTTGCCGGCGAACGTGCAGGTCTACGAGCTGAGCGCAGTCAAGCGGATCGACGACCAGGGCACGGAGAAAGTGCTGAGCTTCGCGAACGGCAAGATCGTCGCAAAGCGCGTGATTCTCTGCACCAACGCGTATGCGGCGACCTTCGGCGGGCATCCGAACGGTCTGCTGCCCGTGTACACGTTCGCGTCGATGACGCGCGTGATGAATCCCGACGAAGTGAAACGGCTGGGCGGCACGCGCTCATGGTCGCTGATTCCCGCCGACCCGATGGGCTCGACCGTGCGGCGTCTCGGCACGGACCGCATCTGCGTGCGCAATCACTTCGCGTTCCGGCCGAACCTCGAAGTGTCGCAGGCCGATCTGGCGAAGGCGAAGAGTCTGCATCAACGGTCGTTCGACCGGCGCTTTCCGATGCTCAAGGACCTCGAACTCGAATACACGTGGGGCGGGCCGCTATGCCTGTCGGCTAACAACGGCGCGCTGTTCGGACGCCGCGACGATGGCGTATACGAAGCGGTCGGCTGCAATGGACTCGGTCTGAGCCGCGGCTCGGCGTCGGGCAAGCTGATCGCCGAATACGCGCTCGGCCAGTCGAGCGATCTGGTGCGCCAGCTGTTGAACCAGCCGCATCCGCGTTCGCTGCCCGTGCGCCCCATCGCCGACGTCGCGGTATCGGCGGCCATCTGGGTCAAGGAATTTTCGGCGGGGGCCGAACTTTAAATCCAAGAGGACAGGACATGACGACCTATCAGGAATGGCAGCAGAAAGCACAAGCCTTGTCGCTCGACGGCAGGGCGTTCATCGCCGGACAACGTTGTGCGGCGGCGTCGAACGAGACGTTTCCGACGCTCAATCCGTCGACGGGCAAGGCACTGGCCGACATCGCCCGGTGCGATGCGAAAGATATCGACCGCGCCGTCGTGGCGGCGCGCGATGCGTTCGAATCCGGCGTGTGGTCGAAGGCCGCGCCCGCGCAGCGCAAAGCGGTGCTGCTGCGGCTCGCGCAACTGATCGACGACAACGCCGAAGAACTGGCGCTGCTCGAAGTGCTCGAAGCGGGCAAGCCGGTCAGCGAATGCATGGGACTCGACATTCCCGAATCGGCGGCGTGCATCCGCTGGCACGCGGAAGTCACCGACAAGCGCTACGACGCGCTGTCGCCGTCGGGCGCGAGCGTCGTGAGCATGATTACGCGTGAGCCTATCGGCGTCGTCGGCGCCGTGTTGCCGTGGAATTTTCCGGCTCTGATGCTCGCGTGGAAGATCGGCCCGGCGCTCTCAGTCGGCAATAGCGTGATCGTGAAGCCCGCCGAGCAGACCTCGCTGTCGACGCTGCGCATCGCCGATCTGGCACTGGAAGCGGGCGTGCCTGCCGGTGTGTTCAGCGTCGTGACGGGTTTCGGCGAAAGCGCGGGGCAGGCGCTGGGCCGTCACGCCGATGTCGATCTCGTGGCGTTCACGGGCTCGACGGATACGGGCAAGCGCTTCCTGCGCTATTCGGCGGATACGAACCTGAAGCGGGTCGTGCTCGAATGCGGCGGCAAGAATCCGCAGGTCGTGCTGCCCGACGTCGCGAATCTCGATGCCGTCGCCGAGCAGGCCGTCGCCGCCGCATTCTGGAACATGGGCGAGAACTGCAGCGCGGGTTCGCGCATCCTCGTGCCTTCGGCGCTGAAGGCGAGCCTGCTCGAAAAGATCCTGGCCGTGCTGGAAGGCTGGAAGACGGGCGATCCGCTCGATCCCGACGTCAAGCTCGGCTCGCTGATCGAACAGAAGCATTACGAAAAGGTGCTGGCCCACATCGAGCAGGCGAAGGCGGAAGGCGCGCGCGTCGTGTGCGGCGGCAAGGCGGCGCGCACGGAGTCGGGCGGCTGGTTCGTCGAGCCCACCATCTTCGACAACGTGACGCCGAACATGAGCATTGCGCGCGACGAGGTGTTCGGGCCCGTGGTCTGCGTCATCGAATATGCGGATATCGACGAAGCCGTGCAGATCGCCAACGATACCTGCTACGGCCTTGCGGCCTCGCTGTGGACCGATAATGTGAACCACGCGCACAAGGTCGCGGCGCGGATCCGCGCGGGCACCGTGACGGTGAACTGCTTCGGCGAGGGCGACCTGTCGACGCCGTTCGGCGGATTCAAGCAATCGGGCTTCGGCGGCCGCGACAAGTCCGTCTACGCGCACGACCAGTATTGCGAACTGAAGACCACCTGGCTGAAGCTCGACTGAAGCGGTTCGCTGCAACCGTCAGGCCCGGCCGTCGCGCCGGGCCTGCGCGTATTGTCCTGCGGTATTGTCCTGCGGCGGACTCGGGTAGTCCGCCCTTGCCTGTTGCCGCGAAGACTCGCACACTATTTTTTCGCGCGGGCGTTTTCGCGCCGCCGCGCGGTCGTCGCATTGTCACGGGGCAGTGCGCAGCGCCTGTCCTGCTGTCGTCCAGCCAGCAGGCGTGTCCGCTTCACAGGTGAAAGCCATGCAAAAGAAACAGATGTTCGCCGACCGGCTGCTCGCGCAGATGCCTTCGCTGCGCGCGCTGCGCTGCTTCGTCACGGCTGCACGCTACGAAAGCTTCACGCAGGCAGCGGAAGTGCTGTGCGTGACGCAGGCCGCCATCAGCCGGCAGATCAAGGAGCTGGAAGACTCGCTGGAAGTGGCGCTGTTCGAGCGCACGGGCCGCCATATCGCGCTGACGGACGCCGGGCGCATTCTGTACAACGCGTCCTATCTGTCGATCATGAACATCGCCGAAGCGGCAGAGGCCGTGCGCCGCACCGACCGGCACGCGCTGACCATCGCCGTTTCGCATACGTTCTCCGCGTTGTGGCTGTCGTTCAGGCTGCCGTCGTTTCGCAAGCGCTTTCCGGAGATCCGGCTGCACGTGATGGTCACCGAGCACTTCATGGAACTCGACGATCTCATGCAACCCGACATCATCATTACGAAGAATCCGCCGCGCGAGCCGGAATATGAAATCGAGCCGCTGTTCCATGATGTCGTCTATCCCGTCTGCAGCCCGTCGTTTCACGAGCGGCACTTCCATGGACGTTCGCTGAAGCCGCTGGATCTGCTGGCGCATCCGACGCTCAATCTGTCCCTGCTCGGCCGCGCGCAGGTCTGCGAACACGTCGACTGGCGCGTGTGGCGCAACCGGTTCCAGCAGGGCGACGGCTCTGACCGGCTGGTCGAGAACGAACATCTGGAGAGCAACGATTACCGGCTGCTCGTCGCGCAGGCGGAAGCGGGCGAGGGCACGCTGCTCGGCTGGCATCATCTCGTGCATCGCCAGGTCGAACAGGGCCGGCTGCTGCGGCCCGTGCAGGATGCGCTCGAATTCCACGACCGTCATCACTACCTGATCACGCACCAGAACGCGCGGATGCGGCCGGAGTATCAGCAGTTCCGCGAGTGGCTCGGCGAAGAGGTCGGCGCGATGATGGGCGAATGGCGCAGCGTCGAAATCGAAGCGGCGAAATAGCGTTGCCGATCTTCATGCTGAAAGTGCGAACCGGGTCTTCACGCGTCGCGACGCAGGCCGTCTCATGTTGAGCCATGTCCATCCTTCCCGAGCCGACAGGCCGCGGCCGCTGCGCTTCGGCATCGTGCTGTTGCCTAACTTCACGTTGACGGCCTTTTCCGGTTTCGTCGATCTGCTCCGGCTCGCCAGCGACGAAGGCGACATGAGCCGGCCCGTGCGCTGTTCGTGGACGATCGTCGGCGAGTCGCTCGTGCCCGTCAGAGCGAGCTGCGGCATCCAGGTCGCGCCGTGGATCACGTTCGATGAAGCGGGCGTGTTCGATTACGTCGTCGTCGTGGGCGGTCTGCTGCATTCGGGGCCGTCCGCGAGCAAGGCGACGCTCCAGTTCATCCAGGACGCCGCGAAGACGCCCGCGACGCTGGTCGGCATCTGCACGGGCGTGTTCGCGCTGATGCGCGCCGACGTGATGGATGGCTACCGGATGTGCGTGAGCTGGTTCCACTACTGGGACTTCGTCGAACGCTTTCCGGGCGTCGACGAACGCAACCTTGTCGCCGACCGGCTCTTCGTGATCGACCGGCGGCGCATTACCTGTTCGGGCGGGCGCGCGTCGATCGACGTCGCCGCCGCCATCCTGCTGCGCCACGTCGAGGCGACGATCGTGCAGAAGGCGCTGCGCATCATGCTGGTCGACGACGCGCAGAAGGGCAACGCGCCGCAGCCGCATCCGCCCGGTCTCGAACCCGCGACGCATCCGAAGGTGCGCCGCGCGATCCTGCTGATGGAGCAGCACATCGGGCAGCCGTTGAGTCTCGCCGATCTCGCGCAACGGCTCGAGATGTCGGTCCGGCAGCTCGAACGCCTTTTCGCCGCCGAGACGGGCAAGTCGCCGCATGCGTATGGACGGCAGATCCGCATCCGGATGGCGTCGTGGCTGCTGACGAGTTCGGACCGCACGGTCGCCGATATCGCCACGTCGTGCGGCTTCTCCGATGCCTCGCATCTCGGCCGCGAGTTCAGAAAGGAATTCGGCGAATCGCCGAACGCCTACCGCGTGGCGCGGCCGCCGAGCCAGTCGCCCGCGCTGCCCGCCAGTTGGGACACGAACGGCGGGCACGTGCAGGCGGACAATGGAAACGCAGCGATCTGACGAGAGCCAGCCAATGAAACCGCTCACGCAAGGGACCAAGGGATACCGGCGCCTGATTCCGTCGATGACCGCGCTCGTCGAGTTCGAATCGGTGGCGCGGCTGGGCAGCTTCACCGTCGCGGCGAACGAACTCGGCGTCACGCAGGCAGCCGTCAGCCGTCAGGTCAAATTTCTCGAAGACACGCTCGGCGTGCGCCTGTTTCATCGTCTGCACCGCTCGATCGAACTCACGGAGGAAGGCAAGGCGCTGTATCTCGTCATCGCCGAGTCGATGCAGAAAATTGCCGGCGTGTTCGACCGGCTCGCCACGGGGCCCGTGCAGCAGGAGCTGGTGCTGGCCGCGACGTCGGCGTTCTCGCATTTCCGGCTGCTGCCGCGTCTCGAATCGATCCGCAACGCGCAGCCGAATCTCCAGCTTCGCCTGTCGACGCAGATGTTCACCGCGGATCTTCGGCACAAGGAGATCGACGTCGCCGTGCGCTTCGGCAACGGACGCTGGGGCGACGGCACGGCGACCCTGCTGTTCGACGAAGAAGTTTTTCCCGTGTGCTCGCCGAAGTGGCTGGCGGCGCGCGGCATGCCCGCCTCGCTTCAGGACGTCGCGAACGCCGCGCTGATCGAATCGGACTCGACCTCGGAAGGCTGGATGGGCTGGGAAGAATGGTTCCATGCCGTCGGCCTGCATCCGTTGCGCCTGAACTTTGCGCTGCGCTGCAGTCTGTACACGGACGCGATCCAGGCGGCGCGTTACGGGCAGGGTATCGCGCTCGGATGGGGCAGGCTGGTGCACGATCTCGTCGATGCCGGCGAGCTCGTCAGGCTGCCCGTCGCGTCGTTCAAGACCAACGATGCGTACTTCGTCGTGGTGCCGCACGGACGCACCATCACGCCCGCCGTCGACGGTCTCATCGAGTGGCTTCGACAGGATGCGGCGGTGCAGTGAGGACCGCTTCGGGCGCGCGCGGCGCTCGCATAATCGCAGGTAATGCCAGGCAGAAAATAAAGCGCATTGACGCCCTTTTTCGTCAATCCAATACTGGGTTCATCGCGGGACCATTTCGAAGTCCCGACATCCCCTGAACGCTGGAGAAGACGATGTCCGAAGTGCAAATCAAAACGCATGGTGAGTTGATCCGCAGCCGTCAATCCGGGCACGGCATGCCGGGCGAACTGTTTGGCCGCCAGGACGTGTTCGAAACGGATGTCGACGTCTTTTTCCACAAGCACTGGATTCTTGTCGGCGTGACGGCGGACGTGCCGGAGCCCGGCGATGTGTCCGTCGTCGATATCGGCAAGGCGTCGATCATCATCGTGCGCGACGACGATGAAAACGTCCGCACGTACCGCAACGTCTGCCGTCATCGCGGCGCGCGTCTGAAGGAAGCGGGGAAGTCGACGGTCGGCATGCTGGTGTGTCCGTATCACCAGTGGACTTACGATCTCGACGGCAGCCTGCGTCACGCGTCGCACATGGGCAAGGACTTCGATCCCACGTGTCGCAGCCTGAAACCCGTGCACACGAAGATCGTCGGGACGCATATTTTCGTGTGCCTCGCGGAGCAGCCGCCCGAAGATATCGCGAAGCTCGAGGAAACGATGCTGCCGCGTTTCGCGCCCTTCGACCTGCAGAATACGAAGATCGCGTTCGAACAGGAGATCGTCGAACAAGGCAACTGGAAGCTCGTCATCGAGAACAACCGCGAGTGCTATCACTGCGCGGGGACGCATCCGGAACTGACAGCGTCGTTTCTTCCCGAAGACTTCGGCTTCTGCCCGGAGAATCTCAGCGACGAATCGCTGCGCGCGCTGGAGGAATACAAAACGCGCAATGCGGCCTGCCAGGCGAGCTGGGAGCGCGACGGGTTTGTCTGCGGGACGGTCGAATGGCTCGACGAGGACGCCGTCACGCAGTTCAGGACGCAGCAGCTGGTGATCGCCGGAAATGGCGAATCGCAAACGCTCAGCACCAGGGTTGCCAGCACGAAGCTGCTCGGCAATCTGCAGCGCCGCGATCTAGGCGACACGCATCTGTGGACGCACAACTCCTGGACGCACGTCATGAGCGATCACGCCGTGATCAGCTACATCATTCCGCTCGCGCCCGACAGGACGCTCGTGCGGTCGAAGTGGCTCGTCCATGCCGATGCCGTGGAAGGCGTGGACTACAAGGTCTCCGATTTGACGGAGGTGTGGATCGCGACCAACACGCAGGACAAGCATCTCGTCGAAATCACGCACGAAGGGACGCAGGATCCCGCGTACTCGCCGGGCGTGTTCTCGCCGTTCACGGAAACTTACGTGGACCAGTTTTCCCGCTGGTATGCGGCGCGGCTGAACGCGCACGGCGTCTGACGGCGCGCGTCAATACGCGAACTTCGTGTAATGTTCGCGCGTGGCCGGATCGTCGATGCTGTCCACGCGCGGCATGGTCCGCAACAGCCGCTTCGCCCTCGGGCTGAGGCTCTCGTAGACGCGCTCCGGCACGTCGATTTGTACTTCCGGCCGGAAGTACCAGCTGCGGCTATAGCCGATCACGACCATCGGTCGCGGCGTGTGCGTCAGATTCGGCGTTCCTCGATGCAATGCGCGTACGTCGCGGATCATCACGTCGCCCAGTTCCATCGTGATCGCGTGCAACGGCAAGCGGCCCGCTTCGTAGGCTTCCAGCGCTTCATCGGAATGCATGCGATGCGTGCCGAGCGTCGTCTCGAACGGCCCGTTGTCGGGCGTCACGTCGCAGAGCGGGAAGTTGACGGCGAGCTGGAACGACGGCGTTTCAGGGAAGCCGTCGAACAGCGCGGGCGTGTCGCGATGCACGTCCTGATAGTCGGAGCCGTGGAGCGGCGTGTCCGACGCGAGCTGGCACATGACGGGCTCGTCGCCCGCCACCCGTTCGACGATGCCGAGCACATCCGGGTCGGCAAAAATGGCTTCGTCGGCGAACACGCCGGCAAATGGCAGCGTGATGTAATGCCGGTTCGGTCCTCTCACGGCCGTCGCGCTTTCGCGCAGACGCTGGTCGAGAAGCACGTCGAATGCGCGGCGCCATTGAAGCAGGGTGTCACGGTCAAAGTGCTGACGCAGCACCACCATACCGTCGGTGTCGAACTGGTTGGCAAGCGAGTCCAACCCGGCTGTCGTATAGCGGCTCATCGGCGTCTCCTGAGTGGTGGCGGTATGAACGCCACTCTAATACGTGCAGCCGCAACGAGTGTGCGCGACCCCGGGCCCGGATCATGCTCGAGGCTGCTCATCTGTTCGTCGGGGAGCGAAGATGGGCAATGCACGTAGCACTCAAGGCGCCGTCGATCTCGAAGGCGATGCTCAGGTCACGCTGCTGACGCTGATCGTCGCGCTGCATCTGCTCGTCTACGCGGAGACGCGTTGGTGGCTGACGGCGTCGCAGGCAGTCGATGCGATGCGGCGCTGGCACATGGCCGATGCGAGCGCACTCGACGTGATGCGCCGGGTCACTCTGTCGAGCAGGGCGTTGCCGCTTGCGATGCGCCTCGTCGAGTGCCACGCGAGCCTGCGCGACTCGGCGGGTCTGCAAGCGGCTTTTACCGACCAGCTTCAGATCGACAAGGATGCGGATCAATACCGGATCATTCGCCGCGCATGCGAAACCGCGCTGCTGCGCTAGCGCGACGCAGCGCTTGCGCCGATATGCACTGCGGGGGCATCGCCGCCCCCATTTTTGCTCCGGCCGTCACGCGGCAGGCATGCCCGTCCCCGCTGCTTCTCTACCCTTGCCCGCCCGCGCCGCCTTGCGCCGGGTTGCCGGGCGCGCCCCACGGTCCGGCATTTCCGCCACCGGCGCCTTGCCCGGCATTTCCACCGGCGCCTTGCTGTTGCATGGCTTGCATGGCTTGCAGGTGCTGCTGCTGATGTTGCAGGTTCTGCATTCCGAACGCCATGCCCAGAAAGTCATTGAAATTCTGCGGTTGCGGCGGTTGCGGCGGATGTTGCGGCGGAACGGCCGGCTGCCCGAACGGATTGTTACCGCCGGATGCTGACTGATCCGGGTCCTGGCCGCCGCCTTTCAGCCCCTGTGAGATCTGCCACTGCCCGTTGGCGTCCACCGAGACGCCGTGGGACGGACGTTCCGGGTGTGCAGAGTCATAGGTCCGGTACTGGCCACCTTCGTTTTTCACGGGATAGGCCCGATCGTTCACGATGATGAACTCGGTTTTGCCGGGATGTTCGTAGTCGACCATGACGTTCCTGTTGTCCTGCGACGGGCCATAGCGCGTCGGCAGGCGGTTCATGGCATAGGCAGTTGGCCAGCTGGAGGTAGCGGGCCGTGCGCCTGCGCGAGCAGGCGCAGGAGCGGGTGTGGTTTCGCCGCCGCGCGGCGTACCCGTTTGCTCAGGGTCGTTCCCGTTCTCATGCGGCGAGCTGGGCGGTTCGTGCGGCTCTTCCCGGCCTGGCGGCCTTGCGCCGCCAGGGACTTCGGGATGAAAGATTTCGAATCCGCGTGCTCCGATAGATGAGACTGTCATGGTCAATACCTCGTCAGGAAAGAAGGGTACGCAGTCCGCATACCATTCGGCTTGTCACATCAGGCGTTGTGACAGCCGCTCGTGGCGGCCTCCGTACGAGGTATTTGACCGGTCGGGAGCGTGCAGCAGGTAATACGGAATTACGCGCGCAACTCCTCCTCGGCTGCGTGCCAGTGCTCGGTGACGGCCTTGTCGGTGATGCGCACCTTCGCCAGCAGCGGCACATAGCCGCGCAGCTTGATCTCGCCGACGGCGAGCATTTCCGAGCGGTAAATCTCGGGCGTCACCTTCGTGCCGTCCTCGAATTCGACGGTATAGCCGTCGATCGGTCCCCAGCGGCCCTTCGGTACGGGTTCGACATAGACGTGCAGCATTTGAACTCTCCCTGCGTTATGAAAAAGCGTCGGGCGGTTCGCTTCGACTCGCCGATCGGTCGTCGGACTGGAGTCGTCGAATGGTCGCCTCTTGTATAAGAGAGTACCGAACGGGGCGATCTGTGCGGAGCCGCGCCGTGCGTCATCGAGAGAATGAAAAATTCATGTAAATCAATCGGATAGGCGATTCATTTCGCGATGTGGAGCGGAGTTTTCCGATACGCATTGCCTTTAAGCTGCCATGCAGCACGCGGTTTTGTGACACGAGCCCTGATTTTGCAATGTGAGATTTTCGGCTTGCCTGTTGCGTCGAGGTAAGGACACGAGATGTCCCGGGCACGCGGTAGGATGATCGGGCCGAATCCAACGAGACCCAGGGACGAAAATATGAACATGCTGATCAGGGCAACCGCATTCGCTGCGGACAGGCATCGCAACCAGCGGCGCAAGGACGCCGAGGCCTCGCCTTACATCAACCATCCCATCGCGCTCGCCGACGTGCTGGCCAACGAAGGCGACGTTGCCGACGAGGCCGTTCTCGTCGCCGCCATTCTTCACGACACGATCGAGGACACGGAAACCTCGATGGACGAACTGGTTGCGCAGTTCGGTCGGGAAGCCGCCGCTATCGTCGCGGAAGTGACCGACGACAAGACCTTGCCGAAGGCGGAACGCAAGCGCTTGCAGGTCGAGCACGCGTCCGCTATCAGCGGAAAAGCGCAACTCGTCAAACTCGCCGACAAGATCTGCAATCTCCGCGATATCGCGGCCTGTCCGCCGGCGGATTGGTCCGTCGAGCGCAAGCGCGAGTATTTCGACTGGGCCAAAGCGGTGGTGGACGGGCTGCGCGGCGTGCATCCCGTGCTCGAGGCGGCGTTCGACCGCGCTTACGAAGCGAAGCCGCTGGCGGGTTGACGAAGTCCGGAAACGGCGGCGTCTGATTCGCCAGGTCCCAAAATGCCGCCGTCCCATGGACAATAGCGGACTTGTGACGAACGACGACAAACGAACAGTAACGGGAGAGGGCCGCAACTTGAAACTACTGCACACTGCCGACTGGCAGATCGGAACCCAGTTTGGCCAGTTCACGCCGGAGGAAGCCGCGCATCTGGCGCAAGCGCGCCTTGACACGGTCAGGCGCATCGCCAGCCTCGCCACCGAACGGGGCATGGACGCGGTGCTGGTCGCGGGCGACGTCTTCGACCAGCAGACGGTCTCGGAAACGGTGATCCGCAGGCTGTTCGGCGCGCTGTCGGGCTTTGCGGGGCCGTGGTATCTGCTGCCGGGCAACCACGACGCCGCGCTGGCCGAGAGCGTCTGGACCCGCGCGCAGCGCCTCGGTTGCGTGCCGGACAACGCCCATCTCATTCTCGAACCGGGCGTCATCCTGCTGGATACGCACCGGGCCGCGCTGCTTTGCGCACCGCTCACGCAGCGCAACACCTACGAAGACACGACCGCGTTCTTCGACCAGCTGGAAACGCCCGACGGCTACCTGCGAATCGGCCTCGCGCACGGCAGCGTGACGGGCATTCTCCAGGAAGATGTCGATTCGACGAACCCGATCGCGCCGACCCGCGCGCAGACGGCGCGCCTCGACTATCTCGCGCTGGGCGACTGGCACGGCGAGTACCAGGTCAACGAGCGCATCCGTTATGCAGGCACGCACGAGCAGGACCGCTTCCGGAGCAACGAGCCCGGTCACGTTCTCGAAGTCGAGCTGCCTGGGCCGGGCGCGGCGCCCGTCGTGCAGCGCACGCGCCTGAGCAAATACCGCTGGCATCTGCTCAAGCCGCATCTGACGGTATCGAGCGACGTGACGCAGCTGCGCACGCAGCTCGAAAGCTTCGGCGAACACGACGTGCTGCGTATCGAAGTCACGGGCGACCTCGCGCTCGCCGACGCCGAAGCGGTGAACGTCGCCATCGAGGAGACCCGCGCGCGCGTGCGTGCGCTGCGCTCGACGACGACAGGCATCAAGGTGCTGCCGACGGAAGAAGATCTGGCCGCACTCGGCGCGCGCAGCGGTTATCTGGCGAAAGTGGTCGAGCGGCTGCGGGCGATCCAGGCCGACGGCGGCGGCGCCGTCGCGTCCGAAGCCTTGCTGTTGCTCGCGCGACTCCAGCGTGAAACGGGGGCAGTGTGATTCTCGAAAGCATAACGATCCAGAACTTCCGCAAGCTGACCGACCGCATCGTCATCGACGGACTCGAGTCGGGGCTGAATCTCATCAGTGGTCCGAACGAGGCGGGCAAGAGCACGATTGCCGAAGCCGTGAGAACCGTGTTCCTCGACCGCTACAAGGTGAGCGGGCTGGAGGCGCTGGTGCCCGCTGCGCGGCCGGACGGGCTGCCGACGGTGGAAGTGGGCTTCGATATCGGCGGCACGAAACATCATCTCGTCAAACAGTTCGTCAAGAAACAGCGCTGCAATCTGCGCGTCGGCAACAAGACCTTCGACGGCGACGAGGCGGAAGCGATTCTCGCCGACACGATCGGCTTTACGCGTCCGCGGCAGGGCCTCACGCGCGCGGAAAACGCAGGCATTCCCGGGCTGCTGTGGGTTCGCCAGGGGCAAACGGGCGAGGTCCGCAAACCGGGCGAACACGCGTCGGCGCATGTCCGCGCAGCCCTGTCGCAACTGACGGGCGGCGAAACGCCCGGCGGCGACGATGCGCTCATCGCCGCCGTCCAGAAGGATCTCTTCAGGCTGATCACGAGTCAGGCTCGCAAGCCCACGGGTGAACTGGCTTCGGTGGAGAAGGAAATCGAGAGCCTGAACGGGCAGCGGCTGACGCTCGAACAGGCCAACCGCGATTTCGACGAAGACATTGTCCGGCTCGGCAAGCTGCAGCGCGAACACGACATCGGCGAGCGCGAGCGTCCCTGGGAAGCGCTGCGTCAGAAAGCGGCTGCCGCGCTCGCGCAGGCTCAGCAAAACGACGTGCTCAGGCGCGAACACGACGAGATCGCGCAAAAGCTCAGGTTTGCCGAAACCGAGCATCGTTCCCTGCTCGAGCAGGAGCAGTTCGCCGCGAGCGTCGAGGCATCCGTCGCGAGCGACGGGCGTGAGGCCGACAAGGCCGAAGCGGTCGCCGCCCAGGCGGGTGCGGCCCACGAACGTGCGCAGGCCTCCGACGCTTTCGCGCAGAAAGCGGGCGAGCAGGCGCAGCACGCGTATTCGAAGGCAATTGCCGCGGAACGCGCAACGGAACTCAGGGCGCAGGCGCAGACGCAGCAGACCGACGTCGCCCGCATCGACGCCGCGCTTGCCCGCGCAGTGGAGAGCAACGACAGGCTGCTCGAATTGACGCGCGTGGCCGCGAATCTCGAACTCGACGAAAAGAAGATCCGGCGTCTGCAGCAGGTCAGCGATGAACTGGTCCCGCTGCAGGCCCAGAAGAACGCGGCGCTGACGCGCATCGAATACCGCTTGAGCGCGGCCATCATGGTCGACGGCGCGCCTGTGCAAGGGGACGGCACGCTGGTGCTCGACGGGCGCAAGACCATCGGGCTGCCGGGATTCGGCGAATTGACCATCGTGCCGGGGATGCTCGATCTGTCCGCGCTCGATACGCAATTGCAGGCGCTCGAAGCCGAGCGCGACAAGCTGCTGCTCGCACTCGGCGTCGACAGCCACGCGCAGGGCGCCGGGCAGCTTGCGCGCTGGAAGTCGGCGTGCGTCGAACGCGACAACCACGCGCAGATGCTCAAGACGCACGCGCCCGACGGCGTCGACGCGCTGCGCGGCGAACTCGAGCAGGCGCGCGGCCGTCTGGGCGCCACGCAGGCGAAGCTGGACGCGCTGGGCGACGCGACGGGCGCGATCCCCGTCGCGCAGGCCAAAGACGCCGTCGACGCGGCGCGTGTACAGGTCGAAACGGCGCGCGCCGCGCTGCTGGATGCCGCGACCGCCAAGGCCCAGGCCGTGGCGAGCGTGACGGGCATTCGCGAACGGCTGCAGGTGAATGAAGCACGGCTGAAGGATCCTGCCTTTATCGATGAACGCAGGCGCCGGCAGGCAGCGCTGGTCGAGAAGAAGTCGTATATCGACGAGTACACGCGCAATCTCGAGACGGCTGCGCAGCGCCTGAACGCCATCGGCGAAGACGACCCGCGCGCCGACGCCGAGCGTTACAACCGTTCGGCCGAACTGGAGCATCAGCAGCATCTCGAACGCCAGCGCAATGCCGGATTGCTGCGCACGCGTCTGGAAACGCTCGGCGGAACGGAGCTGGGTGTGCGGCTCGCCCAGACGGCGGCCGCCATCGAGCAGGCCGAGGCGCGGCGCGCGGACCTGCGCATGCGTGCCGACGCGCTCAGTCTGCTCGAACAGGTGCTGGTCGAAGAGCGCGACACGGCTGTGGCAACCTTGCGCAAGCCGCTGACCGACCGCGTCAATCACTATCTGCGACGGGTGTTCCCGACGGGCGCGCTGACCGTCGACGAGTCGCTGTCGCCCGTGGGCCTGATGCGCGGCGCGTCCGACGAAGCATTCGAGTCGCTCAGCTACGGCACGCAGGAGCAGTTGGGGCTGCTGGTGCGCCTCGCCTACGCCGACCTGCTGAAGGATGCGGGCAAGCCGACGCTGCTGCTGTTCGACGACGCCATCGTCCACACGGATGAGGAACGGCGCGAGTCGATCAAGCGGGCACTGCTCGATGCGTCCACACGGCATCAGATTCTGGTGTTCACGTGTCATCCGTCGGCGTGGAGCGACCTCGGCGTGAAGCAGCGGCGCCTGGAGGATATCAAGGCGGCGTCGCGGCTGGCTGTCTGAAAACGGGTTGTCGGCAGGAGAGGCTGCGCCGACAACCCCCTCATTCGCCGCCGTCAAAACCGGGTGATAACATTTGTTGTCATCCCATCGCCCGGTACACCGTATGCCCGACACCTTCGACCAGCTCGCCGCCCTGATCCGCGGGCGCTTCGCGGAACTCAGTCCGCAGTTCCAGATGGGCGCGGCGTTTCTGCTCGATCATCCCGATGAGGTCGCCGTGTCGTCGATGCGCAAGGTCGCCGAGCGCGCGCAGGTGCAACCCGCATCGCTCGTGCGGCTCTCGCAGCAATTGGGCTTTCCGGGCTGGAACGAATTGCGCGACCTGTTCGTCGCCCGCGTGCGCACGCGTCCCGAGCCATTGACGAGCCGCGCCCGTTCGCTCGTCAAAGGTCACGCGAAAGACGCGCTCGCGCACGATCTGCTCGTCGCGCAGCAACACAATCTCGAAGTGACGGCCGCGCACAACACGCGCGTCACCGTCGAAGCCGCCAAGCTGCTGCGGCGCGCGCCGCATGTGCACGTCGGCGGATTTCGCTCGTGCTATCCCGTCGCGTTCGGTTTCGTCTACGGATACCGGCTGTTTCGCTCGTCCGTGTCGCTGCTGACGGGCGAAGCCGGCACGCTCGAAATGCAGTTGCGCGGCATCGAGCGCGACAGCGCCACCGTCGTCGTCAGCTTCGCGCCGTATTCCGTCGAGGCGGCGCGCGTTGCCGAAGCCGCGCTGGAAAAAGGCAGCAAGCTGATCGCGATCACCGACAGCGCCGTCTCGCCCATCGCGCTGAACGCCGACAAGGCCTTGATCTTCTCGCACGAAAGCCCGTCGTTCTTCCCGTCGCTGGTCGCGGCGACGGCCATCGCCGAATCGCTCGTCGCGCATCTGCTCGCGCTCGAAGGCACGGACGCCGTTCAGCAGCTCGAACTCGCCGAGCAGTCGCTGCACGCCAAGGGCGCCTACGTTCCTTAACCCAGACCGCCGCGCGCCGTTCACGCAACAGGCGCGCTGAATTGCGCCGTCTTTGACAACATATGTTGTTGTGCGCTATAAATGCGCATCGCGTGTTGATTGAAGTTCGAGGTGTCGTGTGTCGAAGCAGGGTTGGGAATTGCATCGGATAGCGGGCGAGCCGTATGAAATCGGCCGTCAACTCGGCGAGCTGGCGCGGCCGGGATTCGATGCGTATATGCGGCAGAGCGCCGCCTGGCGCGCGGTGCGGGCGTGGCGTGGCCACGCGTTCGTGCAGTATCTGCGCGACGCCGCGCGTGCGCATTGTCCCGCTCAACTGGCCGAACTCGACGGCATGGCCGCGGGCCTCGGCTGGCGGGCAGAAGACGTTCTCCTGTGGAACTGCCGCGGCGAACTCGTACACGGCACGCCCGATGGTTGTACGACCCTCGCCGCCGTGAGCGCCGACGAAACGCTGATCGCGCACAACGAAGACGGCGATCCGTTCCTGCTCGGCAAAGGCATGCTGGTCGACGTCCAACCGAAGGGCAAGCCGGGCTTCATCAGCTTCTATTACCCCGGCTCGCTGCCCGGCCATACGTTCGCGGCGAACCGCGCGGGGCTCGTGCAGGCGATCAACGATCTGCGCATCCGTCAGCCCGCGACGGGCGTGCCGCGCATGATCCTGTCGCGTGCGGTGCTCGACGCGGCGACGCCAGACGAAGCCGTCCGTCTGCTGCGCGACACGCCGCGCGCGAGCGGTTTCCATCACACGCTCGGCGCGACGGGCGAGCGTCGCGTGTTGAGCGTCGAAGCCACGGCCATGCGCTGTTCGATCGAATCCGCCGCGCGCGTGTCGGGTCACGCGAATCACATGATTCATCCCGGTTGCGAAGCCGAAGCGCAGATCGTCACGGATTCTTCGCGCGACCGGCAGGCGCGCATGGCTGTGCTGCTCGAAGAGCGCGGCACGCAACCCGATGCCCATGCGCTCGTCGACATGCTGCACGACAAGGCGCCCGCCTGTTTGCCGATCTATCGCGAAGACCCCGACGATCCCGACGGCGAAAACACGCTCGCGACCGCGCTGTTCCAACTCCGCGACGACGGTGTCGCGCTGCGAGTGCATGCGCAGCGCGTCGTCGTTTTCGAAACCTTTGTTGCACGCACGGCGGCCTGAGCGCCACCGCCTTCCGCTCATTCAAGGAGAGCGCATGACAACCGTATTCCATCGCATGCCCAAGCAGACGCTGCCCGTTGCCGTCAAAGGCGAGGGCATCGAGATCGTCGATTCGACGGGCAAGCGCTATATCGACGCATCGGGCGGCGCGGCCGTGTCGTGCCTCGGCCACAGCAACCAGCGCGTGATCGACGCGATCAAGCGTCAGGCACAGGCGCTGCCGTACGCGCATACGTCGTTCTTCACCACCGAGCCCGCCGAAGAACTCGCGAGCTATCTCGTCGAACACGCGCCGCAAGGGCTCGGGCATGTCTATTTCGTGTCGGGCGGGTCGGAGGCGATCGAGGCGGCGCTGAAGCTCGCCCGTCAGTATTTCGTCGAAGTGGGCCAGCCGCAGCGCCGTCACATCATCGCGCGCCGTCAGAGTTACCACGGCAATACGCTTGGCGCGCTCGCGATCGGCGGCAATGCGTGGCGGCGCGAGCCGTTTCTGCCGCTGCTGATCGACGCGCATCACGTGAGCCCGTGCTATGCGTATCGCGAGCAGCGCGCGGACGAGACGGAAGAGCAGTTCGCGCAGCGTCTTGCCGACGAACTCGAACAGAAGATTCTCGAACTCGGGCCGGACACGGTGGCGGCGTTCGTCGCGGAAACGGTGGTCGGCGCGACGGCGGGCGCGGTGCCGCCCGTGCGCGAATATTTCCGCAAGATTCGCGCGGTGTGCGACCGTCACGGCGTGCTGCTGATACTCGATGAAATCATGTCGGGCATGGGCCGCACCGGCTATCTGTACGCGTGCGAGGAAGACGGCATCACGCCCGATCTGCTGACCATCGCGAAGGGTCTGGGCGCGGGCTATCAGCCGATCGGCGCGACGCTCGTGAGCGACAGGATCTATCAGGCGATCACGGGCGGCTCAGGCTTTTTCCAGCACGGCCATACGTACATCGGCCACGCGACGGCATGCGCCGCCGCGCTCGAAGTGCAGCGCGTGATCGCCGACGAGCATCTGCTCGACAACGTGAAGGCACGCGGCGAACAGCTGCGTTCGCTGCTGCGCGGGCACTACGCGCAGCATCCGTCTATCGGCGACGTGCGCGGACGCGGGCTCTTCGTCGGGGTCGAACTGGTGCAGGACCGTGCGACGAAAACGCCGTTCGATGCGAAACTGAAGCTGCACGCCGCGATCAAGCGCGAGGCGTTCCAGCGCGGTCTGATGGTGTATCCGATGGGCGGCACCGTCGACGGCAAGACCGGCGATCATGTGCTGCTTGCGCCGCCGTTCATCTGCACTGAACGCGATATCGGGGAGATCGTCAGCCGTCTGACGGATGCGATCGAAGGCGCGCTCGCTGCGTCGGGCGCGGCCTGACCTGATCCACTCACCAGAAAGAGCTTCCCATGACCAACCGTCTGCCATCGTTCGACGCCAGTCACGCGACACCCGACCAGAAAGCCGTACTGGACGAGATCCTGTCGGGTCCGCGCGGCAACCTGAACGGACCGTTTCTCGGCTGGATTCATAGCCCCGAACTCGCGCAGCACGCGCAGCGCCTCGGCGCATTCTGCCGCTACAAGACGGGATTGCCGCTGCGTCTGTCGGAACTGGCGATTCTCGTCACGGCGTCGCGCTGGCAGGCGCAGGCCGAGTGGTTCATCCACTATCCGATTGCAATCGAAGCGGGCGTGCGCGTCGAGGACGCCGAGGCGATCCGCGAGAGCAAACTGCCGTCATTCGCCGATGCCGACGACGCGCTGATCTACGCCTTCACGACCGAGCTGTACGACCTGAAGCGTGTGTCCGATGCGACGTATGCGAAGACCGTCGAGCGCTTCGGGCAGGAGGTGACGATCAATCTCGTCGGCCTGCTCGGCTATTACGCGCTCGTCGCGATGACGCTCAACGTGTTCGGCATGCGCGCGCAGGGCCAGGACTCGCTGCCGTTCGCCGAGTAAGCTCGAAGAGGCGCTTCGAGCGTGCAAAAGGAAGGCCCCGGCTGACTTCATGAGTCAGCCGGGGCCTTCGTGTATCTGACGGCGGCGCGGCAGAAAACGCTCGCGCGCGTCACATCGGCGAGCTTAGTTGCCGCGGAACGTCGAGAAGATGCGCTGTTCGACGCTCGGACGCTTGCCCGATTCCGACGTGCCGGCCGTCACGCCGCCGACTTCCGTCGATCCCGACGTTGCGCCGAATTGCGGCTTGGCGGACGGGTAGGCCACGTCGTTCTGGTCGAGCGAGCCGTTTTGCTGGGCAGCGACCAGTTCGGCCTGAACCTGCGCGCGCGACACGGGCGCGTTGCTGGCTTGCTGCGCGAACGACACAGCGGGAACGACCAGAGCGGATGCGACGACAACTGCGGAAAGAAGCGATTTCATGATGACCTCCGAGAACATTTGTTAATCAGTTCGGTTTGAACTCTCCTGTCCGAACCGTTGGACCTAGTGTATTTCCGGAGTGGGTGATCAAAAAAGTGGCAGATTGGAGAAAGATTCTTGCGGCGAATGAAATAATGGTCAGGCGCGCCGCTTCACGGCAGTGCCACCGATATCCGCCTATGATGAAGCTTCGGTCCACGCCTACGGCCCGCACGTTCGGCGCAGCACGCGTGACGGGTGCCGGAGCCGCGATCTGTCGGGCGAGGACCGTCGCGGCCGGCATCGTCGTGGGTAGCGCGGCAGCACGAACCCGAAACAGGAGAGACGAATGAAGCGCAAGGCATCAGCAGTCTGGCAAGGTGGTCTGCAGGACGGCAAGGGCTCCATCTCCACCGATAGCGGAGTGCTCAAGGACACGCAGTATTCGTTCGCGACGCGCTTCGAGAACGGCATCGGCACCAATCCCGAAGAACTGATCGCGGCGGCGCATGCGGGGTGCTTTTCGATGGCGTTGTCGGCGGAACTCGGCAAGGCCAACATCAAGCCGGAGCGCATCGCGACCACGGCCACCGTCACGCTCGACAAGGACGGCGGCGGTTTCGCGGTGACGGCTTCGCATCTCGACGTCGTGGTGAAGATTCCGGGCGGCGACAAGGCCGCGTTCGACAAGGCCGCCGCCGACGCCAAGGCAGGTTGCCCGATCTCGAAGGTATTGAACGCGACGATCACGATGGACGCGAAGCTCGAAACCTGAGTTCGCGGCACACGGCGCAGTACTTTCCGCTTTTGCCCGGTCGCGTTCCCGCGCCGGGCAGAACGGCCCATTCCGGCTTGCCACCGACGGAGCGGCCATGACATCGCAAGCAGACAAGGCACGGGCGTTTCGCGCGCTTCACGAGGCGAGCCAGCCGTTCGTCATTCCCAACCCGTGGGACATCGGTTCCGCGCGTCTGCTCGAAGCGCTCGGCTTCAGGGCATTGGCGACGACCAGCGCGGGCTATGCGTTCTCCATTGGCGTGCCGGACAACGCCGTCGGCCGCGAGCAGATGATTCGCCATCTGGCCGAACTCGCGCCGTCGACGGCGCTGCCCGTCAGCGCGGACCTCGAAAACGGCTTCGGCGACGCGCCGGAAGACGCCGCCGAGACGATCCGGCAGGCGGCTGCGGCGGGCGTCGTCGGCGGCTCGATTGAGGACGCGACCGGCCGCGCCGACGATCCCATTTACGCGCACGACCTCGCCGTCGAGCGCGTGCGCGCCGCGGTCGAAGCGGCGCGTGCCTTGCCGTTTCCGTTCACGCTGACGGCGCGCGCGGAAAACTATCTGGCCGGACGCGCCGATCTTTCCGATACCATCCGCCGTCTGCAGGCGTACCAGGAAGCGGGCGCCGACGTGCTCTACGCGCCCGGCCTGAAGACGCGCGAAGACATCGCGGCCGTCGTCAGTTCCGTCGACCGGCCCGTCAACGTGCTGATGGGCATGGCGGGCATGCCGTTTTCCGTCGACGATCTGGCGCGGCTCGGCGTGAGGAGGATCAGCGTCGGCGGAGCGCTTGCCCGCGCGGCGTTGGGCGCGATGCTGCGCGCAGCCAATGAAATGCTCGGTCGCGGCACGTTCACGTACACGAACGAAGCCGCGACGATGAAAGAGATTACCGATCTGTTCGCGTCCGTCGGCAAGCCGGCATGATCAGAGGAATGCGTGGACGAATGACGGCGCGCACGAGTGCGGGCGGCTGACATGTGAAACATGCCTGGTTCGGCCCCAATCAACTAGACTGGGCTGTAAATATCGTGCATATCCCTGAGCGGGCGACGAACGGCCTGTTTGCCCGCAGCGGTAGCGGGCGCGCGATCCTCCTAGGCATGCGGCTGTATCCCCAGATCCCGGCGGAGAGGTGTCTTGATGAAGCGCATCGTGACGCGGATGCAGGCTGTCATCTTCACCGGCTGCATACTGGCTGGCTGCTCGGCAGCGCCGCCCACGGTTTCGGTGCCTGCCTATCAGAACCGCGCCGTGACACGCAGCGAGGGAGGCATGCAGGTTTCGACAGCCGTGCTGTCGCCGCAGGAAAGCGCTGCCGTCTATGGTGTTCCGCTTGCGGAAAGGAACATCCAGCCCGTCTGGATCGAGGTTCGCAATGGGGAGGACGGCAACTACTTTCTTCTGTCGCCGGGACTGGATCCGAACTTCTTTCCGGCGTCTGAAGCGGCCGAAGCATTCGCGGACGCGTCGCCTGAACAGCAGACGGAACTCGACCGCCGATTCCGTTCGCTCGCCTTCGCCAATCCCATCCGTCCGGGAGAGACGGTATCCGGTCTTGTTCTGACCCACCTCAACGAGGGTGTGAAGCTCGTGCAGATCGACCTCGTCGCGAGGGGCCGTGTCCGGACGTTTTCGATCTTCGTGGCGGTGCCGGGGTTCGAGGGCGACTACAAGCGCAGCCAGGTGTTCAAACGCGCGGCCGACCCTGAAGTGCCCATCGTGAATTACACGGACGACGGGAGCTTTCGCGCCGCGCTCGAAGCCTTGCCATGCTGCGCCACCAACGAAGACGGTTCGAAGAATGGCGATCCCCTCAATCTCGTGATCGTCGGCGGCCTCGACGATGCCTTTCCGTCGCTCGTTCGCCGGGGCTGGAGCGTCACGGAACAGAAGTGGTCGGGTGCAATCCGGCGGATGATCAGCGCCGCGCTTTCCGGCGAAGCCTACGTCAACGCACCCGTGAGCGACCTCTACGTGTTCGGCCACGCGCAGGATCTCGCGCTGCAAAAGGCGCGCGGCGACATTCACCAGCGCAATCACATGCGTCTGTGGCTCAGTAACATGCGCTATCGCGGCAAACCCGTCTGGGTGGGGCAGATCAGCCGCGACATCGGCACTCGTCTGACATGGCACTCGTCCACGTTCACGACGCACAAGATCGACCCGGACGTCGACGAAGCGCGCAGCGCGCTCACGGAAGACATGGCGTATTCGCAGAATCTGTCGAAGATCGGCCTTTTGAGCGGCGTGGGCGCGGCGCCCGAAAGCATGCCGCGCACAAATCTGACAACCGACCCGTACTTCACGGATGGCTATCGCATCGTGCTCGTATTTGACCGCGTGCCGTCATCGCTTGCGGACATCACCGTCTTTCCGTGGGTCACGCCATACAAGGTCATGCGCGTCACGCCAGGAGCCGGGCCATGAATGTGCGGCCGACCGTGCGTCGCTTGCGCAAGCGTGCTGCCGCCCTGTTGCTTGGGCTGACGCTCGCGGGATGCGCGACGTGGCGTGCGCCGTCCGATGCCGACGTCAAGCCGCTGCGCGAACATGAGGTCAGCGACACGCGTCGCGACGTGCGCGTGAGCGCCACTGTGCTGGGCAGCGAAGACAGCAAGCGGCTGTATGGCGCCGATGTCAACGCGACGAGGGTCCAGCCGCTCTGGATCGAAGTGCACAACGGAACCTCGCAGGCGCTATGGCTGTTGCGCTCGGGCACCGACCCCGACTACTTCTCGCCCGACGAGGTCGCGTGGTCGATGCATACGACGTTCGGCGGTTCAACGAACACGCGCATGGACGACTATTTCAGAAAACTCGGTTTCATCAATCCGATTGCGCCGGGTGCGACCCAGTCAGGCATTCTTTTCACCAACCCCGATCGTGGCATCAAGCTCGTCAATATCGACCTGCTCGCAAGCCAGACGCTGATTCCTTTTTCGCTCTTTCTGCGCGTGCCCGAGGACACGATCGATCCGGCGCTTGCGCAGATTCCTTTCCCGTTCCCGGAAGCAGCGATCGTCGACTGCCCGGATCTCGCATCGCTGCGCGCGGCAATCGAGCGGTTGCCATGCTGCGCGACCGACGCGACCGGGACGGCACAGGCCGATCCGCTGAACGCGGTCGCGGTCGGCCAGCTTAACGATATCGGCGCGGCCCTGGTGCGGCGCAGCTACCGGCGCGATGCGCGCGAGTCCGACGTCGTGCAGCGGGTTTTCGGGCGCGAAGCGGACTTCGTCATGCGCAAGCAGGCGCAGGCGGGCGCGCCGTCGACCTGGATACGCGGATGGCTTGCCCCGATTCGCTTTCAGGGGCAACTGGTCTATGTCGCGCAGGTCGGCCGTCCCGTCGGCGGGCGCTTTGCGCGACGCGGCGAGACACACCCCAGGCTGCACCAGAACATCGACGAGGCTCGCAATCTCCTCATCCAGGATCTGATGTATTCGGGCGGTCTCGACAAGCTCGGATTCGCTTATGGCGTCGGCGAGGCATCGTCAGCCCATCCACGCGCGACGCTCGACGGCGCAAGCTACTACACGGACGGACTACGCGCGGTCGTGTTCTTTGCAACGCGGCCGCGCAGCCTGTCGGATGTGGATCTGCTCGATTGGGTGCCGTATCTCGACAGGCGCGACGATCTTCAATCTGGAGCAACGGGCGATGCGCATCCCTGATTCCGACCGCGCCTGGCTGGCGCTGACGCTGACGACGGCGTGCCTTCTGCTCGGCGCCTGCGCCTCAAAGCCCCTCGTTCCGTTTTCGACCGATACGCCGCCGTTGGTACTCATGCCCGCGACCCAGGCGGGGATAGGGGATCAGCGGGCGCGCTTCCGCGAAATCTATTGCGCGGTCCTCGCAGCGCGCGGATCGTCGGTGCCCGACAGCCGTCCCTGTGAGGACGCGCTGACGCGCGTGGGCGCCGAGCCCGCCGGCGCGGGCCGGCCCGTCGACCTGGGGCCATCCCGACGCCGCCTCGTCGCGGCCGTCGTGCCCGGCATCGGTTACGACTGCTTCAAGCCGTGGCTGAGTCCGCCCGGTACCGTCGTCACGCACCTGCGGCAGTATGGCTACGACGCCACGCTAATCGACGTCGACGCGCTATCGAGTTCCCTCAACAACGCACGCCAGATTCGCGATGCGCTCATGGCGATGCCCGCGCCCGACGGGCCGCCGCGTATCGTGCTGATCGGCTATTCAAAAGGCGCGCCCGACATGCTCGAAGCGCTGGTTGCCTATCCGGAGATCCGCAGCCGTGTCGCGGCTGTGGTGAGCGCGGCCGGCGCGGTCGGCGGCTCGCCGCTCGCCAACGACGCCGAGCAATACCAGGCCGATCTGTTGCGCCATGTTCCCGGCGCGACGTGCACATCGGGCGACGGCGGCGCCGTGCAGAGCCTGAGACCGGCCGTCCGCAAGGCGTGGCTCGCCGGGAACCTGCTGCCGGCCGGACTGCGCTATTACTCGGTCGTGACCTACCCGCAGCCGGAGCGCATCTCGTCCATCCTGAAGTCGAGTTACGACAAGCTGTCGCGGGTCGATCCACGAAACGACAGCCAGGTCATTTTCTACGACCAGGTCATACCCGGCAGCACGCTACTGGCCTATGTGAATGCGGATCACTGGGCACTGGCAGTGCCCGTTGCGCGGACTCATCCGACGATAGGCGCGCTCTTCGTCACGCAGAACGCGTATCCCCGTGAGGCCCTCATGGAGGCAATCCTGCGATTCGTGGAGGAGCAACCCCCGGAGCCCAACCCGTGATGCGGGTGCCTCAGGCGGTCGATCAGCGGAATGAACAGGGGGCGCAGGTGACGCAGGGGAGGGCAGCCGCGACCAGTCGTTACCCGCGCAGGTTGCGGACGAACAACTCCAGCATTTCCTGCGCTGCCAACGCATCGAGTGGCTCAATACCGGCGAGCATCTGGGCCTCGAGAACATGGACCGTCGCCATACAGCGATGAAGCACCTCCCGTCCTTCGTCCGTTAGACGGAGCACGACGATGCGTCCATGATTCGGGTCGGGCTCGCGCGTGATCCAGTTGCGCGATGCCATGACGCTCATGACTTCGTTGGCCGATTGCGGCGTGATGAAAGACCGCTCGGCCAGTTGCGCGTTCGACGCCTCGCCCCGCGCCTCCAGCACGGAAAGCGCAGTGAACTGCGCGAGCGTCAGGCCCAGTGGCGCGAGCGCATCCGTCATCTTGCGGCGCAGGATTCGATCGAGGCTGCCGATCAGATAGGTCAAGCGGGGACGTGCCGAAGCCTTGCGTCCCGCTGAGGCCGCGCGCGGACGGGCGGCCGTCGCGAGGTTTGCTTTCGTGGCGCTGGATGTCTTCGTCGGAGATTTGCCCGTCATCAGATCGGTCTGCTGCTGTCGTGGAAGACGCCATGTTACCGCGTCGTTCGCACGCTGCACCGCTCCTCGCGCCTTCATACCTTGCAACGCGACGCGTAGATCACGCCAGGATCGTCGCGCTGCACATCGTGCATTGCCTCCACCAGGTTTGCGCGCTGCGTCAGTACCGCGCGCTGGTTGATCGATCCTTTATCGGTGATCTCGCCGAGATCGAGTGACGGCGCAACGTCGAGCAGACGAAGACGCGCAATCGCCGTCGCGCTGCCCGTCGAATCGCGGTTCAGCTTCTCGAGCAGATCGGTGAAGAAGGCGCGTACGGCGGGTGCGCCGGCAATCTCCGTGGCGTTCGCGGACGCCGGCAGGTGCGCGAGCCGCCGGCAATCGTCGAGTCGTGGAAATACGAGCAGCCCGACGTCATCGCGATTCAGGCCGGTCACGACGACGTCCTGCACATAGGGCGCGCCCGCTGAAATGACCCGCGCACGCATCGGCCCGACGCTCACGAAGGTGCCTGAGCTGAGTTTGAAATCTTCGGCGATGCGCCCGTCGAACATCAGGCCGAGTTCCGGCCGTTGCGGGTCGACGAACTTTAGTGCGTCGCCGCTGCGGTAATACCCCTCGTCATCGAATGAATCGGCTGCATTCGAATCGGCTATCCGCCAGTAACCGGGCATCACGTGCGGACCGCGAAAGCGCGCTTCGAGTTTGCCCGACACGGGCGCCAGCTTCACTTCGCAGCCGGGCGCCGGCATGCCGACGTAGCCCGCACCGGGCACAGGCCCGGTCGTGAACAGACACGACGGCGAAGTCTCCGTCATGCCGAGGCCCGCCATGATGCGGATACGCTCGCCGCAAAAGCGCTCGGTGACACGTTGCAAGCGGTCCCACGCTGCCTGCGAAAGTCCGGCGCCTGCGAAGAAATAGACTTTCACGCGTGAGAAGAACGTCTCGCGCAACTGCGCGTCGGTTTCGAGCGCGCTCGTCAGCTCTTCCCAACCCTTCGGCACGTTGAAGTAGATGGTCGGCGCGATGTCGCGCAGATTGCGCAGCGTTTCGTCGAACTTCTTCCCAACGGGCTTGCCGTCGTCGATATACAGCGTGCCGCCGTTGTAGAGCGCAATGCCGGCATTGTGGCTGCCGCCGAACGTATGATTCCACGGCAGCCAGTCGACCAGCACGGGCGGCTCGACGGCGAACTCGGGAAACGTGTCGAGCAGCATCTGCTGATTGCTGCACAGCATGCGATGGGTGGTCGGCACGGCCTTCGGGAGCATCGTCGAGCCGGACGTAAAGAGAAACTTCGCGATCGCATCGGGATCGATCGCCTCGTGCACGGCGTCGACCGTCGTGGGCGCGGTGTCGAGCAGTTCCGATAGCGGCGTGGATTGGCGCTTTCCACATGAACCTGAGGCGGTGACCAGTTCGACGCCGTCGGCAATGGTCGCGTCGATCGCTTTGGCGAACGTCTCGCCTTCCGTCGCGAATACGAGGCCGGGTGTGAGCAGATCGAGCGTATGACGCAGCTTGCCGTAGTCGCTGGATACGAGCGAATATGCGGGCGAAATGGGCGCGTAGGGGACGCCTGCCCACATCGCGCCGAGCGCGACCATCATGTGTTCGAGATCGTTGCCCGAGAGAATCACGACGGGCCGCCCGGCAGACAGGTTGCGACCGAGCAGCGCCTGACCAATCGCGCGGGCATGCGCGAGCATCTGCGCGTAGCTGATCCCTTGCCATTCGCCGTTGGCGCCGCGGCGGGCGACCAGCCATCGGTCAGGATGCGCGAGCGCGCCGCTTGCGAGCCGGTCAGTAATACGCTTCGGATAGACGCCGGGCGCGGCGCCCGACTCCATGTACCAGACGTCGTGCTCGCGGCGTACGCGAACGGGTGCCGACCCGATTCGCACCGCGCGATAAGGCGTTGATGTTTCTCTGTCGACACCGGATTGCGTCGGCTGGGAAGTCACCTTGTTGTCTCCTGTGTGGGCTCGCTCGCGCGGCGGGCTACAGCCCGGCGCGAGGTCGTCGCCTGATGTGAAGCATGCCCGAATCTGTTTCGTCTGCGTGAACGGGCCCGTTTACAGCGGCAACGTCAGATTGGATAGTGACGCGGACCTGTCTGTATCGTGATCCAGCGCAGATCGGTGAATTCGGCAATCGATGCCTTGCTGCCGAAGCGCCCGTAGCCGCTGCTCTTCACGCCGCCGAACGGCATCTGCGCTTCATCGTGCACAGTCGGGCCGTTGATATGGCAGATGCCCGATTCGACGCGCTTCGCCACCTGCATGGCGCGCGCAATGTCGCGGCTGAACACGGCCGCCGACAAGCCGAACTCGCTGTCGTTCGCGACACGTATCGCTTCGTCGTCGCTATCGACGCGCAGCACGGTGACCACGGGCGCGAACGATTCCTCCGCGTACAGTTTCATCTCGGGGCGCACACCATCGACGACCGTCGGCTGCATGACCGCGCCATGTGCCGGGCCGGCCGTGTGGATCGCCGCGCCGTGATCGCGGGCATCCTGCACGAGCGCCGCCGCGCGCTGTGCGGCCTGTGCACTCACCATCGCGCCGAGCACGGCGCCCGGCGCCGTCGGTTCGGCCGCGACCAGCTTGCGCGCCTTGCTGGCGAGCTTCTCGACAAGCATATCCGCGATGGCGCGATGCGCGATCACGCGTTCCGTCGACATGCAGATCTGCCCCTGGTTGAAGAACGCGCCGAACGCGATGGCTTCGACGGCTGCGTCGAGATCGGCGTCATCGAGCACGAGCACGGGGGCCTTGCCGCCGAGTTCGAGCAAGGCGGGCTTCAGGTGTTTCGCCGCGTGCATCGCGATGATGCGGCCAACGTGCGTCGAGCCCGTGAAGTTCACGCGCCGGACGGCGGGATGCGCGATCAGCCGCTCGACGATTGCGGGTGCGTCGTCGGGCGCATTCGTCACGACGTTGATCACGCCGTCGCCGAGACCTGCTTCCTGCAACACGCTGCCGATCATCCGATGCACGGCGGGACACGCTTCCGACGCCTTGAGAACGACCGTGTTTCCGCACGCGAGCGGCATCGCGACTGCACGGGTGCCGAGGATCACGGGCGCATTCCACGGCGCGATGCCGAGCACTACGCCGCATGGCTGACGCACGGCAAGAGCAAGGTTGCCGGGCATATCGGTCGGCACGATGCTTCCGTCGATCTGCGTCGTCATCGCGGCGGCTTCGCGCAGCATGTGCGCCGCCAGATGCACGTTGAAGCCGTACCAGTTCGCCATCGCGCCCGTTTCCGCCACGCCGGTTTCGATGAACGCGCCGGTTCGCGCATCCATCAGGTCCGCTGCCTTCAGCAGGCGCATGCGCCGCTCCGTGGGCGGCAGAGCCGACCATCCAGGGAAAGCCGCTGCGGCGGCATCGACTGCCGCGTCCGCATCCGCGAGCGTGGCCGCGGGTGCGCGCGAGGCCAGTCTGCCCGTCGCGGGATTCAGGCGTTCGAACGTGGCGCCGTTCGAGGCGAGGCGGTCCTTTCCGCCGATCAGCATACTCACTTCCGTCACGATGACTGTCTCCTTTGTTCTGTCGCCCGCCCGGCGGGATGCCCCACCGGGCGTCCCGGGTGTCAGTCCGCGCGTTTGTACGTCTGCAGTCCGGGCTTGATCGACTTCTGGTCGAGGAATTGCCGCAGTCCTTCTTCGCGCCCGTTCTCGGGATCGCGCAGTTGCGCCTGATCGAGCTTTGCGTACAGATAGTCCTCGTTCTGTTCCCACGTCAGTTCGCGGCAGCGTTTGAAACCATGCTTTGCGACCCGCAGTACGACCGGATTCTTTTCAAGCAGCTTCGCGGCGAGAGCCACCGTCTCCGCGCGCAGCTGCTCGCGCGGCACGCTCCGGTTGACGAGGCCCATTGCGGCGGCTTCCGTGCCCGTGAACGTTTCACCCGTCATGATGTAGTAGAGCGCCTGACGATGTCCGACCGTATCGGCCATCGCCTTGCTGACCAGATTGCCCGGCGGGATGCCCCAGTTGATCTCGGAGAGGCCGAACACGGCTTCGTCGGCGGCGATCGCGAGATCGCATGCGACCAGCGGCGAGAAGCCGCCGCCGAAGCACCAGCCATTGACCATCGCGAGGGTCGGCTTCGAATACATGCGCAGCAGCTTCCATTGCCATTGACACGCATCGCGCCGGATCTTTTCCTGCAGGATTTCCGGCCCTGCGTCGACTTCGCGGAAATACTCCTTCAGATCCATGCCTGCCGTCCACGCGTCGCCGGCGCCCGTGAGCACGAGTACCTGCGCGTCGGCGTCGAGTTCCAGCGTTTCGAGCACCTGCACCATCTCGCTGTTGAGCGTCGGGCTCATCGCATTGCGTTTCTCCGGGCGGTTGAACGTCACCCATGCGATGCCTTCCTGCACCTTGACGTCGACCGTCTTCCAGCGATCCTCATAACTTGCCATGTTCGTAGCTCCAGCGCGCCTTGCGCGCATCAGTGGTTGCGTTCCTGAAGTCACCCGACAATTTCATTTTGTATCAGGTAGCCTGATATGAAGTCTATTATCAAGTTGCCTGATAAACAATCTTTGGCTCGTTGGTGAAAACCCCTGGTTGCGGAATCGGGCGACGAAACTTCGAGCCGCTATTCACGCGCAGAGCGCGTTCATATGGCGCTCACAGGGCAACATGTACGCCGGGTCGCTGTATCTCCTGGGGTATTCACCAAACACAATAATCTTGCGTTGTCAGGTTGCCTGATATTAAATGCGCTCCATCGCGACGACGGCCGGCGTGTTCTCAGGAACACGCTTTTATTCGCCGTATATATCAGGTTGCCTGATATATACGGCAACCTGGAAGCGTTCGCGAAACCAGCACAACAACAGGTGACAGACATGAAATCCACGAGAACTGCACTGCCAGGAGACAGCATTGCGACACAGCCCGCCGCGAACACGGGCGTCGTTATGACATTGGGCCTCTGTTTTGCGATTGCTCTGCTGGAAGGGTTGGATCTGCAATCCGTCGGCGTCGCGGCGCCGCGCATGGCGCGTGAATTCGGGCTGACGGTCGCGCAAATGGGGATCGCGTTCAGCGCGGGCACCTTCGGACTCCTGCCGGGTGCGATGTTTGGAGGGCGTCTCGCCGACCGGGTCGGACGCAAGCGTGTGCTGATCCTGTCGGCATGCGTCTTTGGCCTTCTGTCGATCGCGACTGCGTTGGTGTCGAGCTTCAGCATGCTGGTGATCGTGCGCGTGCTGACAGGCATGGGGCTTGGCGGCGCGTTGCCCAATCTGATAGCGCTGTCGTCGGAAGCCGTGTCGCCGAAAGCACGCAATACGGCTGTGAGCGTGATGTATTGCGGTATTCCGTTCGGCGGCGTGATCGCATCGATCATCGGGATCGTCAGCATCGGCGACACGGACTGGCGCCATATCTTCTATGTCGGCGGCGCGGGGCCGCTCGTGCTCGTGCCGTTGCTGATTGCGTTCCTGCCTGAATCCAGTGCGTTCAGAAAAACATCGCGTGGGGCCAATGCGCAACCGGCGCCCGTTGGTGAAGTGCTGTTCGGCGCGAATCGCGGTCTGTCCACGCTGCAAATCTGGATCAGTTACTTCTGCACGCTGATCGTCCTCTACTTCCTGCTCAACTGGCTGCCGTCGCTAATGGCGGCACGCGGTCTTGCGCGCGCCGAAGTCGGCTATGTGCAGATCTTCTTCAATATCGGCGGCGGACTGGGCGCGCTCTTCATCGGCATGTTGATGGACCGGCTGCGCGGCGGCGCGGTCGTGTCGGGCATGTATGTCGGCATCATCGCGTCGCTCGCCGCCTTGTCGGTCGCACCGGGATTCGCGGCGCTTGCCGTTTCGGCATTCTTCGCCGGCATGTTCGTGATCGGCGGCCAATCGGTGCTCTATGCGCTCGCTGCCGTTTTCTACCCGACGCCGATGCGCGGCACGGGCATCGGCGCAGCAGTGGCAGTGGGCCGCATCGGCTCCGTGGTCGGACCGCTTGCGGCAGGCCAGTTGCTGGCGATGGGCCGCAGTTCGTCGACGGTGATCGGCGCGAGCATCCCCGTCACGCTGATCGCTGCCGTCGCCGCGTTGCTGCTGATACGCCGTCCGCGCGCAGCAGACTGAATCCCTCTTTCCATAACAACACACGACGTTTGGAGACAACGAGATGCACGCAACAACGATCCGGCTTTCCCTGTGCGGCGCGCTCTGCGCGTTCGCAACGAGCGCTTTCGCGCAATCGGGCGTCACGCTGTACGGCATCATCGATACGGGCATCGAATACGTATCGCATGCGAACGCCGCTGGCGACCACGTGTTCCGCATGCCGGCCGTGACAGGCGAATTGCCGTCGCGCTGGGGATTGCGCGGCGTCGAAGATCTGGGTGGCGGCTATAGCGCGGTATTCACACTCGAAAGCGGTTTCAACGTCCGCGACGGCAGTTCGGGCCAGGGCGGCCGCTTGTTCGGGCGCCAGGCGTTTGTCGGCCTCAAGAGCGCCACGTACGGCACGGTCGCGTTCGGCCGGCAGTACACGATGACCTATCTCGCGTTGCAGGGCGCGGACATCATCGGACCGGACATTTACGGCATGGGTTCGCTCGATGCATACGTGCCCAACGCACGCGCCGACAACGCCGTGACGTATATCGGCAGCTATAAGGGCTTCACGCTGGGCGCGGGCTATTCGTTCGGACGCGATTCAGCGGGTACGGGCAACTCGCCGGGGCAGGGCACGTGCGCGGGCTCGGTGCCCGGTCACGCAACCGAGTGCCGCGACTGGTCGGTGATGCTCAAGTACGACGCGCAGTACTTCGGCATCGCTGCGTCGTACGAAGACCAGCGTGGCGGCACCAATGCAGCCGCCAACTTCTTCGATGGCGTGGCAACCACGCCGCTCACCAGTGCCGCCGACAAGGATGCCCGCACGCACGTCAGCGCATATGCGCAATACGCCGGCATGAAGCTGGGCGCGGGCTGGCTCGGGCGGCGCGTGGTGACCGATTCACCCGCCGTGCCGAATGTGCGCTCCGACCTTTTCTTCATCGGCGCGTCGTATCTGGTGACGCCGGCGTTTCTGGTCGACGGCGAGGTCTTTCGCATCGTCAACGGCGACCACGACACGCGCGCGACGATGGGCACGCTGCGCACCACTTACTTGCTGAGTAAGCGCTCGTCCGTATACGCACAGGCGGCGTATCTCGCCAACAGCGCGAAGGCGCGCTATTCCGTGAGCGGCGGCGGTGGCGGCACGACACCCGGCGCGGGCATGGGACAGACGGGCGTGATGGTCGGCATCAAACACATGTTCTAGGAGACATCGGATGAAGAAGTCCGCGATTGCTATATGCGTGTCGGCCACGCTCGCCGCCTGCGGAGGCTCGTCGAACACGACTTCGTCGGCGCTGCCGCAACTGAGCGCCGCGACACCCGCGACGCTCATCGGGAGTTGCGCGGCGCTCGCCGCGAAGCTGTCGTTCGCGAACACGTCGTTCACCTCCGTGACGGATGTACCCGCAGGCACGCTGAAGGTGGCCGGCAAGTCGATTGCCGGGCATTGCGTGATCGAAGGTCAGATGAACCAGCGCGTGAGCGCCGTCGACGGAAAGACGTATGCGATCGGCTTCGAGATGCGTCTGCCCATCGCGTGGAACGGTCGCTTCTTCTATCAGGCCAATGGCGGGCTCGATGGCAATGTCGTGACGGCGACGGGCGAAATCGGCGGCGGCGGTCCGCTCGACGATGCGCTCAATATGGGCTTCGCTGTCATCAGTTCGGACGCGGGGCATGCGTCGGCGCAGAATCCGCTTTTCGGCCTCGGTCCGCAGGCGCGCATCGATTACGGCTACAACGCTGTCGCGACGCTCACGCCGATGGCGAAGCAAACGATCAAGACCGCCTATGGCAAGGCGCCCGACCGCAGTTACTTCGACGGCTGCTCGAACGGCGGGCGGCACGCGATGGTTGCGGCTGCCAGATCGTCGGCGCAGTACGACGGCATCATTGCAGGCGACCCGGGATTTCATCTGCCGAAGGCTGCGATTGGCGAGATGTGGGGCGCGCAGCAGTTCGCCAAGGTCGCAACGGCAACGACCGCGACCGGTTTGCCCGACATCACAACTGGCTTCACGGCAGCGGAGCGCCAACTGGTAGCGTCGCGAATCATTGCGAAGTGCGACGCGCTCGACGGCGTGACAGACGGCATGGTGCAGGACATCAAGGCATGTCAGGCGAACTTCAGTCTCGCCAATGACGTGCCGACGTGTTCGGGCAATGTGCGCGACGGCACGTGTCTGACGGCTGCACAGAAGGATGCCATCGGTAATGTGTTCTCGGGAGCGCGCAACAGCGCGGGCACGGCGCTTTACGCGAGTTTTCCGTATGACGTGGGCGTCAATGGCGCCAACTGGGCGCAGTGGAAGCAGAGCAATTCGATCACGCTCGATCCTGCGGCCGCTGCGTTCACGTTCACGACGCCACCGCAAAGTGCATCGTTGCTGAGCCAGTTGTCCTCGTATGCGCTGAGCTTCAGCATGGACAACGATGCGCCGAAGATCTTCGCGACGAGCGGCGTGTATACGGAATCGTCATGGTCGTTCATGGCCCCGCCCGATGAGACCAATCTCAGCGCATTGAAGCAGCGCGGCGCAAAGCTGATGGTCTATCACGGCACGAGCGATCCGGTGTTTTCATCGAACGATACGACCGACTGGTACCGGCGTCTGATGGTCGCGAACGGCGGCGATGCTAGCAACTTCGCGCGGCTGTACACGGTCGCGGGTATGAACCATTGCTCGGGCGGCCCGACGGCGGATCAGTTCGATATGTTGACGCTAATGGTTGCATGGGTCGAGCAGGGCAAGGCACCCGACAGCGTGATCGCGACGGCACGCGACGCGAGCAACGCGATACCGAACAGTGAAGTGCCCGCGGACTGGGGCGCGGCTCGTACGCGGCCGCTGTGCCCGTATCCGAAAGTTGCACGTTACAGGGGCGGTGACGTCAGCTCGGCGGCGAGCTTTTCGTGTAGCTGAAGCTGGCTGATGTGAGGCGGAGAACCGATGGCATCAGGGTTCCCGCCTCGCGCGGTGTTCCGCGATTGCACGCGCACGATGTCGTTAAGGTTCCTAAAATTTTCCATGCGATCCCGCCTCCTGAGATTTGCATGACCATTGAACGGCCCAGGCGCCTATGAAACAATTGACGGAGCTCACATGTAGCAGGACATAACGCGCATCATGGCCTATGACCCACAGCGCCGTCGGACCATTCTGCATTTCGCGCTCTACGGCGCGGAAGCCGACCAGCCATGGGTCGACATGGTGCATTACGAACGCATTCCGCAGCGTGCCGGCCGTTTCGATTTCGACATCCAGCCGCACGTCCACGATGCGTTGATCCAGGTGCTTTACGTGACGGGCGGGGGCGGCGAGACCTTCATCGACGGCAGAACCTGGGCGGTCGAAGCGCCATGCCTGATCGTCGTGCCGGCGCGATCGGTCCACGGCTTTCGCTTCCGCAGCGACATCGACGGTCATGTCATCACCGCCGCGCAGTCTGCGCTGGAATCGCTGGCGATGACGGCCGCGCCCGAGCTGCTGGAATTCATCCGCACGCCCACGGTATTGTCGATCGATCCCGACGTCGAGCGCGGCACACCTCTCGATACTCTGTTTCAGTCGATTGGTCGCGAGGCGGAAAGCCACGAGCGCTGGCAGTTCACCGCAGGCGCCGCACTGACGATTGCCCTGTTCGTCAAGATCGGGCGCCTCAGCGAGAGCGCCCGGCTTTCAGCCGATTCCGAGCAGCGGACCATGGCCGCGCGGATCGAGCGATTCCGCGCTCTGCTCGACCGCCATTGCCGCGAGCGGCGGCCAGTCGCGAGCTATGCCGAGGAGATGGGCGTAACCACTGGCCAGCTCTCCCGTATCTGCCGTGCCACTTTCGGAGTCTCGGCAATCGAAGCCATCGATGCGCGCTCGATCCATGAGGCCAAGCGGCTGCTTGGCTATTCGACGCTCAGCGTGAAGCAGATCGCCAGCGAACTGGGCTTTCAGGACGAGGCCTATTTCGGTCGCTTCTTCCGCAAGCAGACAGGACTGCGGCCAACCGAATACCGTTCTGCGGCCCACGATCGATCCTTGCCGCCTGAAAAGGGGAGAGCGGGCTGACTCGAACTCTCCCCGTCATCGGGTTCAGGTCGCTATCCCACCGAACTTCACGAACAGGTGCTCCGGCCCGGAGTTGGTCAGATTGTTGCCGCGCACATACTGGATCGGCCTTTCCGGATCGACCGCAATATCGCTGACCTTGCGGGCCAGTGCCTTCGTGGCGATCAGCGTCTCGAGCCTGGCGAGCGGTGCGCCAAGACATTTGTGCATGCCGTTGCCGAAACCCAGGTGGCCGCTCGAATCGCGATCGATGTCGAAGGTGTCACCCTCGGCAAACTTGCGGCTGTCGCGGTTCGCGGCCGACAGCAGCAACCGCACCACCGCGCCCTTTGGCAGATCAATCCCTGCGACAGTGGTCGCCTCGGTGGTGATGCGGCTCACGCGCTGAACGGTACCGCGGTAGCGCGCCACCTCTTCGACGAAACGGTCGGCGTCGTCGGGTTGCTCGCGGATGCGTGCCAACAGATCCGGCTGCTCGGCGAACATGCGAAAAGCGTTGGCGACAAGGATAGTCGTCGTGTCGTGCCCGGCGATGAAGACGAAGGCGCACAGTTCCTTCGCTTCCTTCTCCGAAAGCAATCCGTCTTTCCACATGCGCGCAATATGCCCGCCGATCGACTGGCTGCCGGTGAGAGCGAGCCGCTCCAGCGCTTTCTTCAGGTACGCGAAGAACGCCTGCGCGCTCTGCTCGTCGGTGCCCGTTCCCGGCGCATTGCGGGCGAGTCGCCCGAAGTAGCTGAAGGTCTCGTCCGACCAGAACTTCATCTTTTCCTCATCCTCGTTCGGTACCTCGATCATCGCGGAGATGGTCGAGATGCTGAGCGGGATAGCGAAATCGTTGACGACATCGCCGCCGCCTTTGGCAATCATCGCGTCGAGCAGATGCTCCGCCCGTTGCGCGATCTGCTCCATAAAGGGGTCGAGCGCCAATGGCATGAAAGACGGCTGGACGACTTTGCGCAAGCGCGAATGGCCGGGCGCATCGAACAGCGTCAGGAACGTCAGCGGCGGCGGGCTGACGACCTCGGAGGAGAACAGCTTCGGGTTGCGGATCGCCTGATAGACGTCGTCATAGCGCGAGAGGAACCATACGTCCGATGTCGCCGACTGGCAACGCAGCACGGGAGCGTGCTCGCGCATCCAGCGGTAGTGCTCGTAAGGGTCGCCTTGCGAGCCGTCGTCGACCACCTTGAATGGTTCCATGCCTTCGGGCCAGTCCAGTTCGTGTGAATAGGGCGCAAGGGCGCTCGCCGTGAACGGGCAGATCTGCGGCGCGCGATCCGGCGCAGCGGAAGGGAGCGCGCGGGGCGCTTCGACCACGGATGCCGGCTTGTCCATTGGCATGCGATCGAGCGCCCGGCTCATCGTCGCCCGGGAATGGAGCGCATGACGCGTAATCACGTCCCGCGCCGCGTTCAGGTCGCCCAGTTCGAAGGCGGTGACTAGGTCACGGTGCTGCTGGACGATATCGCCGACGATCTCGGTCTGGTCGGTCAGTGCGCGAGCGATGTAGTCCTGCACGGCGAGTTGCCGGTAGAGCGCGATCAGCCGACTGTTCCTCGAAGCCTCGATCGTGAACATGTGGAAGGCGTGATTCGCCTCGATGTAGCTCGAAACGTCGGTCACGTGCCGCCCCGACACGAATGGCGCCGTCGCCTCGGCGAGTTGCCGAAAGGCGGTCAATTGCTCGCTCGACAACCGGCCCATCGTCAACTGGGCCGCCCCCAGTTCGAGCGTCATGCGCAGGTCGAAGGCTTCATCGACATCGACGGGAGAGAGGCGCTCCTCGCCGGTCTGAACCACCAGGCCCGTACCGGCAAACTTCTCATAGTAGAAATTGCGCGGTGTCAGGCCTTCGGACGAGAGAAACGTGCGCACGGCATCGACCATCGGCGGCGGCCCGCAGAGGTAGACGTCCGACTCGCCATCGTTGAGCTGGGAGGCACTGATGTGGCGGGTCACATAACCCTTGTTGGGATGCGCACTGTCGGGACTGGAGACGGTGCACGCATAGGTGAAGTTCGGCAGGCGCTGCGCGTACATGTCGAGCCGGTCGACGCCGACCAGATCTTCATCGCTGTTCACACCCAGGATCAGATGGATCGGATACGGGCTGCCGCCGTCGTCAACGATCTTGTCCAGCATCGAGAGAAACGGCGCGAGGCCCGTGCCGCCCGCCAGAAACAGCACCGGCCGCTCGATGGTGCGCAGATAGAAGCTTCCCATCGGGCCGCGAAACTCGATCGGGTCTCCCGCTTTGGCGGTTTCGGCAAGCCAGGTCGACATCACGCCCTGACGCACGTTACGCACGAGGAAGGACAGGTGTGGCGTGGACGGACCCGAGCTGAAGGAGTACGACCGTGTCTGATCGGTGCCGGGCACCCGGATGTTGACATACTGCCCAGGAAGGAAGCTGAGACCCGCACGGTTCTCGAGCTCGACCGTGAAGGCGATCGTGGTGTCCGATGCTCGCTGGCAGGCGACGATTCGTGCCTTGTGGGCGGCCGGGCCGGTACCCGAGACGTCGGAGCCGGTGGCGATCTGGATCACGCAGTCGGAACGCGGACTCATCTGGCAGGTGAGAACCTTGCGGGCGCTTGCCTCCTCCGGGCTGAGCGCATCTTCCACGCAGTCGTCCAGAACGTACTCGCCTGACTCGCAGGTCGCCTTGCAGGTGCCGCACACACCATCACGGCAATCGAGTGGAATATGGATCCTGGCGCGGATGGCGGCATCGGTAACGCGCTCGCCCTCCTCACACTCGATGAAGCGGGTCACGCCGTCCTCGAAACGGAGTGTGATCTGATGGGTCATACGGGTGTCTCCTCTAGAGCCGCCCGAACGGGCCGCTTCACTGGCGGTAAGCTCGGGCGGAGTGGCGCGCGAGGTAGCGTGTTTCTCGCAGGCGTCCGGTGGGTTAGTGGCGCCAATTTAGAGCCTGAGCCGCGTTCCCCTCAATGGACAGAGACAACGTTCACCAGGACAAAACGTGCATTGCGATGGTTGTCGAATGACCGACTTAATCCAGGCGTCATCCGCTTTCTGGCGTAAAGAAAATGGGCAGCGGCCACAGAACGTGTCGCAGGTCGCCTCAGGCAAGCGCTGCGTCGACAGCACGCAGGAAGCCGTTGAATCCGGCATCGGCGACGGCTGCACGCACGCGTTCGAGTTCGCGGCGTGCATCGCGGGAGGCCGGGGCGAGTTGCATGGCCGCCAGCGCACGTCCACGCGCTGCAAACAGTTGCGCCCACGGCAGCGGTTCCCGTTGCGTGTAGCGGTCCAGCGCTTCGACATAGCGCAATACGCCAGCGGCATCGCGGACCCACAACATCGCCTCGATTGCATCGCGGTAAAACCAGAGATGGTTGTGCCCGACGGCACCACGGCGCAGCAATTCCACGCCCTCTTCGAGCAGTTGCAAGCGTGCCGCGTCGTCATCGACAGCGCGGCTCAGCGCGCTCAGCGCCTTCGGCGCGCTGAATTGCATGCCGACATCGCGGCATAGTTCGAGCGCGGCCCGCAACGTCCGCGCGGCTTCTGTCCGTTGTCCGCTGTCGAGCAGCAGGCGCCCCTCGATCTCCATGTTCTGCGCCTCGAAGCGGCGCGCGCCGAGTTGCCGGATCAGCCGCCGTTCCTGTTCGAGATGCACGCGTGTCGCTTCGATGTCGCCCATTTCGCAGCACGCGAAAGCGCCCAGCGTTTCGCACAACATCTGCGCACGAGGCTGCCCGACGAGCGCCGCCTCGCGCGACGCGTCGACGGCATCGTCCCGCGCCTCTCGCGCCTCGTTGAGGTAGATGCGGCTGAAGCCCTTCATCGAACG
Organism: Paraburkholderia azotifigens; assembly: GCF_007995085.1. Lineage (GTDB taxonomy): Bacteria > Pseudomonadota > Gammaproteobacteria > Burkholderiales > Burkholderiaceae > Paraburkholderia > Paraburkholderia azotifigens. Next base: position 2,462,586 of record NZ_VOQS01000003.1, read on the forward strand.
GTTGGCCACCTCGATGCGGCCAAATCCGTGCTCGCGGCTCAGCGCCACGCAACGGCTGAAGTAGTCGAACGCGGAGCGCATGCGGCCTTGCGCGTAGGCCGCGTCAGCAAGGCCGCCTAGCGCACGTGCTTCCGCTTCCGGCAGCCCCAGACGGCGAGCATGGGCGAGCCCGCGCTCATGCTCGACCCGGCAATCGTCGATGCGGCCGAGCGGAAAGAGTATGTTGCCGCGCAGATGATGCAGGCGCGCCAGTTCGCTGATCCCGTTCTCGCGTTCGGCCGTCTTCTGTGCGGCATCGAGCAGCGCGAGCGCTTCTGTCAGGCCCTCGTTGACGCGCAGTCCCTCCGCGAGCCCGAGCTGCGCGATGCATAAAGCCGTGTCGTCGGGCGCGATCGCGGCAGCGGCCCGGTATGTTGCAATCGATGCCTCGATGTCGCCCAGATCGCGCTGCAGCTCGCCCTTGAAGCACGTCAGCGCGTGCCGGTCGATGGGTGTCTGCGCAACCTCCAGTCCCCGCTCGACCAGTTGCAGCGCCGACTCCGTGAAACGGGCCGCGCACTGCGTCATCGCTGCGACGAGACAGGCGTGCGCGGCACGCTCATCTTCCGCCCGATCCAGATGCTGCGCGTGAAGCACGGCATCGCTGTCGGCAAACCATTCGGCGGCGCGCCGGTGCAGTTCGCGCCGCCGCGTGCGCAGAAGCGTCGAATAGGCGCTCTCCTGGATCAGTGCATGAGCGAACAAAAAGTCTTCGCCTTCCGGTAACACGAGTGCGTTTTCAACCAGCCTGTCACAGCTATAGTCGGGCTGCTCGATAAGATGCCTCAACAGCGCAACGCCAAAGCGCTGGCCGATCACGGACGCCGCCTGGAACGCGAGCCGGTCGGGCTGCGCGAGCCGGTCCATGCGTGCGAGCACGAGGCTCTGGATCGACGCAGGCACTGCCTCGCTGCTGCCTTCCTCGGCGTTGTGCAGGAGTTGTTCGAGGAACAGCGGATTGCCGTCCGCCCGTTCTATGCAGGCGAGCGCGACACGCTGTGTCGCATCGATGAAATTGCCTGCCAGGGTCAGCGCTTCGTCGCGCCGCAGCGGACCGAGATCGATTGTCGCGAGCGGCGTGTCGCGTAGACGCGCGCGCCACGCAGCATCGAGCGGGTCGCCTTCGGCACGCGAGGTCAGCACCAGCAGCCCGGCGCCGCTCGCCATGCCCGACGCAAACGCCGCGAGATAGCCGAGCACCTGCACATCGGCCCAATGCAGGTCTTCGACCAGCAACATGATGGACCCGCGCCGGCACGCATCAGCCGTCAGCGCCGCCACGACCGCCTGCTTGCCGCGCTTGCGCGCCGTATGATCCATCGCGTCATGGAGAGTGAGCCATTCTCCCGTTTGCGGCAGATCGAGCAGGTCGTGCAGAAACACGCGCTCCCCGGTGCCGATGACATGTTCAGCCACCAGGCGTTCGGCGGCTTCGAGTCGCTCGTCGTTCATGGACGACGCTGACAGGCCGAGCAGGCTGTCGATGATCGCGCGCACGGGGTCCTGTCCCTTGCCGACGCCGAAGTCGAGCACGAGCCCCCGGTGTACCGCAAAACCCTGTGCCTGCGCGAAGACGCGCATCTCGTTGACGAGTCGCGTCTTGCCGATGCCCGCATCGCCGCGCACATACACGACGTGGCCGGCGCGTTGTTCGAGACAGGTTCGGGCGATGCCGTGGAACTGTTCCAGTTCGGCCTTCCGTCCGACGAATTGGCTGCGGCTCGCGCGGCTTGGCTCGCGCGCGACGCTGCACAGTCTCCAGACGCGCACGGGCGCGTTGATGCCCTTGAAGTGCCTCTCGCCCAACGATTCGCAGGTGGCGTTTTCGCCCAGCGCTCGCTGTACGCCATCGGACAGCAATGTCTGCCCCGCGGTCGCAGCCGCGACGAGCCGCGCTGCCAGGTTCACGGAATCGCCATGCACCGTATAGTCGAGCACATCGGCGCGGCCGACGGCGCCCGCTACCACCTCGCCGCTCGCAATGCCGATATGCGCCTGCAACGGGTGCGCGCTTTTGGCGCTGAGATGCGCGAGCGCATCGTGGATATCGAGCGCAGCGCGGGCGGCACGCAGCGGATCGGTCTCATGTGCGCGCGGCGCTCCGAACAGTGCCATCACCGCGTCGCCGATGTGTTTGTCGACCGTGCCGCCATAGGCGAGCAAGATGCCGTCGACCAGCGATGTGAAGCGGCCGATCATCTCGCGCAACTCTTCGGGATCGAGCAGTTGGGAAAGCGCCGTGTAACCGCACAGATCGGCGAATAGAATGGTGACCTGTCTGCGATCGTCGGCGGGCGGCGCGACGAGTGGCTTTGGCTTTGCGCCCGACGTCAAAGTGGTTCGTTCGGCAATCGCCGCGAGCAGGCGCTTGCGATGTCCTAGCGACTGGACGCCGAGTTCCTTCAGATCCGCGTCGGTCAGATCGGGCAGAATCGCGAGCTCGATGTCGTTGTCCGCGAACGCCCGCGCGTATTGGTCGAGGCCAAGTCCGCCCAGCCATTGTTCGATATCCATCGTCATTGCCGGAAGCCCAGGAGCTGTTTCGTCGCTATCCCGATTCGTAGTGTAGGCGCTGGCCCGCGTAATGGCGGACGGCGGCGCATGTTCATGACGGGGATGGCGGGCTTCGTCGTCGCATCGGCGTTATGCGGTTTCGCGCCGAATGGCCACGTGCTCGTGATCGCGCATCGTGCAGGGTATGGAGGCCTCGGTGATGGCGCCGCAGGTGCTCGCAACCGTGCGCGCCGTCGTGCCGCCGCATCAGCAGACGCGTGTGATGGGCTTTTATGGCTTCGTGTTCGGTCTCGACTGGCGAGCGATCTTTCTGATCAACGTTCCCGTGGGGATTCTGGCGTTCGTGGGCGCGTGGAAGTTCGTGCCGGAGAACCAGCCCGAGACGCGCGAGGGCGTCGATCTGAAGGGCGTGGCCTTGCTGTCGCTGGTGTTGATGCTGCTGATCTATCCGATGACGCATGGCCGCGAAGCCGGCTGGCCCTGGTGGACCTTCGCGATGTTCGCGCTCGCCGTGCCCGCGCTGGCCGCGTTCATCGCCACCGAGCGCCAGGTCGAGCGCAGCGGCGGCAGTCCGCTCGTCGATCTGCAACTGTTCCGCAACCCCGCTTTTTCGACGGGGCTTGTGCTCGCGTTCCTGTTCTATTGCAACAGCGCGTTCTTCCTGACCTACGGCATCTATCTGCAGACGGGCCTGCACTGGACGCCGCTGCAATCCGGTCTCGCGATCATGCCGTTCGCGCTCGGCTTTGTCGCCGGGCCGCTGACGTCGCCCGCCGTCGTGCGGCAGATCGGCGCGCACGTGCTGACGCCAGGCTTTTCGATGATGGCCGTCGGGTTTTCGGTCACCGGCTGGGCCGCGACGCACGCGGCGCCCGGCACGCTCTTCTATGCAGGACTCGTGTTCGCCGGCGTCGGGCAAGGACTTGTGCTGCCGTCGATCATGCGCATCGTGCTCGGCGAAATCGAGCCGTCGAAAGCAGCGCTCGCGTCGGGCGTCGTGACGTCGACGCTGCAGATCGGCTCGGCATTCGGCACGGCGGCGATCAGCGGCGCGTTCTTCGGCGCGCTGTCGGCGCATGCATCGGCGGCGGGCTACGCGTACGCGTTCCAGCGCAGTCTCGCGATCAACGCGGTGCTGATGGTGGCCTGCATTGCACTCAGCGCGACGCCGGTGCGCCATCAACAGCGCGCTTATCGGCGTGCGATCAAAGCGGCTTAGGGAAAATCCCGAGCCGCTGCATTTTTGTCATTCGCCAGAACAAAAACACGCGTGAAAATCGTCCGATAACGTTTCCAATGCTCACAGTCTTACTATTCGGACGGGGAGTCATGGCGCATCGCAACTGATTTTCCCGTTCAGCAGTGATGCGCTTATTCACAGATGGCGCCGATTATCTCGGACGCACCGGCTTTAAATCCGCGTTAACTCGCAGAATGTCACCGGTATGACAGCGGGTGGTCGGCCGTATCGACGTATACCCGATGCCGCCGGCCTAAACTTCTGCTGTCCTCATGCTGCGCGACAACATGACGCCTTTACCAGAAGGCGATTCCAGCACTAAACAATAACGAACGAACGTTCGGGATATACACGCTTCTATTCCACTTTTGCTGAAAACGCTTCCAATAAAAAATACTTGCTGACGAAATATTCGATTGTTAATCTTCGTCCACTCTATTAATTCCGTTGGACCGCGGTGCGTTTATGGCAGTGAATTTTCAGCCAGCCTAATGCTTATAACGGGGACATCCATGCTGACTGCTACTTTCGACGCATTTGATACGACGCAACAAACGGTGCAAATCAATGTCGGGGACGTGGTGACGCTCAAAGCGGGCGGCTCGCGTATGACGGTGACGTATGTTGGGCCGGTTGCCCGTAAAGCGGGTGAATGGCTCGTTTGCCAATGGTTCGACGACCAGGGTGAACTGCGTCAGGAAACGTTCGCGCCGGTGGACGTGCGGCTTCAGCCGCGTTCGATTCCGGCGGGCTCGGTGCATTTGCGCAAATTCGTTCGCATCGTTTCGCCTTGAACGCGACGACGCGCCAGAAGGCGCCTTCGCACGCTTCTTTCTACGCTTTCATGACAGACGCCGGGTGCATCAGCCAGCCCGGCGTCGTGCTTTAGCGCCGCGCTTCCGTCGCCATTCTCACGGCGAGACCGGCGAGCACGGTGCCCATCAGCCAGCGCTGAACGAGGAGCCACGTCGGCTTGCGCGCGAGAAACACGGCAATCGATCCCGCCGTCATCGCGACCGTCGAGTTGACGGAAATGCTCAATACGATCTGAATCGCGCCGAATATCAGCGACTGCCCGAGCACGCTGCCGTGTTGCGGATCGATGAACTGCGGCAGCAGCGACAGATACAGCACCGCGATTTTCGGATTCAGCAGATTCGTGACGAAGCCCATCGTGAAGAGCTTGCGCGGGCTGTCGACGGGCAGGTCGCGCACCTGGAACGGCGAGCGTCCGCCCGGCTTCACCGCCTGCCACGCGAGATACAGCAGATAGAGCGCGCCGCCGAAGCGGAGCGCGTCGTACGCGAACGGCACGGCGAGCAGCAGCGCGGTGATGCCGAACGCCGCGCAGAACATGTAGACCACGAAGCCGAGTGCGACGCCGCCGAGCGAAATCAGGCCGGCCGTGCGGCCCTGGCAGATCGAGCGCGAGATCAGATAGACCATGTTGGGCCCCGGCGTGAGCGCCATGCCGAGCGCGACGAGGGCGAATGCAAGCAGATGGGACGTGTGAGGCATTGCGTGAGCTCCGTGTGAAGGAATACCGGTTGAAGGTACCGGTCGAAGAATCGCAGCAAGGCCCAGGCGCGCGGCTCGAACGGGGCATCGCCTGCAAGAAGAACGGCGATGCGGTCCGGTTCGCGTTCCCCGGTGGTGATCCACCTCGATTGAGCGCCAGTCACGCGAACCGTGCGATTGTTGCGTACGGCCCGCGCGGACGCCAGAGACAAAAGCGGCGCTAGCCGTCGATACACTTGAGCGCGGCGGCCGCCGCGACGATCAGCACCATGCACGCGATACGCGGCGCCGACACGGGGTCGCCGAACAGCACGATACCGAGCAGCGTGATGCCCAGCGAACCGATGCCCGTCCACACCACATAGGCGGTGCCCGCAGGCAGATGCTTCATCGCGAGCGTGAGCAGGAAGACGCTCGCGAGCGCAGCCGCCACGCCGCCGACGCTCGGCCACAAGCGCGTCAAGCCGTTCGCGTACTTGAGCGAGAGGCCCATCAGGATTTCCACGACGCTTGCAGCCAGCAGGATTAACCACGCCATCACTACCTCCATTTGAAGAATGGAGGCAGCGTAGAGGTATAGTCAGCCGCTGCCCATTACGCACCTTCTGGTAACCATGTCATTGCCCGCGCCCGCTCATTCCGCCGCTGCCGCGAACGCAGCGGAACACACTGGCAACGTATTCGACGAGGCCTGTTCGTCGCGGCTCGCGCTCGAACTGATCGCGAGCAAATGGACGCTGCTGATCCTGCCCGCGCTGCAGGACGGGCCGATGCGCAACAACGCGCTGCTGCGCAGAACAGGCGGCATTTCGCAGAAGGTGCTGTCGCAGACGTTGCGCGAACTCGAGCGCAACGGGCTCGTGATTCGCGAGGTGCGCGGGACGAAGCCGTTGCATGTCGAGTATCGCTTGAGCGCGCTGGGTGTGTCGCTGAGCGACGCGCTCGTCACGCTCGACCGCTGGGCCGAAACGCATGGCGGCGCGCTCGACGCCGCGCGCGAGCGCTACGACGCGTCGGCGCAGTCGCGTCGGTAGCGGGGCTGCGAGCGCCTCACTTGCGCAGAGGCCGGAAGAAGCGCCGGATCTCTTCAGCGAGCAGCGCGGGCTGTTCCATCGCGGCGAAATGCCCGCCGCGCGGCATGTCGGCGAATTGCGTGACGTTGAACACGCGCTCGATCCACGAGCGCGGCGGCTGGCTGATTTCCTTCGGAAAGCGTGCGAAGCCGAGCGGCGGCGCAACGCGCTGGCCCGGCTCGAAACGCAGCGGCCGAGCGCGCGTTTCCGCATAGAGCCGCATCGACGAACCGATGGTTTGCGTATGCCAGTACAGCGAGAGATCGGTGAGCAGCTGATCCTTCGAAAACACGCGCTCGATGTCGCCGTCGCAATCGCTCCACGCGCGAAACTTCTCGACGATCCACGCGGCGAGACCGGCCGGCGAATCGTTCAGCGCGACGGCTGCCGTGTTCGGCTTCGTCGCGTGCATGTGCGCGTACGCGCCTTCGCCATCCGCGAACACGGCTTTCGATGCGAGGAAATCGCGCTCGTCCTGCGTGACGGACGGATCGTCGGGCGCGACGCCCGGTGCATACGAACCCGGCAGGAAGTTGAGATGAATGCCGTCGACGTGCTGCGCATGATTCGCGGCCAGCGCGATCGATACGGCCGCGCCCAGATCGCCGCCTTGCGCGCCGAAGCGTTCGTAGCCGAGGCCGCGCATCAGTTCGACCCACAGATCGGCGATCGCGAACACCGACATGCCCGGCTTCGCGGGGCGCTCGGAAAAGCCGTAGCCGGGCATCGACGGCACGACGACATCGAACGCATCGGCGGGGTCCGCGCCGAACGACGCGGGGTCGCATAGCTGCGGCACCAGTTCCTCGAACTCGATGAACGAGCCGGGCCAGCCATGCGTGATGACGAGCGGGTAGGGCTTCGGACCGATGCCGCGCCGGTGCACGAAGTGCACGCCGAGTCCGCCCGTCTGCGCGACGAACTGCGGCGTCTGATTGAGGCGTGCTTCCGTCGCGCGCCAGTCGTAGGCGCCCGCCCAATAATCGACGAGGTCGCGCAGATAGTTCAGGTCGACGCCGAGCGCCCACGGCGCGCTGTCGAACGCATCGGGCCAGCGCGTTTGCTTGAGCCGCGTCTTGAGCGCGTCGAGTTCGAAGTCGGCGATCGAAATCTGGAACGGCGTGATGTGCATGGGCTTTGTCCGTTGTCGTTGAGCGTATGAACCGCGCTATTTGGGCGGGCGGTTGCGCGACTCGCGCATCTGGACGCGTTCGCCCAGCATCTTCGTAAAGGTTTTCATGCTGATGACACGCCGCGAGCGGACCACGTCGCCTTCCAGATTGACGGGCGGATTCGGCTGAAACGCCCAGTACAGCGCAGCCAGCCAGCCGAACACCGTCCAGCCCATGCACGCGTTGAACAGCGCGATGGTCAGCATGTCGTAGCGCTTGCGGCGATCGGCGATGATGGACGGCAGGAAGTACAGCCCCAGCGCGGCCACGGTCGCCACGCCTTGAACGACGATGTTGTTACCCATCGAAGCCTCCCCAGGCGCATTGCTTGTCCGTCCATTGTCGCGCGAACGGCCCATATCCGCTTGCGGTGCTGAAGGCTGATTGCAAGCCTCCTGGCATGGTTCGCACGAATTCGGCAACGTGGGCCATAGGGTCTATCATGTGCGTTTCGACTGCACCGGATAGGGCCATCATGATCTCCGACGAAACCCAACAGGATCAAAGCCAGGCTCAAAAGCTGAACCACGACACACTGCGCGAATTCGTCGATCGCAAATGGAACGATGAGATCGTGCCGGCGCTCACCGACTACATCGCCGTGCCCGCCAAGAGCCCGGCCTTCGATGCCGACTGGGAGAAGCACGGCTACATCGAGCGCGTCATCACGGAAGCCGCGAAGTGGGCCGAGCAGCAGCCCGTGCGCGGACTGAAGCTCGAGATCGTCCGCTTGCCGGGCCGCACGCCCGTGATCTTCTTCGAATCGCCCGCCACGCGTTCGGGCAGCACGGAAACGATCGTGCTGTACGGCCACCTCGACAAACAGCCCGAGTTCGACGGCTGGCGCAACGACCTCGGGCCGTGGACGCCGAAACTCGAAGACGGCAAGCTCTACGGCCGCGGCGGCGCGGACGACGGCTATGCGATCTACGCGAGCGTCACCGCGCTGGCTGCGCTCGACGCGCAAGGCATCGAACGGCCGCGCTGCGTCGGCCTGATCGAAACCTGCGAGGAGTCGGGCAGCTACGATCTGCTGCCGTATGTCGACGCACTGCGCGAGCGGCTCGGCAAGGTCGGCCTCGTCGTGTGCCTCGACTCGGGTGCGGGCAATTACGACCAGCTGTGGCTGACCACGTCGCTGCGCGGCCTCGTGTCGGGCGACCTCGAAGTGCAGGTGCTCGACGAAGGCATTCATTCAGGCGGCTACGGCGGCATTGCGCCGTCGAGCTTCCGCATCATGCGCCAGATGTTCGAGCGTCTCGAAGACGCCGCCGACGGCACGCTGCTGCCGAAGGGCTTTCATTGCCCGGTGCCGCTCGATCGCCTGAGCGAAGCGGAAGCGACCGCGAAGATTCTCGGCGACGACGTATGGAAAAAACTGCCGTGGGCCTGCGGGCAGGACGGCGGCCCCGTGCTGCCGACCACCACCGACCCGAAAGAAGCGCTGCTCAATTCGACGTGGCGTCCGTCGCTGTCGGTGACGGGCGCGGCGGGTCTGCCGTCGCTCGCCGATGCGGGCAACGTGCTGCGTCCGCGCACGGCGTTCAAGCTGTCGCTGCGTCTGCCGCCCCTCGTCGATGCGGAACATGCGGTGCAGCAGCTGAAGTCGCTGCTCGAATTCGATCCGCCGTACAACGCGAAGGTCACCTTCAAGCCGGACGCGGGCGCCGCGACGGGCTGGAACGCGCCGGAACTCGCGCCGTGGCTCGGCACCGCGCTGAACGACGCGTCGCGTCAGCACTTCGGCGCGGATGTCGCGTTCATCGGGCAGGGCGGCACGATCCCGCTGATGAACGTGCTGAAGGCGGGCTTCCCGGCTTCGCAGTTCATGGTGTGCGGCGTGCTCGGGCCGAAGTCCAATGCGCACGGACCGAACGAGTTCCTGCACGTGCCGTACGGCAAGAAGCTGACGGCGTCCGTCGCCGAAGTGATTGCCGCTGCGCCCTGATACGCTCCGATACGTTCTGACAAGCGCTGCCTGCTGCACGGAAGGAGCCGCCCGGTTCCTTCCGCCGTCCACGCACGATCCCGAGAGCCCATCTTCGAATGAACGCCGCCACGACGTCTGCTCCCCGCATTCCCGCCCGTCAACTTCACGAATACGTGCGCGCAATCTGGGAGCAGGCGGGCAGTGCGCCGCGCGAAGCCCAGCTCGTCGCCGATCACCTCGTCGCGGCCAATCTGACGGGACACGATTCGCACGGCGTCGGCATGATTCCGCGCTATGTCGAGTCGCTGCGCGATCGGGAGCTGAAGCTGAACGGCCATGCGAGCGTCGTGAAGGACGTCGGCGCCGTGCTCACGATCGACGGCGGCAAAGGCTTCGGCCAGGTCGTCGCGCATGAAGCGATGGAGCACGGCATCGAGCGCGCGAAGAAGCTCGGCGTGTGCGCCGTCGCGCTGCGCAATGCGCACCACATCGGCCGGATCGGGCATTGGGCCGAGCAGTGCGCGAAGGCGGGTTTTGTGTCGTTCCACTTCGTCAACGTCGCGGGCGATCCGCTCGTCGCGCCGTTCGGCGGCGCGGACCGCCGCATCGGCACCAATCCGTTCTGTGCGGCCTTTCCGCGCGATGGCAAGGCGCCGCTCGTGCTCGACTTCGCGACGAGCGCCGTCGCGTACGGCAAGACGCGCGTCGCCTACAACCAGGGCAAAGAGGTGCCGCCGGGCTCGCTGATCGATCACGAGGGCAAGCCGACCGTCGATCCGACCGTCATGATGGAAGCACCGTTCGGCGCGCTGATGCCCGTGGGCGGGCAGGCGGGCGGCCACAAGGGCTTCGGCCTCGCGGCGATGTGCGAGATTTTCGGCGGCGCGCTGTCGGGCGGCTACACGACGCACGACGACACGCTGCAAAAGACCAATGCGATCATCAACTGCATGCTGTCGGTGATCGTCGATCCCGCCGCGTTCGACGCGCCCAACGCCGAGGCCGAAGCGGATGCGTTCGTCGAATGGGTGAAGGCGTCGCCGCTCGCCGCGGGCGCCGGGCACATCTACGCACCGGGCGAACCCGAACGCGTGACGCGTGCCGAGCGCGAGGCCAACGGCATTCCCGTCGACCCCGAGACCTGGCGGCAGATCCACGCGGCGGCGCTGGCGGCAGGTCTGCGGCAGGAGCAGGCCGACAGCTGGTTCGCGCGCCTGCGCTAACGCTCGACTGCCCGCCGCCGCGCGCATGTCGTTGCATGCGCATCGACATGCGCGCGTCACATGGCAAGCGCCGATTCGACACCACCAACCAGTTCTTCGGAACGCGGCATTCATGCCCGTTGGCGCTTTTTGCCGCTCATCGCCCCGATTCCACAAAAAATGCAATTGGAATAACCGTCGATTGCAATTAAAACGTTTGCGATTAATTCGCAAAAATTGAAACAGATATTCTAATTGCTGCTTTGCGCCCTCATTACGGGGCCGAAGAACGCGTATTTGAAGTTTTACCCTGGAGCGCAATCGTTTGCGCGAGCCGCGCCTGGCAACACGCCCGTCAAATGGGCGTCGCCATACTTATGACGAACTGCATGTTTCTGTTCGTTAGCCCCTCCTGGCGGATTCTGGTCTGTTTTAGGCTCCCATTGCTTCACCCAAGCGTTTAACTTCAAAAGGACCGTTCAAAATGAATCTGCAAAACCATCACGCCTGCCGTCCGTTTCTCGAAGCGGGCAAACTGTCGCAAATCGCCGCGTATTACGAAGAAGAGCGCAACATCATGTGGATGATGTTGCGCGCGCAACCGCGTCCGTGCTTCAACCTCGAACTCGTGCACGACATCCTCGAACTCGCGCGCGCCGCGCGCGAGTCCAATGTGCGCATCGATTTCTGGGTGACGGGCTCGCTGATTCCGACCATGTTCAACGTCGGCGGCGATCTCAGTTTCTTCGCCGACGCGATCCGCAGCGGGCGTCGCCAGGAACTGATGGCGTATGCGCGCGCCTGCGTCGATTGCGTGCACGCCGCGGCACGCGGTTTCGACACCGGCGCGATTTCGATTGCGATGGTGGAGGGCACGGCGCTCGGCGGCGGTTTCGAGGCGGCGCTCGCGCATCACTTCGTACTCGCGCAGAACGATGCGCGCATGGGCTTTCCGGAGATCGCGTTCAACCTGTTCCCGGGCATGGGAGGCTATTCGCTCGTCGCGCGCAAGGCGGGCATGCGTCTCGCGGAAGAGCTGATCGGCGGCGGCGAATCGCATACGGCGGAGTGGTTCGAGGCGCGCGGCCTCGTCGACCAGCTGTTCGAACCGGGCGACGCGTACCTCGCGACGCGCACCTTCATCGACACGCTGCGCCCCAAGCTCAACGGCATCCGCGCGATGGTGCGGGCGCGTCAGCGTGTGCTGCAGCTGTCGCGCGCCGAACTGATGGAAATTACGGAAGACTGGGTGCAGTCCGCCTTCACGATCGAGGAAAAGGATCTCGCGTTCATGGAGCGGCTGGTGATGCTGCAGAATCGCCGGGCGAGCAATCTGCGCCCGGCTGTCGTGAATGCTGCATGAAGGTTGCACGAGCATGAACGGGAATGATGTCCGATCGGCAGAACGCCCCCACGCATTGAAGTCATGCGCTCCGTCTGCACCCGTCAGGTTTTGATGCATCCATCAGCGTAGCAAACAGGCAACAAGGCAATACGCAGCATGCAATTCGCAGTCAGCCGTACGAGCAGTGGCCAGGCAGAGGATCTCCCGGGTCGAGAGAACCTTTCGGGGGTTCAGGCGATCAACCGGATCTTCTGCCTGTCATGCAGCCAGCGCTCGAAATCGGCAGCGGGCATCGGTTTGCCGTACAGGTAGCCCTGCACGTATTCGACGCCCAGTCCTTTCATGAACAGCTCCTCAGCCTCCGTCTCGATCCCTTCCGCCACCACCTGCAGTTGCAGCGCCTGCGCGACGGCCACCATCGAGCGCACCAGCGCCTGAGATTTCCGGTCCGCGTTGATCGAACTCACGAAGCTGCGGTCCAGCTTGATGACGTCGAGGGGAATGCGCCCCAGCTGCGACAGCGACGAATAGCCCGTGCCGAAATCGTCGAGATGAACCTGCGCGCCGAGATCGCGGAATTGCGTGATCAGGTCGATGGCAGCCGCTTCGTCTTCGATCAGGCAGCTTTCCGTCAATTCGATATCGAGCAGGCAGGGGTCCAGCTGCGCGCGCTCCAGCGCCTCGGTGAAGTGCGAGACGACGGCCGTATCCACCAGTTGCCGCGCCGACACATTGATCGCGACGCGCAGCGACAACCCGCGCGCCTTCCATTGCGCGGCCTGTTTGGCCGCCGTCTGCATGACCCAGCGGCCAAGCGGCCCGATGAGCCCCGACTCTTCCGCATAGCGGATGAACGCGGCGGGCATGATCTGCCCGCGTTCCGGCGAATTCCAGCGCACCAGCGCCTCGACGCCGTACACGGTGCCCGTCGCGAGCAACAGCTTCGGCTGATAGTGCAGCGTCAGTTGACCTTCTTCGAGCCCGCGCCGCAGGTTCGTGTCGAGCCACATGTACTCGGCCACCTTGCGGTTCATCTCCGGCGAGAACACGCGATAGGTGCGCTTGCCGTCGTCCTTGGCGACATACATGGCCGTGTCGGCGGCGCGGATCAGCGCTTCGAGGCTGTCGCCGTGCTCGGGGAACATCGCGATGCCGATCGAGCAGCCCGTGTACACCTCGACCAGCCCGAGGCTGAACGGCGTGCGCAGCCGCTCCAGAATGCGCTGCGCCATCGCTTCCATCGACGCAACCGAGGCGACGGGCGACAGCACGATGAACTCGTCGCCGCCGAGGCGCGCGAGCGTGTCGGCATCGGCGAGGCATTCGCGCACGGCCGACGACACATCCTGAATCAGCCGGTCGCCGAACACGTGGCCGTAGTGATCGTTGACCTTCTTGAAGTTGTCGAGATCGAGAAACAGGATGCCGACGGCATCGCCCGGTGCGGCGCCCGCGATGGCTGCCCGCGTCTTCTCGTGAATCGCGTTGCGGTTGGGCAGGCCCGTCAGGGAATCGGTATTTGCGAGTTCGGACAGACGGTCCTGGGCGCTGCGCTCTTTCGTGATGTCCGTGCCCGAGCAGATCAGGAACTGCTCGTCGACGCCGCTGCCGCTCATCACGAACTTGTTGCGAAAGAGAAAGAGGCGCTCGCCGTGCACGGTGCGCACGCGGCGCTCGACTTCGTATGCGACGCCTTCCTGAAAGAAGCCCGAGATGTTCTGGCTCGACGCCGCACCCGCTTCCGACGACATGAACAGCGCCCACACATTGCGCCCGATCACGTCTTCTTCCTTCATGCCCGTGAGTTCTTCGGCGAGCCGGTTGAAGCGCTGGATGCGGCCGGCGCGGTCGACGATCACGACGACGGAGTTCACTTCCGACACGACCTGTTCGGCGAACGACAGTCCATGCACGAGATCGCGCGCGACGGATTCCGTGTCTTCGTAGGCGGAAGCCGTGCCCGCCCAGGTGCTGCTATTGAGCTTCTTGCCGACGAGATGCAGACGTAGTGCTTCGCCGGACAGGCGCACGTCCATCGTCAGATGCGAGGTGACGCCCGTGAGGCGGCGGATCTGCGCGGCTTGTGCGCCGGACAGCGCAATCGCGACCGTGGCCGCGTCGTCTTCGGTTTCGGGCGTCAGTTCGAGCGCGTTGCTGTCGCTCGACAGACGCCAGCAGGGACTGGTCGTTCCGAAGCGGGCGAATAGCACCTGATCGTGTTGATCGTCGTTCATGAGTGGTCCACGGGCAAACTATGCCTCCAGTCGAGCTCCGGATACGACTACAGCACGCGGCGGCGACGGGTCTTGTTGACTGATTAGCTTCATTGTAACGAAGCGGCCTGACGTATGGCTCCGAATTGATTAACGACCTTCTAAAGACCTTTCTTTAACCAGAAAGCATATAAAAAAGATGCCTTTGCAGGACCGGCTTTGCAAACGTTCGCGCGCGATTGCGCACGTGCGTGCTGTTGTGCGATCCTCGTTCGGCGATACAAAAGCGCGACGGCAGACCAGACCGGTTGTCCACCTTTCCGAGGAGGGAGACATGAGGACGCTGTCGCAGTCGTTTTCGCTGCTGTTTCCGCTACCGTTTCCGCTGCCGTTTCCGTGTATGCGTGACGGTACGGTCGAGACGGATCATTCAAGCGCTTTATCTTTTCAATCGATACAGCCTGTACGCAGGCGACGCGCGGCGCGCGCCGTTGCGTTGTCGGGCTTCATGCTGTTCGCGGGCGCCTCGCCCTTCGCAAGCGCCGATACGCAAGTGGGCGGCACACTGCCGCCGCCGCCCGACAAGTTGTATGGCGACCTGTTCGTTGCCGTGCAGACCCAGCAGGTCTACGACGACCAGAAGACCTTCGTCGATGCGCTGCCCAAGACCGATCCCGCAACGATCCTGCAGGCGTATGACGCACAAAAGAACCAGCCGGATTTTTCGCTGAAGAACTTCGTCGACCAGTATTTCACGCCGCCTTCCGAGCCTGTCATCACGCCGCCGCCGAACCAGTCGCTGCGCGATCACATCAACTGGCTGTGGCCCGAACTCACGCGCACGACGACGAGCGCGCCCGATTACAGCTCGCTGATTCCGATGCCCAAATCGTATGTCGTGCCGGGCGGCCGCTTTCGCGAAGGCTACTACTGGGACACCTACTTTACGATGCTCGGTCTGCAGGAGTCGGGACACGAAGATCTCGTCGACAACATGCTCGACAACTTCGCGTACATGATCGACACGTATGGCCACATTCCGAATGGCAACCGCACGTACTATCTGAGCCGCTCCCAGCCGCCGTTCTTCTCGTACATGGTGGAGCTGGCCGCGAAGGTCGAAGGCGGGCGCGTGTATCAGAAGTATTTGCCGCAGATGCGCAAGGAATACGCGTACTGGATGCAGGGCGCGTCGGGCACGAAGCCCGGCGAGGCGACGCGCAACGTCGTCGTGCTGCCCGACCGGACCGTGCTCAACCGCTACTGGGATGAACTCGATACGCCGCGCGACGAGTCGTATCTCGAAGACGTGCAGACGGCACAGAAAGCGACAGGCCGCGCGCCGAACGAGGTCTATCGCGATCTGCGCGCGACGGCGGAGAGCGGCTGGGATTTCAGCTCTCGCTGGTTCGGCGACAACGCGAATCTCACGACCGTTCGCACTACTTCGATCATTCCCGTCGATCTGAACAGCCTGATGTTCCATCTCGAGACAACGATCGCGCGCGGCTGTTCGGAGGCGCGCGACTTCAGTTGTGTCGTGCAGTTCATCGGCAAGGCGGCGAAGCGTGCCGAGGGCATCAACCGGTACTTGTGGAACAGCAAGGGCTACTACGGCGACTACGACTGGAAGCTCGCGAAGCCGCGCGACAACCAGACGCCCGCAATGCTGTATCCGCTGTTCGCGGGCGCGGCGTGGCCCGATCGCGCGCACAAGACGGCGAACGTCGTCGCGGCGATATTGCTGAAGCCGGGCGGCCTGACGACCTCGACCTTCGAGACGGGCCAGCAATGGGATGCGCCGAACGGCTGGGCGCCGCTGCACTGGATCGCGATCGAAGGGCTCAGGCGTTATGGGCGCGGCGATCTCGCACAGCAGATCGGCACGCGCTTTCTCGCCGACGTGAAGAACGTCTACGCGAAAGAACAGAAGCTGGTCGAGAAGTATGTCGTCGAAGGAACGGGGACGGGCGGCGGAGGCGGCGGCGAGTATCCGTTGCAGGACGGCTTCGGCTGGACCAACGGCGTGACCCTCAAGCTGCTCGATCTGTACGCGCCCGGCGAATGATGCGCTAGCGCTGCGAGCGCTGCGCGGCCGATGCATGAAGGTTGTGCGTGCATCGGTCGCGCCAGGGGATGCTAGTAGCGCCGCGCGAGACGCATGCGCATCAGCTGCTTCGTTTCGCCGTCGGCATCGTCGGGCAGATTGAATTCGCCCGATACGAGCGACGCAACGGGTACGCCGTCGCGATACAGCACGCGATTGCCCGCAACGGCGGGCACCTTGTTCCCCGGCAGCAGCGTGCCGACGAGATTCAGCGGATCGGTGCCCGCGACGCAGACAAAAGCACCGTCGTTCGCATGCCGGCGTGTTTCGCGCAGCAACGGAATGGCTTCGGGCAGCGCGAACTGCTCACCCGCGAGACCGTTGACGAAGCGTCCGCCGCGCACCTGGCCGCGGGCTTCGAGCCGCTGGTACACGCGCAGCAGATCGCGCCACGGCGGCAGCCATTCGGCTTCGCGTTCGAGCAGACGCCAGAAGACGACGCCATAGCGCCGCAACAGAGTCATCGCGACATGCTCGAGCACCTCGGGTTCGAACGATGCCGCGCGGCGGGCAGGCGAGGGGGGAGCCGCTGCACCTTCTTCGGGCGCAGCCGCGACGGGCCGCCGCCGCAACAGCGCCCAGCGTCCCGCATCGTCCATCCCACCGATCAGCGCACCAGCGCCGCGTGGACGACGGCTCGGAAAGTACGACGCGTTGCGCTTCGCGACGGGCTTCAGCAGCGCACGCAAGCCCGCGAAGCTGTCCGAATTGACGAGTCCCGCTGCGACCAGTTCGCCGAGCGCGGTTTCCAGTTCGACGCGCAACAGATGCACGTCGCCCGACAGTTCGTCGAAGAACATCGCGCCATGCTGCGTCAATGCGTCCAGGACCATCTGCGCTTTCGGCGACAGTTCCGGCTGCTTCGACGTATCGAGCAGCGCGGTCCACACGGGCAGCGCGCGGCGCGCCAACAGCACGATGGGCGTGCTGCGCACCGGACCGCTCGCGCCGCGCGCGCGGTCCGTGAGCCGCATCCAGACGATCTTGCCCGCGCGGCACAGTTCGTCGAGCGACGTGATCGAATAGTCCTTGAGGCGTGCGGGCAGGAGGTCTTCTTCCCACGCGCTCGCTGCCGTCTGAAAACCTTCCATCTGATCGAGCACGGCGGCGAGCGCGTCGCGCCCTTCACCGCGCGTGTCGGGTGTGAGACGCTGCCACGCGAACAGGAAGCGCATGAAGTCGTGCCGCTCGACGGGCTCGATCTCGCGGCGCAAACGCCGCACCGTATAGCGATGGATGCGCGCAAGCAGATGCCGCTCGCACCATTGTTCTTCGAGCGCGCCGGGCGTGAAACGGCCGCGCATCACATAGCCTTCCGCTTCGAGCCGCGTCAGCGCCTGCGCGACGGTAGACGCGGGCAGCGCCAGCGCGCGCGCGATCAACGACAGCGGCAGCGGCCCGAAGCCCGTGAGCCGCGCGCGCACCACGTCGACGAGTGCCTCGTCTTCCGTCCAGGCTTCGTCGAAACCCCTGGGCGCACGGATCGCCGGTTCGATCTCCGCGTGCGGATAGATCGCCCGCAGCGACGTCAGGCGCTCCGCGGGCAGCCACAATGCGTCGTGCTGCGCGACCTGCATGCGCGTCGCGTGACCCGTCTTCGCGAGTTCAGCGAGCCAGGCGGGCCAGCCTTCGTTGCGTTGCGCCTCGCTCTCCGTGATGCACGCGAGGCCCGTCAGCGCTTCGTGCATTTCGTCGGTATTGCGCACTTGCGGCCACGCTTCCTCGCCGACACTCGCGATGGCATCGGCATCGAGCGCGCCGAGATCGTCGGCGGACTCGAGGCCCGTCGTATAGCGGCGATTCAGCACGGCTTGCGTGCGGCGCTCCTCGATGGGCGCATCGTCGAGAAACGCATACGGCCTGGCCGTCAGGATTTCGGCGGCAAGCGGCGAGGGCGCGGGCAGATCGCGCGAAACGAGTTGAATCTGGCCGCTTTCGATCCGCCGCAGCAGCGCGAGCCAGGCTTCCGTATCCATTGCTTCGTGCAGACAGTCGTCGAGCGTCTGATCGACAAGGGGATGATGCGGCAACTCGCGCTCGCCGACGATGTTTTCGAGGCACGCGGCCTGATCGGGAAACACGGTGGCGAGCAGATCGTCGCTGCGCATGCGCTGCAACGGCGGCGGCGTCTTGCGGCCGCCCGTGTAACGCGGCAACGCGAGCGCCGTCGTCGCGTTCCAGCGCCAGCGCACGCCGAACAGCGGTGCGTCGAGCAGCGCCTGGATCAGCACGTGTTCGGCTGTCGCCGAACGCAGATAGCGCCACACTTCGTCGAGCGCGAAGCTGTGCGCGCCCGTCAGCGACAGCACGATCGCATCTTCCGTCGCGGCCGCCTGCAGTTCGAAATTGAACGTGCGGCAAAAGCGCTTGCGCAGTGCGAGTCCCCACGCGCGGTTCACGCGGCTGCCATACGGCGTGTGAATCACGAGTTGCGTGCCGCCCGATTCGTCGAAGAAGCGCTCCATCACGAGCGTGTCGCGCGTCGGCAGCGCGCCGAGCGTCTGACGCGCGCGCGCCAGATACTCGACGATCTGCCGCGCGGCGGATTCAGGCAACTTCGATTGTTCTGCGAGCCATGCGATGGCGGGTTCGAGATCGAGCGTGGTGGCTGTTGCCTGCTGTTCGGCGAGTGTCGCGACGGCGTCGTGCGGATCAGTCAATGTTTCGGCCTGTGCAGCGACAGACGGCGCGACCTTCGCTTCTGCCAGCCGCTGCCCGATTTCCGCGCGCAGCCGTGCCACGCCCGCCGACAACTCGTCGCTGCGCCCCGGCGCTTCGCCGAGCCAGAACGGAATGTTCGGTGGCTGGCCTTGCGCATCTTCGACGCGCACGCGGCCGCTCTCGACGCGCATGATCCGGTACGACGCATTGCCGAGCTGGAACACGTCGCCCGCGAGACTTTCGACGGCGAAGTCTTCGTTCACCGTGCCGATGTTGAGTCCTTGCGGTTCCAGGATCACCGCGTAATCGGCGTTCTCGGGAATCGTGCCGCCCGACGTCACCGCATACAGCTGCGCGCCGCGCCGCCCGCGCAGCGTGCCGTTGACGGCGTCGCGATGCACGTAGGCGGCGCGCGGGCCGTGACGGCTCGTGTAGCCCTCGGCGAGCATGCGCAGCACGGCATCGTACTGCTCGCGTTCGAGCGTGACGTACGGCGCGGCGCGGCGGAACAGGTCGAACAGCGCGTCCTCGCTCCATTCGGCATTGCAGACTTCGGCGACGATCTGCTGCGCGAGCACGTCGAGCGGCGCGCGCGGAATATGCAGCAGATCGAGTTCGCCGCGCCGCACGCAATCGAGCAGCGCCGCGCATTCGATCAGATCGTCGCGCGAAGCGGGAAAAAGCCGCCCCTTCGGCATGCCGCCTACATGATGGCCCGAACGCCCGACACGCTGCAGAAACGGCGCGATCGCACGCGGCGAACCCATCTGGCAAACGAGATCGACGTCGCCGATATCGATGCCCAGTTCCAGCGATGCCGTTGCAATCAGCACGCGCAGCTCGCCACGCTTCAGACGCTGTTCGGCATCGAAGCGGTGTTCTTTCGCGAGACTGCCGTGATGCGCGGCGACGGATGCCTTGCCGAGGCGCTCGGTCAGATGACGCGCGACGCGTTCCGCCATGCGTCGCGTGTTGACGAACACGAGCGTGGTGCGATGCATCGCGACGAGTTCGGCGAGCCGGTTGTAGACGAGCTCCCACGCTTCGTTCGACATCACCGCTTCGAGCGGCACGGGCGGTATTTCCAGCGCGAGATCGCGCTCGCGTACGTGGCCGACATCGACGATCGCGCAGTCTGCGGGTTCGTCGCTGTCCGGGCTGATGCCGCCCGCCAGAAAACGCGCGACGGCTTCGATCGGCTTTTGTGTCGCCGACAGGCCGATGCGCGGCAGGCGCCGTCCGCACAGCGCGTCGAGCCGTTCGAGCGACAGCGCGAGATGGCTGCCGCGCTTGCCGCCCGCCATCGCGTGAATTTCGTCGACGATCACGGTTCGCACCGTCGCGAGCATCTTGCGGCCCGACGCCGAGCCGAGCAGCACGTACAGCGATTCCGGCGTCGTCACGAGGATATGCGGCGCGCGCTTTTTCAGTGCGTTGCGCTCCTGCTGGGTCGTGTCGCCCGTGCGCACGGCGGTGCGGATATCGGGCACGGGCAGGCCGCGTTGCGCGAGTTCGTTCGCGATGCCTTCGAGCGGCGTTTGCAGATTGATGCGGATATCGTTCGACAGCGCTTTCAGCGGCGATACGTAGACCACGAGCGTTTCATCGGGCAGTGCGCCGCCGTGCGCGAGTCCGTCGCGCACGAGTTCATCGAGCGCGGCGAGAAAGGCGGTCAGCGTCTTGCCCGAACCCGTCGGCGCGGCGACGAGCGTGTGCCGGCCGTTGCGGATCAGCGGCCACGCGGCGGCCTGCGCGTCTGTCGGCGCGGGAAAGGTTTTGCGGAACCAGCCCGCGACGGCGGGGTGAAACCCCGCCAGCGGGTCGGCCATCGTTCCGGCGGAAGAGAGGGCGGAGGTCATGACGTCGAAGATGGGGGCGCGGCGCTGCATATCCAGGGCACGGCCTGCGCGAGCCCTTGAAAACGTTAGACCCGCTCAGTCTCGCAGGTTTCGCGGGGGCGTGCTGTGAGTCGCCTGCATAACGCAACTACCGGTCTGTCAATTCTGCGCAGGCGTGCGTCACGCGTGGCGGTACTTGATGCCGGTATCCCTTCTGATTGCATGCAAGGGAGAGGGCGATACATCGGGCGGGCGAAACATGCACGCTGCACTGCACGAGACAGTGATGGATGCATTGGCAACGCACGAGCAGCGATTGCGGCCATTGAGTATGCTGGCTGATCCAGCACCGTTTCATCACCAACGTGGAGTCTCGAACCATGCGATACAACCAGCTTGGCCGTACTGGCGTCTTCGTGTCGGAACTGTGCCTCGGCACGATGACATTTGGCGGCACGGGTGGCATCTGGCAGCACATCGGCGACTTGCAGCAGAGCGATGCCGAGCGTCTGATTGGCCGCGCGATCGACGCGGGCATCAATTTCATCGATACGGCCGATGTGTATTCATCGGGCGTGTCGGAGCAGATCACGGGTCAGGCGCTGAAGAACCTCAAGGTGCCGCGCGATTCCGTCGTCGTGGCGACGAAGGTGTTCGGCCAGACGGGCGACTTCGCGAATGCGCGCGGCGCGTCGCGCTACCACATCATGGACGGCATCAAGGCGAGCTTGCAGCGCCTGCAGCTCGATCACGTCGATCTGTACCAGATCCATGGTTTCGATCCTGCGACGCCGATTGAAGAGACGTTGCGTGCGCTCGATACGCTCGTGCAGCATGGACATGTCCGCTATATCGGCGTGTCGAACTGGGCTGCGTGGCAGATCGTGAAGGCGCTTGGCATCTCCGAGCGGCTGGGTCTTGCGCGCTTCGACACGTTGCAGGCGTACTACACGATCGCGGGGCGCGATCTGGAGCGCGAGCTTGTGCCGATGCTGCGAAGCGAAGGGCTGGGGTTGATGGTATGGAGTCCGCTGGCGGGTGGTTTGCTGAGCGGCAAGTATGGGCGCGAGCAGCAGGGCGAGGCGGGCAGCCGCCGCACGACGTTTGACTTTCCGCCTGTGAATCGGGACCGGGCGTTTGATTGCGTGGACGCGATGCGTGTGATTGCCGATCGTGCGGGGGTGTCTGTTGCACAGATTGCGCTGGCCTGGCTGTTGCATCAGCGTGCTGTGATGAGTGTCATCGTTGGCGCCAGGCGCGTTGAGCAGCTTGATGACAATATTGCTGCGTGTGGTGTGCAGCTTGGCGCTGACGAGCTTGCTGCGCTCGATGAGGTTAGCGCTTTGCCTGCGGAATATCCTGGATGGATGTTGGAGCGGCAAGGGGAGCCGCGGCGGGAGCAGATTGCACAGGGGCGGTTTGGTTTGTGAGCTTTTGGTGGCATTCGCGGTTTGGTTTGCGCTGGCATCCGCGGTTTGGCTTGCGCTGGCATCCGCGTTTTGCGTTCTGTACTTCAGGCGTTGCCCCTGTGCGGGGCGGCACCTACTTTTCTTTGCAGCGGCAAAGAAAAGTAGGCAAAAGAAAGCCGCTCACACCGCCAGCGCTTGTATTTGCCCAGGGGCTCTCAACGTCCCCGTCCTTCCCACGGCAACGCACTGTCTTACGCCCGTTGCCAGCGTACTAACTCACGCCTCACCCGCTTCACACTTCCGCGTCACGTTTCTCTTTACCAGAAAGTTCACCGCCGCCCAGGTGGCAAACTGTGTGTAGGCTGTCGCGACGAAAATGCACCACTCCGGACTGAAAAGCGGGATCGGTGTCGTAGAAGCGCGAACGCGTAAGGCGCGACAAGCTACACACAGTTTGCCACCTGGGCGGCGCAAACCGTTCGCTGTCGCTGGCTGTGCTACGGGTGATTGGAGAGGGTGACGCGCCGGTTGAAGGCGTTGGCAACACGCGTGAAAAAGTGCGATGCCGCCAGGAGTGCGGGACCCGTGGGGGCCCGCAGGCAACGACTAGGATTGGCGGTGTTAGCCCGCTTTCTTTGCTTAGGAATCTCTGCAAAAGTCCTGGCATTGACGTGAGCTTGGACTATCCTGGGATCAGGAGACTTCATGGAGTGGCGTGATGACACAACTTGGTCTTGGTCTGGATCTGTCGACGAAGCGCACCCGCAAGCGCGAGTTTCTCGATGAGATGACGCGCGTGGTGCCGTGGCAGAAGCTGATTGCGCTCATCGAACCGCACTATCCGAAAGGCAAGACTGGCCGCCCGCCTTTTCCGATCCAGACGATGCTTCGCATTCACTTCATGCAACAATGGTTCAGCCTCTCGGACCCGGCGATGGAGGAGGCGCTGCACGACATCCCGCTGTACCGGGAGTTCGCGCTGCTGGGCACGGGCATGACGCGCCTGCCTGACGAGAGCACGATCCTGCGATTCCGGCACC
The DNA here is from genome assembly GCF_007995085.1 of Paraburkholderia azotifigens. Taxonomy (GTDB): domain Bacteria; phylum Pseudomonadota; class Gammaproteobacteria; order Burkholderiales; family Burkholderiaceae; genus Paraburkholderia; species Paraburkholderia azotifigens. The sequence continues at coordinate 2,485,887 of NZ_VOQS01000003.1, forward strand.
TGCTTGAGGCCCATGAGCTGTCGGCCAGAATGCTGGCGACGGTCAACGAGATCCTGCAGGCGAAGGGCCTGATGCTCAAGGCGGGCTCGGCGGTCGACGCAACGCTGATTTCGGCACCCAGTTCGACGAAGAAGGCTGGCACGCGAGACCCGGAGATGAGCCAGACGCAAAAGGGCGGCAGCTGGTACTTCGGTATGAAGGCGCACATCGGAGTCGATGTGGAGTCGGGGCTGGTGCATACCGTCAAGTGCACGCCGGCAAATGTTCACGACATCACGGTGGCGCATGAACTGTTGCACGGCGACGAGGAGGTTGCGTTTGCCGATGCGGGCTACGTGGGCATCGAGAAGCGAGGCGAAACGGGGGCGGTCCAGTGGCACGTGGCGATGAGGCCGAGCAAGCGAAGAAAGCTGGACAAAAGCAAGCGGCTCGACAGAATCTACGAGAAAGTCGAGCGGCTCAAGGCGGGCGTGCGGGCGAAGGTTGAGCACCCGTTTCGGGTGCTCAAATGTCAGTTCGGCTATCTGAAGGCGCGGTATCGAGGCATGGCGAAGAACACGGCGCAGATCGAAACGCAGTTCGCGCTGATCAATCTCTGGTTGGCTCGCGGGGTGCTCGGTAAAGCGAAATGAAGGGCGAAGACGCCCCCAAAGGCGCAGCGTCCATGCGCAAGATGCGACCGGCATCGGTTCAACACAGCGTGAATGGGGACGCGAATTCCACTCCGCGCGTGCCAGTTAGAGATCCCAGGCAGAAAACGGGTTGTTCAGACCTTCCCTTACTTTCTTTGCGGCGGCAAAGAAAGTAAGTGCCGCCCCGCACAGGGGCAACGCCTGAAGCACCGATACGAAATCGCGGATGCCAGCGCAGCAGAAATAGCAAGCCGCACAAGGCGCACTCATTGCAACATAAAAGTCTCATACTCCAAAGAATCAAGCTTCCGATCAAGAAGATAAAGACTGACGAGCACAACAACAAGGAGGGAGCCAGCAAACCCATACCCATAAAAACCGGGATTCAAAGACAACGTAACAGCCGTCAGCACGACATTAAGAACAACAAACAAACCGACAAGAAACAGAACAATCTTCCGCTTGTCGAGATAAAAGAACACATTGATGGTGCCCATAAACACGACTTGCATACTGGCGGCAATCACATCGATATAAAGCAAGGGCAGATACAGCGTAGAAATCTGCAGCCATTGCAGCAGGATGGTACCGGCAGCGAACAACATCATCGCAGCGATGGCCTGCACCTTCATGATCTCCCAGATACCATTGCGCAGAGCCTCGACCATCGCGTTGCGCATCCGCTCGATATGCTGCAAAGAAGCACCTTCGCGCACAGCGTCATAAAACGCGTCATAGTACTCGACGAAGTCAGTTTCAATGCGCATCAGGAAAACAGCCATACCAGGAATAATCGCGAGATACGCGAGAAACACCGGAATGTCATAGATGATCGATGCGCGCAGCGGCCCGATCACCGGCTGCCCCGTCCCCGGCGAATACCAGAACATGAACTTGTCGGCCCAGATGCCGAGGTTGTAGAAAAACCCGGTCAACATCAGCGACGGATAGCGATACTCCTTGCGAAACATCTCGAACGAAATGAAATGGTCGCTGTGGTAATCGCGGTAGATCAGGGCGAGCAGGCCCATCAGCAATACCGTTTGCCCAATCACGAAACCCGACAGCAAGCCCGTCAGGCCGAACATGTTCAGCGTCAACGCCGCACCCGTCGTCACCGCATAACCGATGAAAAACACGACGATGATCGACATGTACTGCTTCATGCCCGACAGAAAGATCGTCGCGATCCAGATATTCCCCATCACGACAAAGCCCGCCAGCATCAGCAGCCGGTAAGCCGCCGTCTGCTGCGCAAACAGAAACACCACCGCGCAACCGCCGAGCACAGTCGAAGCAGCCGTCACGATGAACATCACCGCGTGAAAATTCGGCAGCACCAGGTCGCGCCGCTTTTCGAACAAACGGTCGGACGTGAAGCGCGTGTACGCGAGCTGCAGCGGCCCCGTCAGCACCAGCGACAACGAAATCAGATACGTGACGGATACCTGAAACTGCGTGATGAGTCCCGTCGGCAGCACGAACGGAATGCTCAGCACGCCGATCAGCAGAATGCCGACGATCGACAGCACCCATGGTCCCGCGCCAATCAGACCTGCATACGTGTACGCCTGCATCAGCCCCAGCAGCGTGTTGCGCCGGAGCATCTTGCGCAGTTCGAAACCAATCCCCGCCATAGTCGCGCGCTCCCGTTCAGTGAGGCATCTGCATCAGACCGGCTTCCGATGCGGGCGGATCGGCGAGATCCGCTTGCGCCGTGAGCCTTGCATACAGATCGCGATATGAGCCGACCATCTGCTCCTGCGTGTAGAAGCGCTCGACGCGCGCGATGCCCGCCTGCTGCGCGGCACGCCAGTTGTCTTCGTCGAGCAGATCGAGCGCGGCTTCAGCGAGCGCGCGCGGATCGGCGATCTGCACCACGCGGCCCGCCGCGCCGAGCGCCGCATCGTCGCCTTCGAGCCCGTGGATCAACTGCCGGCACGAGCCCACGTCCGTCGTCACGGACGGCACGCCCGCCGCGAAGCCTTCGAGCACGACGAGCGGCAGCGCCTCCGAAATCGAACTGAGCACGAGCACGCCGCATTTCGGCAGCAACTCGTCGATCTTCTGGAAGCCGAGAAACTTCACCTTGTCCTGCAAACCAAGGCTCTCGACGAGCGCATGGCATTCGGCTGCATACGATGGATCTTCGTTCTCCGGACCGGCAATCCACGCTTCTGCTTCCGGCATGCGGCGCACGACGGTCAGCATCGCGCGAATGAAGGTCTTGATGTCCTTGATGGGCACGACGCGGCCGATCAGGCACAGCGTCTTGGGCACGCCGGCCGCACGCTGCGCACGCAGCGGCGCGAGCTTCGGCAAATTGACGCCGTTCGGAATGCTGGCCGTCCTGGCTTCGGGCGCGCCGTCCAGAATCTGCCGCTGACGGTTGCCTTCGTAAAGCGCGATGATGTCTTGTGCGGCGTCGTAGCACACATGGCCGAGCGTTTCGAAAAAGCGCACCCACAGGTCGCGGAAATAACCGATCTGCGACACGTCGCGCTCGAAGATGCTGCGGTTATCGCGTATCCACTCGCTCTGGAACAGATCGATCTTGCGTTCCTTCGTATAGATGCCGTGCTCCGACACCAGCAGCGGACGCGCGTGACGATAGCGCGCGAGCGCGCCGAGAAAGCCCGCATAACCCGTCGATACCGTATGGAACATCTTCACACGCGGCAGGCCGTCGGCGATCTTGGCGAGCTGCCAAAGCGGCTTGTGCATGATGCGCACGGTCCAGAAGTAATCGACGAACGACGGGTCCGTGCAGAACTGCCGGTACTGATCGGTCAGATAGTGCCAGGCTTCCTTCGAATAGAGAAATGCGTCTTCGCCCAGTGCGCCGCCCGGACGCAAGTCCTCCAGCATGTCCTTCAGCATGCGGCCCGCCGCGTGACGCATCGCGGGATTGCGCAGCGCGTCGTGCAGATGCGCGGAACGCATGAACGCGGACGCGTCGCCGCGCTGCTTCTGCACGAGCGGCTGCGGCGCGAAATCGTACAGATAGTGGTTCTCCAGATGCACGACGTTATCCGGCAGCGCGTACTGCATCTTCGGATAGTCCTGCGGACGGCTGCCCAGAAAGCACAGCGCAAACGAATACTCGGGAAACGCGCGGATGATCTGGTTGACCCAGCTCGACACGCCGCCGCTCACATACGGGAACGTGCCTTCGAGCAACAGGGCGATATCGGCGGAATCCGCATCCGGCAGCGAGGGCGTATTCGATGAAAACATGAGGATGGCCTCAGATGGTGCGGGGCCGCGCGGCGCCGGGTCCGCGTGGCTTCCAGAAATCGACCACGGCGGACAGCGTCGGCGTGGTCGCGCGGCTGTCTATTTCGGCGAGCAGCGTGCGCACGCGCGCAAAATCGCGGCGCAGGTAAGCCGTTTCGGCGAGCCACGGCAGCATCCGGTCGCGCGGAAAGCCGCAATCGATCGCACGCTGCAGCATCGTCTCCGCGCCGTCGAGATCGAGCCGCGCGATGGCAAGGCGCCCGCGCAGTCGCCACAGCGCCGCGTCGTGCGGATCGTGTTCGAGTGCGGCCGCCGCGAAGCCGTCGGCCTGATCGGCGGCGTTGCGATATACATCGCCTGTCACGAGGTTTTCGTAAATCAGCTCGCTATACAGTTGCGCGAGCGTTCTGTTCGCCTGCGCACGCTCGGCGTCGCTCAGGTCCGGACGCAGCTTGCGATCGAGCTTGGGGCGCTCCACGAGTATCTGCTGCGTGAGCGCTTTCTCGCGATTGTCGAGAATGCCGTAGGCAAGCAGCCGGATGTCGTCGAGCGGGTCGGCGAGCATGCCTTGCAGCAACGGCGAAACAGTGCGCGCGGGCATCGACTGCATCGCGAGCAGTGCGGTCATGCGAAACGACGTGCCCGCGTCGGCGTTCTGCAATTCCGCCTTGAGGCGCGCGCCGCGTCCATACGACACGGTGCCGATCAGATTCGCGGCGAACTCGGGTTCCTCGACGAGCACCACGGGCAATTGCGCGCGCGGACGCGGCAACGCTGCGCCAAGCGCGAGCGCGCCGAGCGAACAGAGCATGCCGCCGACAGGCACCGCGAAATTCAGAAACCACAGCGACGCGAGCAGCCCCATACGCGGAAGCCGGTAGCGCGCGGGCATCATCGTCGCGAGGCCGAGCGTCGTGGCAAGCGCGGCAGTGGCTTGCACGAGCAGGCACAGCAATACGGTCTGCGTGTTCAGCTGCGCGGCAGCGCGTAGCGTCGCGGGCTCGGCGTTATCGAAGCTGCCGAGCCATTGCGCCGACGTGTCGGGCGCGCTGCGCGCTGCGAGCATGAAGACGCCGATCTGCAGCGCGAGGCCGAGGATCACGAGCAGCACCCCGACGAGCGTGAGGCGCGCGCCCGCAGGCTTCGTGCGATCGACGGTGACGCCGTCAGAAGCGGACATCGCAACGCTCCAGCAAACGCCGCAAGGCGGCGACAGGTTCGTCGGCGGGCACGGCCATCGAATGCACGGCGACGCGCGCGGCTTCGAAATCGACGCCGTACTGCGCGCGCAGATTCTCTTCGATACGCAGCAGATAGCCGTCGACGGCGCTATCGCCCGACAGCGGCATCAGCGTGAGCACCACGCGGCACCGCTCGTCGCGCAGCGGCCATTGCACGTCGAGCGCGCGCCGCGTGCGCAGCACGTGTTCGAACAGCATGTTGCCGCGCTCGTCGTTATGGAACGCGAGCGCGACGATCGACGATTGCACCTGCGTATCGCGCTTCAGATGCACGAGCCGCGCATAGTCGAGCGCGAAGGTATGCGGGCAGGCCGGAAAGGCAGCGAGCGTGTCGCGCGTCACGACGGCGTGCTGCACGCCGTCGGCGTAGAAGTTGCACAGCACCAGCAGGAACTGCAGGTTGTCGCGCGTGAGCGCGAGGAACGGCATGCGCTCGACGGCGAGCACGCCGACGGGATTCTTCTGCGCGTCGATCAACGGCACGACGGCGACATACCGGCTGATCGACGCGTCCTGATTCGTCCTCGATTCGACATGAACCAGCGTGCGTGTGTCGAGCGCTTCGCGCACGAGGGGATCGTCGGGCTCGAACGCGGACGGCGCGCCGATCGATGCCGCCACGGCCGTCGAAGGCTTGCCGCCGCGCCAGGCGTGCACGCTCGCGCTTTCGATCTGGCACGCCTGCGCCGCCGCTTCGAGAAACGGCTGCGCGCCGCGCAGATCGACGATGCCGTGCTGCGCATCCGTCGGCTCATGATTGAGGATCACCGTGCGCAGCCGCGCGAGCGAATCGCGCAGCGTCGCGGGTCGGCCGAGCAGATCCTGTTCGAGCCGTTCGTGCGAGATGCGCAGCATGAACTGGTTGCGCGTGAGGATCGACAGACGCTCGGCGAGATAGTCGTTGGCGATGCGGCCCTGGCGAAGCCGCGTGATCCAGATATCGCCGAACTGCCCGCACAGCATCGTGACGACGAAGCCGCCAAGGAAAAAGCTGACGGGGAAGACCCGCGTCGCCGGCGGCGCGCTCAACGCATGGGCGAGCGAAACGGGCGCGGATGGGCCGCCGTATTGCGGATACAGCGCATACCAGGTTGCGAGCAATATGAGTCCCGAGAACACGCCCGCTATCGATCCATAGCGCAGCGCGATCACGAGCGGCACGATCCAGATCCAGCCGAAGCCGCTCTTGACCAGCAGCGGATCGTCGTGATCGAACGCCCAGCAGATGGCGATGGCGATCAGCGTCGCGACGATGGTCTCCAGCGCGGCGATCGCGCGGCGATGCGCGGAGCCGCGCGGCGGCGCGATCACGCGCGCCCACCAGGAGCCCGCACCGACGCTTTGCGCCTGGCGGCGCCGGTGGCGCCCGCGCGGCGCGGCGTGTTCGTTGGCCTGCGTGTTCATGGCGTTCGTCCTGTGAATCGGACCCTGGTGTCGATGATAGTCGCGCGCGGCAAGGTGTGCCTCGAGCCGTACATCAGCGCGCGAGCGGCGACAGCAGATCGCGCTCCAGCTTCTGCGCGACGCCCGATACGGCATCGCGGCTCCAGCCTGTGCGGCTGCCCGTGCCCGTCCACACGACCTTGCCCGTCTGCACGTCGATCACATCGAACGTTAGGCCGACGGCCGGTTCGCCGTCCACGCCGACCTTGTAGCGCCACTCGTTGACGGCGCCCGTCAGTGCATAGCGCGCGTTCTGCTGGCGCGCCCAGTTCAGCGCGTTCTGCTGCGCGTCGGGTTTCGCGGCGTCGAACAGCGTTTCGTCGTCGGCGCTCGCGGGGTAGCGCGACAGATTCGTGTAGCCGTACGACGCAAGCAGGCTCTGCGCAATCGATGCCGCGCGCTGGCCCGCTTGCGGCGTCTCCGTGTTGTTCGCGATGGGCAGAATCGCGACGCTGTCGTTCTTCGCGATCGCGGGCGGCGCGCTGCGATCGACGACCGCGCAGCCCGCGAGCGTGAGCGCCGCCAGCGCAACAGCGGATGCCAGTGCCGCCGTCGCGCGCGCGCGAATGTTCGTGCTGTGATCCATGTCGTTTTCCTCCAGGACTCTTCAATACTTCGTCAATACAGATAGCGATACCGCGCGCCGACTTCCTTCACCGACGTCGAGTGGTTCGACGAAACACCTTGATACGCGCCGTAAAGCAGCATCTGGTCGTGGCCAAACACGCTGCCGGCGACGCCGAGTTCGGCCTGTCCCGACCAGCCCGCACGCGAGTCGCGGATCGGGCCGCCTGCGAACATCGGCCGCCATGCCTTCGAATACTGTTCGGGCAGATCGTCGCCGAACGAGAAGATCAGGCCGCCCTGCGTGAAGGTTTGCGGCATGAACGACGCGGCCGTGAACGGTGTGCTGTCGGGCAGCAGCACGCGCAGGCGCTCGCCTGGCGTGCCCGTGGCGTTGTACTGGCCATGCGCGAATACGGCGCGGATCGTGTAGTCGGGGTAATCGGCCTTGATCTTGTAGCCGACGTTCGCTTCGACGAGACTGCCGTTGCCGAGCGTCGAGCGGTCCTGGCCATGAAAGCGCGCATATTCGTAGCGCGCGCCGCCGAACCAGTGCGGGTCGAGCCGGTAGTTGAAGCCGAGCGTCGCGAGGTCTTTTGTGCCGCCCACCGTCAGTTGCGTCGATTCTGTCGCAGCCTGGTTGTAGCCGAGCGCGTATGTCAGCGTGAGGCGTTGCGTGACGCTGTACGTGCCGTCGACGCGCGCTATCGTGAAGTCTTCGAGCGCATTGCGGCGGCCGAGCGTCGCGTGCTCTTCGTCATATTGACCTTTGTGGCCGTAGATGGCTTCGGCGAGCCGGTCGTGTTTGGGCGCGTACGCGAGCTGTGAGCCGTCCACGGTCTGATCGCGCTGCTGATAGCGGAACTGCAGGTTCTGCGAAGGCGTAATACGCATGCTGCCCGTCGCCGATTCTTCCGTGAAGCGCAGCGAGCCCTGATCGACATAGCGGAACGCGCCCGCCAGCGCCTGCGCATTGCTGAGCAGCTGCTCGCGCGCCATGGCCTGCATCACTTCGTCGTCGGGCTCGCGCGTGAGGGATTCGAACGCGCTGGTTTGCGCCGCCGATGTGCGGCCCGTGAGCGCCTGCGCATCGACGCGGTTCTGCCGCGGCACCCGGTCGGGCAGCGTGTCGAGCAGGCGCGCCAGCTCGTTGACGTCGCCGTCGTTGATCGCGAGCTGCGCCTCGGCATACACAGGGCGCTGACTGTCGTCGATGTACTGCTTGTCGAGCCACGCGCGCTCCATGTCGGACGCGTTTTCATTTTGTGCCCACGAAATGGCCGCTTCGCGTGCGATCGACGAATAGAGGCGCTGCTGCTTGCGGATCTCGTCCTGTTTCGCGGGCGGCAACTGGCCGATATCCCCGAGTTCCGAAGCGGGCGGCTCGTCATTGCCCGAGCCGCCCGTTCCGTTTCGATCCGCGCGCAGCATGTCGATCAGCACGGCGCGCGAGCGGTCGCCATTGGCATAGAGTTGCGTGAGCGCGACGTAACGGCCGCGCAGATCGTCTTCCTCGGCCGCGGGCAGAGGCATGGCGTGAGACGGATCACGCCTTCGCCGCGCCAGTTCGATCCACACCTGCTTGCGCACGCGCCATGCTTCGTCGACGCGTCCATTCAGTTCCAGCGCGTCCGCGAACGTGAGCCGCCACAGCGGACTCTGCTTCGCTTGCGCCGCCTGCTTGTGCAGGTAGTGCAGCGCCTTGCGCCCGTCGCCGATGCGCAGCCACGCCGCGCCATACGCGGGCCAGAGTTGCGGATCGGTCTCGGCATCGCCGGCATGGCGGCGCAGTGCCGCGAGCAGCGCCGCATCCGTGCCGCGCTCGTTCAGCACCCAGAGGTACGCCGCGCGCGCTTCCGGGTTGTTCGGATCGAGCATGGCCGCGCGTTCGATATCGCGCAGTGCGGCATCGTTCGCGCCCGTCTGCCGTTCATATTCCGCGCGCGCCAGCAGGAACGCCGGCGACTGCCCGGCTGCCCGCAGCTGCTCCGGCGTGAGCGATGCAAGCAGCGTGCCGATGCGCCCCCACGCATGCGCGCGCTGATAACCATAGAGCGCTTCGGAGAGCGTGCGCGGCGGGCCGCCGTGACGGTACGCATATTCGGCGAGACGGCCCGCGTCGAGCGGCGAATCGTTGAAGAAGTTCGTCATCGCCTCGTAGTCTTGCGGATCGGCCTTGCCGCCCGCGATCAGCTGCTGGTAGCCGACCCGCGCATCGCGCGTGTTCTGGTTCGAATCGGCGAGCAGCGCATAGAAACGCCAGAAGTCGTCGTTCGATGCGGGCGCGGCGCGCTTCGCTTCGTTCATCGCGGCGAGCGCCGCGTCGAATTGCGTACGCGTATAGAGCATCGTGCCGATCTTCAGTCCGTACGCGGCGTTCGGGCCGTATTCGCGCTCGAGATCGCGCCACGTGCGCAGCGCGAGAGCGTCGTCGCCCTTGCGCTCGGCCACCTGCGCGTAACGTTCCATGGCCGCTCGCCGCAAAGGACCTGTGAAGCGCGACTGCAGATAGCGCAGCGCCGAGTCGGGGTCGGCGACCCGTTCGTACGAGAACACGACGGCATCGAGCAGCTTCAGATTGCCGGGCTGTCGATCGGCCTGGTGCAGCGTGACGGCAAGCATCGCCGCGTTGTCATTGAGGCCTGGCGCGAGGCGCGCGACCTGTTTCCAGTCGTCGTCGGTGCCGCGCATCGTTGCGATCGCCATGTAGTTGGCGAGCGCCACGTCCTGATGACGATTCCATTCGGCGACCTGCGCGAGACGCGCGCGCCATTCGATCGACTGCGGATCGCGGTCGACGGCCGATTGCGCGATGCGCTGCGCGTTTGCAACGTCGCCATTCGCGAGAAACACGCGATACGCGAGTTCGTAATCGGAGGCGGTGGCGCCGCTCGCGGGTTCGGACGCGGCGATGCGTTCGACTCGCGCGACATGCGTGACACTCGAAGCCTTGCCCAGCGCCCGGCGCAGCGCCGCGCCGCGCGACACAGGCGGCCGATACCACGCGGCGCGCAGCCACACGCCGTGTTCCGTTCGGTGTTCGACCAGACCCGCGCCGCCCGCGCGCTTCGGCTCATGAGACGCACGCAGCACAAAGGCCTGGGCGGGATCGAGCGCGGACATTTTCATCAACCGCTTCACGTATTTTTCCGCGAGGTCTGGACGGCCCGCCGACAGTGCGAGATTCGCGAGAAACCGCAAGGTATCGGGGTCGTCGGCGAGATCGCCGATGTGTGCGTCGGCGGCCTGCATCGTCGCGGCCATGTCGTTGCCCGATTGCAGCGCGCGCAAACCCGCGATGAACGCGGCGCGTTTTTCGTCGAGTGTCGTGGCTTGCGCCTGGGCAGCAAACCACGCATCGGCGGCCGCCCGATGCTGCTGGTTGCCGAGCTGCGTTTGCGCGAGCGCAGCGAGCCATTCGCGCGCATGCGCCGGATCGGACCTAGCGAGCAGCGAGTAGTAGCGCGCGGCGAGATCATTGTCGTTCAGTCCGCGCGCCTGCTGCGCGAGCATTTTCAGCTGCTCGTTGTCCCACCGGTCGGCGAGCGCTTCGTGCAATAGCGCATCGAGTTCGCGAATGCGCGCGGGGCGTGCCGGGTCGTTCGGTTTGAGCGAATAGAGGCGCTTCTGCGCAATCGACACGCGAATCGCCAATGCGCTGTGCCGCGCGTTCGCATCGTTGGACTGCGCGAGACGATCCAGAATGCGCGTCGCATCCGAGATGCGCTGGCCCTTCAGGTATTCGCGCGTCAACTCGGATAACACTTCCGCGTTGTCGGGATCGACGCGCAGCCACGCTTCCAGATAGGCGATCGTGAGACTGTCGACGTTTGCGCCCGCGAGCAGCCGCGATTCGATTTTTTCGCGCGGAAAGGCGAGCGCGAGCATCACGCCGACCAGCAGGCCGAGCACGAGAATCACAGCGGGCGAGAAGAGCCGCTGGCGGTCAGGTGTCGCAGGCGACGTCGACATGCAGTTGACGATAGTCGTTGGCAGTGCGGGTGATGGGGCGCTTCGTCACGCGGCATGCGCCTGCGTTGGCGAGGCGGAACCTCGGCGCGATGTGCGAGCGCAGATCGAACGAAAAGCCGCTGCGCGTGCGCACGAAATGATCGAGCATGCCGTTGGCTTCGGCGAGATAGGGCACAGGGCGGGGCGCACGCTGTGCAACCCGCTGTGCAACCCGCTGTGCAGCCGTTTCGTCGATCACGGCGAAGCGTGCGATGCCGTCGCCCGTCAGATGCACATAGGTGCCCCCCGGTCCCGGCAGATAGCCCGCAACGCCCGTCGCGCCCGCCATGTCGGGCACCTTGCCCGTGGGCAGACGCACCGTGCGCAGATTCGCTTCGTTGCGCACGACCCAGACGTTGCTGCCCGGCTCGTTATAAATGCTGGTGTCGAGCCAGTCGAGCACCTTGCGCGCGTATTCGGATGTGAACACGGGCGTGACGGGCTGTTTGAGCACGGTATCGAAGATCTCTTGCAACGCTTTCATCGACGCATACTTCGTGCCGGTGAACATGTGATAGTAGATGTCCATTGGCTTGAAGCGGATCGGCGTGTCGGTCATCGCGAAGGTTTCCAGCACGCGTGAAAAACCATAGAACGGCCCGTGCCAGAGGTCCGTATACAACTCTTCGTTCTGGTTCGGCGCGAAGATCTGGAAGTAGCCGTTCTTCATCACGCCGAGCGGTGCAATCGCGGCCCAGCTTGGAAAGCGCTTCGTGATGAGCGTGTCGCCGCCGTTCAGGTTCAGCACGCCGGCTTCATAAGCGGCCTTTAAGACAGGCGAGGGCACCTGGCAGTCGCCGCTCCACAACACCATGCGCACGGGTTTCGACGCAGGCGCGACGTTGCCGTCGATATAGTCGATCGAGCCTTTGATCTCGCGGTCGATATTGAAGCGGTAGCCCGCAATGTCGATCGACAGGCCGCTGCTGTTCGTCTGGCTGCTGCCTTCCGTCGGCGTGTCGCGCGTGTCGGTCACGCCGAGCCCGGTGACGCGCATCCATTGCAGCGGGTGCGTGTAGGTGTGCGTCGCGACTTCGACATTCGGCAATTCAAAGATCTTTCTGCCGATCGCGCGCAAATGCGGGGCGAAGCTTTTGAACGGGCCTTCGTCGCTGACTTCGCCTTCGATCAGCGACACCGTGGTGGGCATGCCCGAATCGCGCAACAGCTGATACAGCATGTCGCCCGAATACTGCGGCGTGATGTCGGTGTTGGCCGGCTTGTTATTGGTGTACTCGGCGCGCGACGCAAACCCGTCACCGTCGATATGCGACATCAGCAGGCGCCCGCCGTTCTCCGTCGTGGTATCGGGCACGGGCATATCGGTATTCAGCCGTAGGGCCGTACGCAGGAATTCGATCGGGTGGGCGACCCAGCGTGCCTGATTCACGGCTTCGAGTTGATAAACGCCGAATGGACGCATTGCATAACCGCCCCAGGGCGTGATGCCCGCGCCATCGATCACGAAGTTTCCCGAACGCAGGCGCAGCAGCGAACGGCTATGCGGCCCGACACGGACCGGCGTGAAATCGCGTGCCGACGGACGCGGCTTCATTTCGAAGCCCATCAGTTTCGGATCGTACGATTCGACGTCGAGCTTGCCATTCGACGGCGCGCCCGTCACCGTTTCGAGGTCGAGCTTCTTCGCGAGGTCGGGGTCCATCTGCGTGCCGAAGGTCGTGAACACGGCAATCGGCATCTTTGCGTCGACCTGCGCGATGAGCCAGTCGCGATAGGCGTTGCTGTTCGGCACCTGGCCTTCGAGCCACAGCACGATGCCTGCATAGCGGTTGCGCAGATCGCCTTCCGGCAGCGGATCGCGCGCGTCGCGATAGTCGATCCGGTAGCCCAGGTAGTTGAGCGGCATCGCGAGGAAGCGCACGCCGGGCGATACGTTCAGGTCGGTGCGCAGCGGCGGATCCTGAATGACCAGAACGCGCCGTTTGACGGGTTCGACAGCGCCGACGCCCATCGTCGCGAGCGCGCCGTCCGTCACGTATGGCACGATGCCTTGCGCCTTGATCTTCGCGATGGTGTCCTGCTGGCAGGCACGATCGGCGGGCGCGCAATAGTCGATCGAAATGACGGGCAGGCGATATTGCTCGCGTATCGTCTTTGCCTGACCGAGCAGCCATGCGCGGTCCTGCTCGGGCACGTCTGTGTAGCGCTGTTGCGCCTGGTTCCAGCCGCGATACAGCGATTCGAACGCAACCGCGTATACGAGATCGTGGACCTGCGGAAGAATCTCGAAGCCGCGATTGAAGATCAGCTTCGCATCGGGATAACGCGCCTTGATCGCGCGAATCACATTCGCGAGTCCTTCCGTCTGGCGTGTGCGTGCTTCATCCGTCTTCGCGACCAGTTGCCACGAATCCATCGTGTCGAGAAAGAATCCGCGATAGCCTTTGTCCCACAGCGGCTTGATCACATGCTCGACAAAGAACGCGGGCCATTCCGGCTGGCTCTGATCGACCACACGCGATGCCCACGATTCATTGCGTCCCGCCAGCCAGCTCTTGGGCAGCGCCGCGTAATAGCTGCGCGACGGCAGAACTTCGCCGACGCTTGCATAAGCGAACCAGGTGGTGTGCGGCAAACGGTGCGCAAGCGGATCGAAGCCGCTATCGGGTTCGACGACGGCGGCGTCGAATGCGGAAAGCATCTCGACGGGCGGCGTCTTGCCGTAATAGAGCGCAAATGAAGGCTGCGCGACAGCTTGTTGAATGTCTTCTGCCAACGCGGCATGAAGGGGCCATGCCAAAGCAATGACGGCCAGCAGCGATGCATGACGGCATGGCACGCCAACGTGCCGCAAGCGCACAGTGCAAGCCGTCAAAGGAAGCATTCGCATGAATGCGCAAATGAATTCCCTCGAATAACGATGCAAGTCGCTTAACGTCATTGACAGTGTTCTGCTATGAAATGGCAGATTGATGTTGTGACGTCTTGTTCTGCTCAATTGCGTCAGCGCCTATGATAGACAACATTCCAGTGTGCGCCTAGCCTCATTCTTGCTTACCAGAAGCGCGCGGTCGCAAACGGAGCACGTGTCCTAAAAGTGAAGCGCTTTTGTATTCGTCTTGCATGGCGGCTTGTGTTAAAGCGAATAAGCCGCTTAAAGACAGCTTAAAGACCGCTTTAAGACCGATTATCGTGCTTTGGCGACGGCTTATCGATCTGGATCACGAAACCGGTGATACCAGTTCATCAACGGCGTGGCAGTGACGCCGTGCAGGATGACGGACGACGTGATGACCGCGAGTGTCAGCGGGACAAGCGGGAGCAGGGCTTGCGTGTGCCCGGCCGGCACCGACTCGAGCGCGAGCGCAAGGTAATAGAAAGACCCGATCCCGCGAATGCCGAACCAGCTCATCAAGCGGCGTTGCGCCTGCGAAGCGCTCGAACCCAACAGCGATGCTTCCACCGCAAAAGGCCGCACCACGAAGAACAGCACGGCGATCAATACGGCGCTTTGCCACGTGAAAAGCGTGCTGCGGGAGGCGGCCAATAATGTGGCCAGTACATTGCCGACGATCATCATCACGGCGACCTCGGCAATACGTTCGAGTTCGATCGTAAAGCCGAGCACCGACTCGGCCATATAGGCGTGAGCCTTTTGCGGATCGGCGGCCGTCGCGACGACGTCTTCGGAATCGACGGTGCCGATCGCTTCGCGCGGCGAACGTCCGCCGCTCGCACGATGCTCGACGCGGCGCATCGCGACGCCCGCAGCGAACACGGCGACGAATCCATTGCAGTGCGCGAGCTGCGCCGCGCCGAATGCAAGCCCGATCAGGCCAAGCGCGAAGAACCCTTCGAGGCCGAGCGCCTGCGCATGCCGCGTGCGCAGCCATGCAACCGAACCGGTCATGATCCAGCCCAGCCCGCCGCCGATAGCAAGACCGCCCGCGATGCCCGCCCCCGATTCGAGCGCAAAGCGCCAGGCTGGCCCGCCGAGGCGGTCCGTCACGTCCGGCGCACACAGCGCGAGGCCGAGCAACGCGAAGGGCAGCGCGATACCGTCGTTCAATCCGCCTTCACCCGATAGAGAAAAGCGCAACAGGTCGAGGTCGCCGGAATCCTGCACCTGGACGTCGTGCGCGAGCACCGGGTCGGTTGGCGCGAGCGTGGCCGCGAGCAGCAGCGACGGACCCCAGTCGAGACCGAGCAGCAGCACGCCCGCGAGCGTCAGCAGCGGAATGGTCAACAGCATTGCGATGAAGCCGAGCCGCAGCGGCAGCGCCCACATCGGCGCGACGAGAGGCAGCCGCAGGCGCAAGCCGATGGCGAACAGCGAGACGAGCAATGCGACTTCCACGACGGGCCGCAGAACATGCGCGTCGCGCGCGATATCGAGTTGCAGCAGGCCAAGCCCCGACGGACCGAGCGCAAAGCCGATCGCGAGATAGAGCATGGCGGCCGACAGCGGCAGGCGCTTGAACGTCGTCGCGGCGACGCCCATGAAGATCAATACGCCGCCGACGATCAGATACCACCAGACAGTCTCTGCATGCATCAGTACGTGACGCGCCGCATGATCACGGCGCGCGGCCGAACGCTTCGCGCAGCTTGCGTTTGGCCTGCTGCAGCGTGTTCTTGCGCGTCTTCGGCAGATTGCGGCCTGCGCGGTTGATGTAGAAATTGAGCATCGACATCGCCGACTGGAACGGCGTGCCCTTGCGCCGTTTGCTGTGCGTCGATGAGCGCTTCAGCGATTGCGCGATCTCATCGGCGGACCCCGTCTTGAAGATGTCTTTCTCGATGTCCATCGCGTCGCTGGTTTCCATCACATGATGCGACCAGTACTTCGAATTACGCTTTGAGCGGCTCGAAGCCGCCGAACGTTCGCGATGTGCGGCCTGCGCCTGCGAGTGGCGTTGGCGAGCCGGACGGCCGCCTTTCTTGCGCGTCGACGCATGCGCGACGGGCTTCTTCGAGCGCGATGTGCCGCTGTGTTTCGTGGTGGTAGCCATCATGTTCCCTGTCTGAAACGGCGTCCGCCCGCTATGCTGGCGTAGCGTTGCGTTGCGTTGCGAGCGGACGCGAATCGCTACAGCTTGACGCCCCCGGCCTCGGGCGCGTCCGACGAGCCGGGCTCGACATCGCCGACGCCAGATTTCTTGTCGCGCCACTCGTCGTTGCCCCCGGGGTTGCCCCCGGTGTTGCCCCAGTACGGCTCGCGCCCGTAATACTGATGGATCGACGTGGCCCAAGTCGGATCGGCCATCGACGGCCAATGATCCTTGTTGAAACCCGGCGCGTTCTTCACGCTCTGCGTCGGCATGTCGAGCAGAAAGCATTTGCGATCCACGTGGAGCGTGAGCGCGCTCCATGGGATCGCGAGCAGCTTGTCGCCGATGCCGAGAAAGCCGCCGCTCGACAGCACCGCGTAGGCGATGCGCCCCGAGCGCACGTCGAGCATGATGTCCTTGATCTTGCCGATGTCGTCGCCATCGGCGCTCAGCACCTTGTCGCCATCGAGCGTGTCGGCCGCCATCACGTCGGGCCCCGGGCCGCGCGTCGTGCCGCGTGTCGCGCCGACGATGTTCGCGCCTGCGCCCGTCTGGTTCTGCAGCGTCATGATGTCCTCTCCCTCGGTTTCTTCAAGCGTTCGTCCGAACTTCGCCTACTTCGTTAAACTGGAAAGCAACCGCTATTCCTTATCCGCGCCTTGCTTTACACGTTGCAAGGCTCAGCCGGCTTCGCCGACCTCTACGGGATCGGGCAGTTCGGGCAAGTCCTTCGACCTGTCGGGCGGCTTCGGCTCGTTGCGCGGCGCGTCGTCCGGGCGCGTCTCCGAAATGTCGTTGGCGTTCTGATCGCGAGTCATGATCGCTCCTGTCTGTGCGTGAATGTCCACGATGGAAGCGCTGCACGTGGCGTGCCACGCGGCACGCCGTGCAGTTTCGATGAAAGGCAGAGGGAAAGGGAAAGGGCGAAGGACGTTAAGGCCGTGCAGCGATTTCGTCGAGGTGCTCGAGCAGATCCGCCGGATCTTCATAGACGCGCAGCGCGCCGGAGCGCTCGAGTTCTTCCTGGCCGTAGCCGCCCGACAGCAGGCCGACGCCGAGCGCGCGGCAGCGGCGCGCGGCAAGCATGTCCCAGATGCTGTCGCCGACGACGATGGCATGCTCGATCTGCACCTTCAGACGATGTGCTGCTGCGACGAACAGGTCGGGATCGGGCTTCGCGTATTTGACGTCGTCGCGCGTCACGACGACGGTCTTCGACGGGTCGACGCCGAGCGCCTCGAGATTCACGGCGGCCGTTTCCATTCGTCCGCTGGTCGCAATCGCCCACGGCGTGCCGCTTTCCGTCAACGCAGCCAGCAGCGCCTTCGCGCCGGGCAGTGGCCGCACCTGCGCGTGCAACTGCTTGTACGCGCGGGCGTGCGCGCGCCGCAGCCGCTCGACGCGTTCGATGCTCATGTCGCCGCCCGTTTCGCGCAACAGCTGATTCGTGAAGAGCCCGCCGCTCATGCCGATCTTGCGATGGATGCGCCACACCGACAACTCGATGCCTTCTTCGTCGAGTGCCTCTTTCCATGCGAGCACATGCTGATACACGCTGTCGACGAGCGTGCCGTCGAGGTCGAACAGAAACGATGTCGAGATACGCATGAAGTCATTCTCCTGGGTTGAATGTGAATGGCGTGAAGGGCAACGGGTCAAGTGCTGCCGCCATATTGCGCCCTTTATCGCACGAAAGATTTACGTCCTCTTTGTAATTATCAAACGGCGCGCGGACATGCATCGCGCAAGCGGGCGCGAGAAGCCGCCGCAAACTTGCGAAGAATCGCCGAAAAGAGTGCTGTCCTGGCCGCACAGCGAGAGCTGGCGCGGCCTTGCAGGGGCACAGCGCTTGCTCGAACTCTGATTGGCAGCAACAGGTTTCGCGGTGGTCGGCCGCATTCCATTCACTCAGAGAGGGATACGTAGATGAGTAACAGAAAGGCATGGATCGTTGCGGCATTGTTTGCGTTGTCGGGCGGCGCATTTGCGCAAGGCGGCAACGGCGGCGGATCGGCGGGCGGCGGCGGCAACGGCGCCGGCATGAGTTCGTCGGACCAGGCAGGGGTTGGGGCGGCTTCTTCGGGCACGCACGCAGCGAAGAAGCACAAGAAGTCGTCGCACACGAAACCCGCTACCGATACGACCAACATGCCGGGCGCGGACGCGAGCAGCGATACGAAGGGCCAGTGACGAAAGGGCCAGTGAAGAAAGGGCCAGTCACGCTACAGCATGGATGTAACGGTGTGTCCGGCGTCCGCACGGCGCCGGACCAGCAACGAAGACGGGAGGGTCCATGACGAAGTCAGTATGGAAACAGGCATTGCTTGCGATGGCTGTCGCAGCGTTGTCGTTGGGCGCCGCCTGCAAGAAGGCGGACAACAGCAGCGCCGATACGGCAGCGAGTGGCAGCGCACCGGCTGCGGCTGCCGCCACGGGCGGCATGGGCGCGAGCGGCACTGCCGCCGCGTCGGGCGCAAGCCAGTGACACGGGTTCATGGTCGCACCGGCGGATCATGTTGATGCGAACGCGAATGGACGAATCGATTCGACGCCGCGCTGCTTCATCGAGGACTTGAAGAGCACGGCATGACTGCGGCAGGTGGCGATCCGCCTGGCGGACGGCGATGGACTCTTGAGAATGGACTCTCGAGCCCGTTATCGCGTTCGACGGGCGATCCAGCGTTGCACGGCATCACGATCGGCCGGGGCAACGGACACGGCTGCGCATGTGGAGGTGATGCGATGCGATCGAAGATTCACTTTCAGAGCAACATCTGCGGCGGCGATTTTCAGCACGTCAAGGACTGCTTCCACGTCTGGAAGAACCAGCCTCTTGTGTACCGGATGAACCAGCACATGTTCGAAGGCAAGCGCGAAGTGCGACCGCTTGCGGGCGATCGCGTCTTTGACGATGCGGAAGCCGCGCAACGCACGCTGCTGAAAACGTGCGGTCCGAACGACAACTACGCGCTGGCCGCGCAGATTCACAACGACGAACGCGACATGTGGCTGGTGATGGCCGCATACGAAGAGTAATACGGCGACGCGTTACCGGGCGGCACCGGCGGCGCGCTTTCGCGCACCCGTCTGCTTGCGCAGCGCGCGAGACTTTCTGAGCAGCGTCGCGAGCCGCCTGTTTTCGATGTCCTTTTCGGCATCCGCACGCGCGGATGCCTTGCCGTTTTTACGCGCGCTGCGGCTTGCGAGCCGCTCGCGCTTTTGCACGTGGGCGAGCAGCGCGGCGAATGCGGCCTCGTCGACCTTCATGTAGCGTTTCGTGCGCTGCGGCAGCAACGCCTGCAGTTCGCCCGCTTCGAACGCGGCGATCACTTCGGGATGGATATAGCAGCGCCGGCAAACAGCGGGCGTATTGCGCAGCAGCGTCGCAACGTCCTTCACGGTCGCGACGACATGGCGGCGCGCGTCGGCGGCGCTCTCGCACACGAGTTCGCGCAGCGCGGCCATTGCGTACACGCTGCCCGCCCATGTGCGGTAGTCCTTCGCGGTGAAATCCGCGTGGCTCACTTCGCGCAGGTAATCGTTGATGTCGGCCGAGCCGATCGTATGGCGCGCGCCTTCCTCGTCGACATACTTGAAGAGATCGTGGCCCGGCAGTTCCGCGCACTGGCGGATGATGCGCTTCACGCGCGGATTGTCGACTGTCACGTCGTGCTCGATGCCGCTCTTTCCTGCGAACCGGAAACGCACTTCGCCCGCGCGAATGGTGACGTGCTTCTTGCGCAGCGTCGTGAGCCCATACGACTGGTTTTCACGCGCATATTCGACACTGCCGATACGGATCAGCGTCGTGTCGAGCAGATGCACGACCGCCGCGATCACCTTCTCGCGCGGCATGCCGTCACGCGTGAGATCGCGTGCGACGCGTGCGCGTATCTTCGGCAGCGCCTGGCCGAACGCAGCCATGCGGCTGAACTTGTCGGCGTCGCGCGTCTCGCGCCATTGCGGGTGGTAGCGATACTGCTTGCGGCCGCGTGCATCGCGTCCCGTCGCCTGAATGTGGCCGCGCGGGTCGGGGCAGATCCACACGTCGGTATAGGCGGGCGGTATCGCCAATGCGTTGATGCGCGCGATCTGCGCGTCATCGCCGATGCGCTTGCCGTCGAGATCGAAATAGACGAACGCGTTGCGCAGCTTTTTGCGGGTGAAGCCGGGCCGCGTATCGTCCGCGTGCCGCAAGCCTGCGGGCAAGGTATTCGACAGACCTTCGGCGATCGCGTCAATCGTGCCGCGTGTCATCGTTTTCATTCGAGTTCCCGGTTCCCTGTTACGGCAGCGCCGTGCAATAGCAATGCCCGAACGTTGTCCGCGCATTGCAGGCGATGCGGCATTCTTCGTGGGCACCGAACTTGCTCGTCTCCCACTACGAATAGCCAGCAATAGTCAGCAATAGCCAGCAATAGCCAGCAAGCAAGGGAGGACATACATGGCTCACGCACTCGCGGGATGCAAGGTGGCCGTACTGGCCGTCGACGGATTTGAACAGGCCGAGTTGATCGAGCCGCGCCGCGCGCTCACGGAAGCGGGCGCGACCGTCCACGTAATTTCTGCCAGGGCGGGGAAGATTCAGGGCTTCAGGCATGTGGACAAGGGCGACAGCGTCGATGTCGATGCGACCTTCGACAAGGCTGCCCCAGGCGATTACGACGCAGTGGTGCTGCCGGGCGGTGTCGTGAACGGCGATGCGATCCGTCTGCTGCCGCAGGCGCAGGCCTTCGTGAAGGCCGTCGATCAGGCGAAAAAACCGGTTGCCGTGATCTGCCACGGCACATGGCTGCCCGTGTCGGCGGGACTGGTCAAGGGCCGCACGGTGACGAGCTGGCCGAGCCTGCAGGACGACATTCGCAATGCGGGCGGCACGTGGGTCGACAAGGAAGTGGTCGAGGACGGCAACTTCATCACGAGCCGCAAACCCGACGATCTGCCCGCGTTCAACAGAGCGCTGATCGCGCAACTGTCGAAGAAGAAAGCGGCGTGACGGCAACGCGCACTGCGCGATCGGAGAACCCGGAGAGACGCATGATGATTCGCCCATTCCGCTCGTTCATTCGAGCCTTTGCTTCGCCTGTTGCCGTCGCTGCCGCTGTCGTATTCGGCGCCGCGTGTCTGCCCGCGAGCGCGCAGACGAAGCTCTCGCCGGGCGATACGCAGTTTGCGCAGGATGCGTCGCAGGCGGACGCGACGGAGATCGCGGCGAGCAAGCTGGCTCTTGCCAGTTCTTCGAACCCGCAGGTGAAGAAGTTCGCGCAGCAGATGATCGCCGATCACACGAAGCTCGCGCGCAGCCTCGACGTCGTCGCGACGCAAAAGGGTCTCGGCAAGCCGCCGGGCGCGGACTCTGCGCTGATCGGCAAACTACAGGGCCTGAAGGGCGACGACTTCGACAAGGTCTATATCGAAGAGGTCGCAGTGGGCGGCCATCAGAAAGCCGTCGAACTGTTCCAGAAGGAAAGCGAAAGCGGCAACGATGCGCAGCTGAAAGCGGCGGCGGCGCGCGCGCTTCCGACTATCCGCCACCATCTCGCGATGGCCCAGCAACTCGCCAATGCACGCAAGGCTTCGTCATGAACGGAATCATCAAGGTGTTCATGCCGCGTGCGGCGTACGAGGACTCTCTCATGCACATCACATTCACCGATGAGGCTCCCGTGTTCGATGGGTCGAGCCTGACCGTGCGCTTCACGGCGCGCGTGGACGGCGAGCCTGTCGTGTGCGCGATTTCCGCGGAGGCGCTGGAAGACCACTTCGGCGCGGATTCGCTGCTGGAAGATGCGTTGATCGGCGCGTTCGAACGCGGGCGCGCGCGTATCCGTTCGGTGTGTGCGGAAGCGCTCGATGAGAACGGCGGCGAAAGCGTGATCCTGCACAGCGGGCTGTTCCGCGTCGACGGCATGGAGCCGGATCGTAGTCTCAAGACGTGATCTGCGCGATCCGCGTGATCTGTGCGGTCAAACCCGGGCTGCCGCAGCAGGGTGCGGCAGCCTCGCATCGAACGTAGTGCGTCAAACCCAGAGTTGACTTGCGTGCGGCTTTTCGATGACCTCGACCGGGCGGTCGCCGTCATCGACAGGGCGGCGCTCGCCGCGCATCGCACATGCTGCGCGCGGCATCGTGCCGTGATCGTCCTCGCACGATTGCATGCGGCCGGATTGCGCCGTCGTGCTGGTGCCGGCGTGCGTCGGGACGTTGGTCTGTGCGGACAATGTGCGCTCGCGTATCTGCGCTACCACGGCTGACGTGACGATCGCCACGAACAGCAGGCATTCCGCGCTCCTGATTTTCATGGTAATTCTCCCTTGTCGAATACTGGCCCGTGTTATGTGATGGCCGCGCTTCGTATAGACACATTTGCGCGGCGCAACGAGGGTCCAGCAGAGCTATGCAGCAATAACCATGCCGTTTTGACGGCGCGTTCTGCGCCTTTGCGGACACGGGTTCGTCGCATAGCGGTTCGAACGCGGGAAGCAATTACCCGGCGGGGTGGCAAGGACGACACGCTGTGCTATCGGGCACAACCCGGGCACAACCCGGCCACAACCCGGGCACAACGAGTGCAGCGACACTGACATCTCAAGCACGAACGAAAGGAGCGACGTATGGCGACGAATGTCATTGCCGTGCTGAACGATCTGATCGAGACATCGAAAGATGGTGAGCGCGGCTTCATGAAAGCAGCGAGGGAAGTTCGCCACGCGAGCGTCAAGGAAGCGCTGCTCGAAAGCGCGGATCGTTGCACGCAAGGTGCGCGCGAATTGCAGGACGTCGTGCTGAAGCTTGGCGGCAAACCGGAGAGCGGCGGCAGCATGGCGGGTGCGTTACATCGCGGATGGCTCGATGTGAAGTCGGCGGTCGGCAGCCGCGCGGATCACGCTATCCTCGCCGATTGCGAAAAGGGCGAAGACGCCGCTAAAAAGCGCTTTCACGACGCACTCGACAAGGACTTGCCGGCAGATGTGCGTGCTGTCGTCGAGCGGCTCTACCACGGCGTATCGCAGAATCACGACCGCATTCGCGCGATGCACGATCAGTACGCGGCGATGAAAGCCTGAGCGCGCGCCAAAGCGCAACGCACTTCGCGAAGCGTAAAAAGAAGAAGGCCGCGCCCGATGAGCGCGGCCTTCCTGCTGCCGGATGCACGCGTGTCGGAACGCGCGCGTGTGCCGCTTATTCAGCCGCGATCTTCAGGTGGTTCTTCACGCCCTTCACGCCGGACACGTTTTGCACGACGTCCTGCGCAGCCGTCTTGTCCTCGGCGGAAGGCACCGAGCCCGACAGCCAGACGATGCCCTTGCGGGTCTTCACGTGGATATGCGTGGACTTCACGTTCTTTGCGCCGAGCAGTTCGGCCTTGACCTTGGTGGTCACCGTGCCGTCGTCGATGTGCTGACCGACGGACTCGGAGGTCGCGGGCGGTGCGGATGCCGCTGTTTGCGCCGTCGCGTTCAGTGCGAATGCAACACATGCGATGCTGCCTGCGGCCTTGAGGAACTGGATGGTTTTCATGGTTTTCTCCTTCTCGGTTGATGACAAGGTTGCGGTCCTGTTGTCCGTCCGGTCGATCGCGGCTCGATGCCGCCGCCGATGACCCGACCAAAGACCACTGCCGCCGCGGTTCCGTCTGGTCCGTCGCCGACACGGGACGCGCCGCGCTTTGATCGCACTGCTTGATCGCACTGCTGTTCCCTTGCGAAGGCGCGCCCCTTGTCCGGCTTCCAGCAAGCGTCGTGCCCGGCGCAGCCGCCCACAGCCGCCCACAGCCGCCCACAGCCGCCCACAGCCGCCGATAATGCCGCGCTTCCCGGCATCCGGGACGCGTCTACGATGCGCGACGATGCGGCTCCAAGTTCAGAGCGTTTGTAAAATCCGCGCACCGGGCGGGCATGTGGCGTGCATCCGGAAAGAACAAAGGCGAATCAAAACAGACAGTTGTGAAAGCTGGTACGGCAGTTGCATATGTCCTGCCCGAAGCACTGTTGAATAATCACAGGAAGAGTCTGTATGCCGCCTACAATCGAACTACGCGCGAAGCAAACGTTCGCGCTCACACCGCGTCTGCAGCAGTCCGTGCGTCTGCTTCAACTGTCCTCGCTGGAGTTTCAGCAGGAACTGCGCAACGCACTCGACACCAATCCCTTCCTTGAATACGACCCGTCCGTGCCTGAGGAACTGTCCGCCGGCAAAACGGCAGAGGGCTCGGGCGCGGACGGCGAGACGCTGCCCGCCGCCGAGCGGGATACCGCGCTCGAAAGCTCGCAGGCGGAACCCGCAGCGGAGAGCGTCGCTTCGCCCGACGACGGCGGCGATTATGCCGGCGACGCATACGGCCGCGGTCCGTCGCGCTACAACGGCGACTCGGAAGCCGCCGATCCGACGGAATGGGCGCGTGTGCAGCCCACCTTACACGAGCAGTTGCATGACGCGCTGCGTCTTTACCGGCTCGACGATCGCGACCGCGAAATCGCGCGCCTCGTGATTGAAGCGCTCGATGACGACGGCTATCTGCGCCAGGATCTCGCCGACCTCACGGACATCGTCGATATCGAACCCGCGCTGACGGAAGACGAGTTGCTGGTCGCGCTGCGTCTCGTGCAGACGCTGGACCGCCCGGGACTCGCCGCGCGTTCGCTGTCCGAGTGTCTGTCGCTGCAGATCGATGCCTTGCCCGCCGATACGCCGGGACGCAGCGTCGCGAAGCAGGTGGTCGAGCATCATCTCGACCGGCTTGCACGCCGTGAGCATGCGGAGTTGCAGAAGCAGATCGGCTGCGACGCGGAAGAGTTGCGCGTGGCCTGCGCGCTCGTGCGCAAGCTCGATCCGAAGCCGGGCAATTCCTATGGCCGCGCCGACGACAACTACATCGTCCCCGACGTGATCGTACGGAACGTGCGCAACAAGTGGGTCGTCACCGTCAATCCCGCCGTGCTGCCGCGGGCGCGCATTCATCGCATGTACGCGGAGCTGTTCGCGCAATCGGCGGGCGCGAGCCGTTCGCCGCTTGCGCAGCAGTTGCAGGAAGCGCGCTGGCTGATCCGCAATGCGCAGCAGCGCTTCGAGACGATCCAGCGCGTCGCCGAGTGCATCGTCGCGCATCAGAAGCCGTTCTTCCAGTACGGCGAGATTGCGTTGAAGCCGCTCGTGCTGCGCGATGTGGCCGAAGAACTCGGCCTGCACGAATCGACGATCTCGCGCGCGACGGGCAACAAGTACATGGCGACGCCGCGCGGCATCTTCGAGTTCAAGCATTTCTTCCCGCGCGAACTCGGCACGGAAAGCGGCGGAACGTGTTCGGCGGCTGCCGTGCGCGCGTTGCTCAAGGAGATGATCGCTGCGGAGAACACCCGCGATCCGCTATCCGACGTGGCGCTCGCAAAGATGCTTGCGGACCAGGGCGTGCTCGTCGCGCGCCGCACGGTTGCGAAATATCGCCATCTGATGAAGGTGCCGCCCGCCGAATTGCGCCGGCAGGTGTGACGCGGGCGCCTGCAGATTGACAGAACGGCCGCTTTTGGCGGCCGTTCTGCTTTTCAGTGCGGACCTATATGAGCCCACGTGAGCCCACGTGAGCCCATGTCAGCGCGTTACATGCCGATGCCCAACCCGCCGCCCGAACTCGATCCCGTGCCGGAACCTGAAGTTGCGCTCGTGCTCGAAGCGGGATTCAGATCGATTCGTCCATACACGCCGTCGGCTTCGTCGTTCGGTCCCGCCGCGAAAAACAGCGTATTCGAAGGCTGATTGCTCAGATTGTTGCCGAAGGCGAGGCCCCACAAGCCATTCTGGACGATCGCGCTGCCGTTCGATCCCATGACGGGCCCCATCGACTTGCCGCTCGACGCATCGAATGCGTTGATCGTGCCGTCGCCGAAATTACCGATCAGGATCGCGCCGCTCAGCGTGCCGAAGTTGGAGGGAGCCTGCGCGATGCCCCATGGCGCGTTCAACGGCGCGCCCGTCGCGAAGTGCTGCTTGAGATTGCCCGCCGTGTCGAACACGTCGACCATGCCGAGGCCCGCGCCCGCGACATCGTCATGCCTGTCCGCGTCCTGCTTCGCGTACGTCACGAACAGATTCGAGCCGATCAGCTGAATGCCGAACGGCGCGAAGCCGGCGGGGATCGCAGCGTCCTTGAAACCGCCCGGCATCGTGACCTTCGTGAAGGTCGTGTCGAATACGTCGATCTTGTTGTTGTGGAAGTCGGTCGCGTACAGAAAGCTGTTGCCGTTGTTAGCGGCGAGCGCAAGACCTTTGTACACGGCGCCGCCCGCGCCGTCGTCGTGCATTGTGAACGCGTTGGTCGGTCCGACGGCGGGCGCCCAGGCCGCGATCGTGCCGCCCTCGCCGGCGAAGATGAAGGCCGCGACGCCCGATTTGCCGTTCTGCGTGACGGTGAAGCCCGGCGTGCCGTTGAAGACGATGCCCGTCGGCGCCGCGGCGCCGTTCGTGCCCGCCGGAATCGTGACGACCAGCGATTGCGGCACGCCGTTGCCGTCATACAGCGTGGCGAGATTGGTGGCGTTGTCGGCGACCCATACGAAGCCTTTCGGATTGAAGGCAACGCCCCATGCATTCTTCAGGTTCGCGTCGGTGTGAGACGCGGACACGGCGCCATCCGACACGAGTGCCGTCGCCGTGAACGACGAAGGCGACGGCGTCGGCGATCCGGTGCTGTTCGATCCGGAACCGCCTCCGCATGAAACGAGCGTCGCTAGAGCCGCGCCACAGGCTGCGATGCCGACTACCGCGAATAGAGACTTCATGACCGCACTCCTTGCTTGTCGAAAGGCCGTGACGGTCATGAAAACGAGCCGCGCGCGGAATTTATTCCTCGAATGAGCGGGCTATTTTTTACGCGTATGGCAATGCGCTGCGTGCAACGAAGCAGGGCTCATATTATTCCGTTCTTCTGATTAAACGAGCCCGCTGCGAACGCTATGATTCGCGCAGCTTCAACGGAAAAATGAACATGGCGGCCAGCAAGCCGAGCACGCCGCCGATCAGCGTTTCCCAGGCGCGCGCCGCGAGGAACGGAATCGAGTGCACGCCGCTTACCGCGAGCGTCACGATCAGCGTGAACGCAAATGCGCCGCACGCGATGTCGTAGCGCTCGGGCAGGGCCATTGCATAGACGATCATCGCGAGCGCCGCCGCGAGCCAGATCACGAGCGGCGCATGCTCGGCGACGGGCAGACAGGCGAGCCCGAGCGGCACACCGACGAGTGTGCCGATGATGCGCCGCCGCACGCGCTGCACGGTGCCCGTCGCGGAACCGGCTACCACGTAGGTACATGCCGTAATCGCCCACGCCGACTCCTCGATGCCCGTCGTCGCGTTCAGCGCGACCACGACGAGCGCGCCCGCTGCGGCCTGCAAGCCCATCACGAACTCCGGGGAAGGGCGGGCGGGCACGTGTGGCCCGGGCGACAGCGCGGCGACGACGGCGGGCCGTTCGGCCGGTCCGCTCAAAAGGCGCGGCACGATCGACGCGAGCATTGCGATCAGGCCGGCAATCGCTATCGCAGGCAGATCGGCGATGACGAGCCCCGCGCCATACGCCATCAGTTGGCCGATGTAGATCTGCGAGCCGAGCCCTGCGCCGAGCACGCCGAAGCGTTTCAGATAACCGACCAGAAACGCGCCCGTCACCAGCGTGAGTTCCGGGCCCGCGTGCCCGAGGCGGAGCAGCGGGTGCGCGAGGCACATGTAAAGCGCCGCGCCGAAGGCAGCCGCCGCGCACAGCAACGCGAGATCGCGGCTCGATTCGGGGCGCGTCGTGCGCGCTTCCGACACGCTCGCCCACAGCGCGAAACCGGCAGCGAGGGTGCCGACGGAGACATCGCGCGGCAGGCCATGCGTGACGTCCTGCAGCGTGCCGAGCGCCGCCGCGAGTCCGTACGCCGTCACGAGGCGCAGTCCCTTGATGCGGCGATGCGTGCCGGGATCGACGCGTGCCGCCCAGCCGGCGAACGCGGCGAAGGGATGGCGCGCGATCGCGTCGCGGTGCGTCGCGCCGATGGCCGGTTCGCGATCGGCGGGATCGGTGGTGGGTTCCATGGCGCTTTCCGTGGCGTGTGCAGACGCCTTGGGTTAGCAAACGGATGAGGCGCGGTCTCTGTCTGGAATGGCTACGGAAGTATAGGCAGGAATTTGCGCCGCAGCATCGCGACGGCCGTCACGCCTGCGCCGCGGCCTGGCGGATTTCCCAGTCGATGAGCCACGCTTCGAGCCGCGCCGGCGACAGCGGGCGGCTCAGATGGAAGCCTTGCACGAGGTCGCAGCGCAAGTCGCGCAGGCGGTCGAGCACGTCCTCGCTTTCGACGCCCTCCGCGACCACCTTGAGGCCCATGTTGTGTGCGAGATCGATCGTCGAGCGCACGATGGTTTCGTCGTCCTTGTGTTCCGTCATGCCGATCACGAACGACTTGTCGATCTTCAGTTCGTCGACGGGCATCCGCTTCAGATACGCCAGCGACGAATAGCCCGTGCCGAAGTCGTCGATCGCGAGGCGGATGCCGAGCGCGTGCAGCCGGTCGAGCGTCTCGATCGCGTGATTCGGGTCGTCCATGATCGCGCTTTCGGTGATCTCGATCCACACCATCTCGGGCGCGACGCCGTGCTTCTTCAGCAGCGCGTTGAAGGTGTCGGGCAGCGTCGACTGGATCAGCTCACGCGCCGACACGTTCACCGACACGGCCAGCTCGATCCCGGCAGCCCGCCATGCGGCGCACTGGCCGATTGCCTTGTCGGCGACCCAGTGCGAAATCGCCTTGATGTAGCCCGTCTGCTCGGCGAACGGAATGAACTGGTCGGGCGCGACGAAGCCGCGCGTCGGGTGTTCCCAGCGAACGAGCGCTTCCACATACTTGACAGTGCCCGTCGTCAGATCGAGCTTCGGCTGGTAATGCAGCATCAGCTGGTCGTGCTCGACGGCCTGGCGTAATTCGCTCATCAGCGACAGGCGCTCGGCGCTGTTGTGATCGTGCTGCTCGTCGTAGATCGCGTACCCCGTGTTCGCGCGTTTCGCGACATACATCTGCTGTTTTGAAAGCGTTTTTCTGGCGCTCGCGGTTCCTCGCAGTTCCTTTCCCAATTCGCGTCCAGAGCACTTTCAGATCGTGGCGAATGGCAATGCGCAAAGGTTTGCGCGCGATGCATTCCCGTTTGCCTTGCTATTTTCAAACGCGAGTACCACTCTCGTTAAAGTGATATGCCTGGATGCTGGTCCGCAGCACGCGCGGACGTCTTGAGGTGGAGCACGCCATGAGGTCCGCCATCGCCGCTCACGATCCCGGCCGGCAATTGTTGCCGTTTCGCGAGTCGCTGCTCGCGATGCTCGGCGTCGCCTTCGTCACGATGCTGGTCGCGCTGGATCAGACGATCGTCGGCACCGCGCTGCCGCGTATCGTCGCCGATCTGAAGGGCTTCGACTTCTACGCGTGGGTTGCGACCTCGTACATGCTCGCGTCCGTCATCACCATTCCGATCTTCGGGCGGCTCGGCGATCTGTTCGGCCGCAAGCCGTTTCTGATCGCCGCGATCGTGCTGTTCACGCTGGCCTCCGTGCTGTGCGGCCTTGCGTCGAGCATGCTGTTCCTGATCGCCGCGCGCGGCTTGCAGGGCATCGGCGGCGGCATTCTGATCGGCACCGTGTTCGCGACGGTCGCCGATCTGTTCCCCGATCCCAGGCTGCGGCTGCGCTGGCTCGTGTTCGTCACGTCGTCGTTCGGCATTGCGAACATCGTCGGGCCGACGCTCGGCGGCATGCTCACGCAGATGCAGGGCTGGCGGCTGGTGTTCTTCGTGAACGTGCCCGTCGGCATCGTGTCGCTGATTTTTGTTCTGATGTTTGTGCCGAAGCTGCGCCACATGAAGCCGAGCGGCCCGATCCAGCTCGACTGGCTCGGCGCATTCGTCGTCGCCGTCACGTTCGGCGCGCTGCAACTGCTGATCGAACTGCTGCCGAGAGAAGGCATCAGCGGCACGACGGTGTTGCTTTTCGCGGTCACGACGGTGTGCGGCCTGACGCTGTACTTCTGGGAAAAACGCATGGGCTATCCCGTGGTGCCCGTCGACGTGCTGCTCGACCGCAAGCTCGCGCCGCTGTTCGCGATGTCGGTGCTGGGCGGCTTCGCGCTCTTTTCGATGGTGTTCTACGTGCCGCTGCTGTTCCAGGGCGGCTACGCGATGTCGCCGCACGATTCCGGCATGCTGATCACGCCGCTGCTGCTCGGCACGACGGTCGGCAGTGTGGTGAACAACCGCATCGTCACGCGCATCCGGCGCGCGAACGGGCTGATGCATATCGGCTTCGCGCTGTTCGTGATCGGCTGCCTCGCGCTCGTCACGTTCAAGGGCCACGAGCCGCATGCGGTGTGGATGGCGTGCATGGGCGTGAGCGGACTCGGGCTCGGCCTCGTCGCGACCAACCTGACCATCTGCTCGCAGCAGATCGTCGCGCGCGATCATCTCGGCGCGGTGACGGCGCTGATGCAGTCGCTGCGGATTTTCGGCGGCATGCTGGGGACGGCGATCACGGGCGCGCTGCTCGGTCATCTGTACGCGCAGAGCGTGAACCGCTCGCTCGATTCGTATCAGGCGACGCAATGGCTCAAGTCGTTTGCGAGCCCGGACGTGCTGGTCGATCGCGCGGAGCAGTCTGCGTTGATCGAGCACCTCGTGGCGGCCGGCCATTCCGGCGATCCGATGATGCACATGGCGCGCGATGCGCTGATCGCGTCGATTCACATCGGCCTCGCCGTGGCCGCGCTCGCCGCGCTGATCGGGCTGTGTCTCGCGTGGTTCGTGCCCGCCGTGCAGGTCACGTATGCCGAAACGGAAGTGCGCAGCGCCTGACGTGGAGGCCGGGGCCGCCGGGTTTGCTATGATGGCTGTATATATATACAGCCCTTCAGCGCCCCATCAGCCGTGCCGACCGACGCACCCGATCCGTTCTATCCGTTCTATTACCTGTCGAATTTCGAGCGCGCGCTCGCGTGGATCGCCGAGCGTTACGACGATCTGCTCAGCGACGGCGAGCAGGCGTTTCTCGCTGCGTTTTTGCACGACGGCACGCGCCTGCCGAAAGCGTCGCGCGCGCTGCTCGTGCGCATGCTGATGCGCAAGGGCACGCTGTTTCGCACGGGGCGGCTCGCGTATGCGGAAATCGGCTGTCCCGTGCGGGCGGCCGCGCCGCTCGCCGCGCTCGGCTGGGTCGATGCCGACGCGGGCGTGTCGCTCGACGAGCTGTTCGCGCTCGCGACGCGCCCCGAGCTTCAGCGCGCGTTTGCCGCGGCGCCCGCGTTCAAGGGCTTGCGCAAAGCCGAGTGGCTCGAAGCGTTGCGCGACGCGGACGCCGCGCACGCGCAGCCGAAACGCTATCGCGAGTGGGATACGGCAACGGACGAAGCGGCGCTGCGCGTGCTGGTCGCGCCCGTGTGCGAGCGCTTTCGTCTGATGTTCTTCGGCAATCTGCATCAGGACTGGTCCGAGTTCGTGCTCGCCGATCTCGGCGTGTTCCAGTACGAGCGTGTTGCGTTCGAGTCGTCGTCGCGGGCGTTTCAGCAGCGCGAGGACGTCGACTGTTATCTGGCGCTGCATGCGTGCCGCGAAGCGCTCGAACTGGCAGGCAATGAAGCGCTCGATCCGCTGCTCGCCGCCGTCGATTCGATCGACACCCGGCACAACGCCTGGCTCGCCTTGCGCCGCGCGAAACTGCTGTTCGCGATTGGCCATCATGCGGAGCGCCGGCACGACTGGGACACGGCGTTGCGCGTCTACGAACGCTGCGCGTGGCCGGGCGCGCGGCACCGGCGCATGCGCGTGCTGGAGCGAGCGGGGAGCGACGATGCGGCGCTCGGCCTGGCGCTGCAAGCGGCAGCCGCCCCCGAAAGCGAAGAAGAGCAGCAGCGTGTCGCGCGCATCGTGCCCCGGCTGCAGCGCAGGCTCGGTCTCGCTGCGCAAAAAGCGGTCGGCGCGCGCGCGGCGCAACGCGGCATGCTGGAACTCGCGCGTCCGCTGGTGCCCGTCGCCGTCGAATATGCGGTGCGCGATCATCTGTCGACGGAAGACGCGCCCGTGCATTACGTCGAAAACGCGCTGATCAATTCACTGTTCGGCCTGCTGTGCTGGGAGCCCGTGTTCGCCGCCGTGCCGGGCGCGTTCTTTCACCCGTTCCAGCGCGGTCCCGCGGATCTCCACGCACCCGACTTCCGCGCGCGCCGCGCCGCGCGATTCGACGCCTGTCTCGCGCAACTGGAGAGCGGCGCGTATCGCACGACCATCCTGCGTCACTTCGACACGAAAGCCGGACTGCAATCGCCGTTCGTGTTCTGGGGCATGCTCACGCGGGAACTGCTGACGCTCGCGCTCGACTGCCTGCCTGCCGCGCATCTGAAGCTATGGTTCGAGCGGCTGCTCGTCGATGTCCGCGCGAACCGTTCGGGCTTGCCCGACCTGATCCGTTTCTGGCCGCACGAGCGGCGCTACGAACTGATCGAAGTGAAGGGGCCCGGCGATCGTCTGCAGGACAACCAGATTCGCTGGCTCGCGTACTGCGTGCAGCACGACATGCCCGTGCGCGTGCTCGATGTGCGCTGGAAGGAGAGCATGCTCGCGGGTGAATCGGACGCGGAGGCGGCATGACCTACGTCGTCGCCGTGCGCACGCTGTGCGAGTTCACCGCGCGGCGTGGCGATCTCGATCTGCGCTTTACGCCCGCACCATCCGCGCTCGAAGGTATCGCGGGACATCAGGCCGTGACCGCGCGGCGCGCGCCGGGCTATGAAGCAGAAGTCACGTTGACGGGCGCGCATCGCGGGCTGACCGTGCGCGGCCGCGCCGACGGCTACGACCCGGCGCTGAACCGGCTCGAAGAGATCAAGACCCATCGCGGCGACCTCGAACGGATGCCCGCCAATCACCGCGCGTTGCATTGGGCGCAGGCGCTGGTGTACGGGCATCTGCTGTGCGAGACGCGCGGTCTCGCCGAACTGGAGGTGGCGCTCGTCTACTTCGATATCGGCGATCAGAAGGAAACGCTGCTGACGGAACGTCATACGGCGGCATCGTTGCGCGCGTTCTTCGAGGATCAGTGCGAGCGCTTCGTCGCGTGGGCCGCGCGCGAGGAAGCGCATCGCGCCGCGCGCAATGCCGCGCTGAACGCGTTGCGCTTTCCGTACGGCGAGTTCCGCAGCGGACAGCGCGAACTCTCGGTGGCCGTGTTCCGCGCGGCGCGCGACGGGCGCTGTCTGATGGCGCAGGCGCCGACGGGCATCGGCAAGACGCTCGGCACGATCTTTCCGCTGTTGAAGGCGTGCGGCGCGGATCATCTGGATCGCGTGTTCTTTCTGACGGCCAAGACGCCGGGCCGTGCGCTCGCGCTCGACGCCATCGAATCATTGCATCGAAGCGAAGCCGCGCTGCCGTTGCGCACGCTCGAACTCGTCGCGCGCGACAAGGCCTGCGAGCATCCCGACAAAACGTGCGACGGCGATTCGTGTCCGCTCGCGCGCGGCTTCTATGACCGTTTGCCCGCCGCGCGCGATACGGCCTTGCAGGCGCGCACGCTCGGCCGCAGTGCGGTGCGCGAAGCGGCGCTTGCGCATGAGATCTGTCCATACTATCTCGCGCAGGAACTGGCGCGCTGGTGCGACGTCGTGATCGGCGACTACAACTACTACTTCGACAGCAGCGCGATGCTGTATGCGCTCACGCAACTGAACGGCTGGCGTGTGGCCGTGCTCGCCGACGAAGCCCACAATCTGCCCGACCGCGCGCGCCGCATGTACAGCGCGACGCTCGACCAGCACGCGTTTCGCGGCGCGCGCCATGCCGCGCCCGCTGCGCTGAAAAAGCCGTTCGACCGTTTGAACCGCGAGTGGAATGCGCTCAATCGCGAGCGCAACGCGGCGTACGAGGTGCTGCGGGAGGTGCCCGCGAAGCTGCAATCGGCGCTGCAGAATCTGATTGCGTCGATGGGCGACCAGCTTGCGGAAGCTCCGCATTCCGTCGATGAAGACGCGCTGCGATTCTATTTCGACGCGCTGCATTTCATGTCGCTCGTCGAAGCGTTCGGCGATCACTCCATAGTCGACGTGACGCTCGCTGCGCAACACGGCGTGCATGCGGGCGTGCATTCCGGCGTGCATTCCGGCGCGGCGCGCGCGAAGCCTGCCTCGTCCGTCTGCGTGCGCAACGTGGTTCCCGCGCCGTTCCTCAAGCCGCGCTATGCGGCCGCGCGCGCGACCATCGTGTTTTCGGGCACGCTCAGTCCGCAGCACTTCTATCGCGACATGCTCGGTCTGCCGGACGACACGGGCTGGCTCGACGTCGAAGGGCCGTTCAGGGCCGAGCAGCTGGACGTGCGCATCGCGCATCGCGTGTCGACGCGCTGGCGTGACCGCGAGCGCTCGCTCGAGCCGATCGTCGACCTGATCGCGCAGCAATATGAGGAACGTCCCGGCAACTATCTCGGCTTTCTGAGCAGCTTCGATTACCTGCAGCGTGTCGCGGACTCCATGGGCGAGCGGCACCCGCACGTGCCTGTCTGGACGCAGGCGCCGCGCATGGACGAAGCGGCGCGCGATGCGTTTCTCGCGCGCTTCGCGACGGGCGGCGCGGGCGTCGGTTTTGCCGTGCTGGGCGGTGCGTTTTCGGAGGGTGTCGATCTCGTCGGCGAGCGGCTTATAGGCGCCTTCATCGCGACGCTCGGCTTGCCGCAGATGAACGACGTCAACGAGCAGATGCGCCGCACGTTCGATGCGCAGTTCGGCAACGGTTACGACTATGCGTATCTGTATCCGGGCATGCAGAAGGTCGTGCAGGCGGCGGGGCGCGTGATCCGCACCGAACACGATGCGGGCGTCGTGCATCTGATCGACGACCGCTATCTGCGCGCGGATGTCAGGCGGCTGTTGCCGCGCTGGTGGAAGGTGGGTCAGTGAGCTGCACGCCTGCCCGGTCTCAACCCTGATCTCACGCCTGATCGAGCAGTCTGGCGAGGCGGCTGCGCTTGTGCGCGATGTCCTCGAGCGTGGTCTGATTGAGCACGTCGTAAAACGCTTCCTGCGCGGCGTGAATCACGCCAGGCAGCGTGCAGGCGGGCAGAATGCAGCAGCTGCCGCCATGCCTGTCCACACATTCGATAAAACGCTGATCGCCTTCTGTTGCACGGATCACATCGCCCAGACGTATCTGGCTGGCGGGACGCGCGAGCGTAAGGCCGCCGCCTCGTCCCCGCGCCGTATCGAGCAAGCCTGCCTGCCCGAGGAACTGCACGACCTTCATCAGATGGTTCTGCGAAATGCCATAGGCGTCCGCGATCCGTGCGACCGTGAGCCCGTCCTCGGGCTCGATTGCCGCGAAGATCAGGACACGCAGTGCGTAATCGGAAAAGGTGGTGAGCTTCAACGCTGCGCATCGCTGCTGTTGTGGAGGGGTTTCGCGCGACGCGTGCGGAATGATGCATCCATCGCCGTGCGTCGCGAGCACGCAGTATAGCCGCGATATTTTCGACAAAACCGCATACAGGTACCGTGATTCTGCATTCGGTGATCCATATCAAGATGCGGTGATGTCGCGGCCGTTGCAGCCCAAATGGGTAAGTAATATGCATCTTCATAAAGCGGAAGACATCGCTGACCCATCAACGGTTGAAACGGAGAGAAAAGTGTTCTGTTATCAGTGTGAGCAAACGGATCGCACGGGTGCGCAGCCTGGATGCGCCTCGGCAAAGGGCAATTGCGGCAAGGATGCGACGACAGCCGATCTGCAGGATCTGCTCGTGCATGCCGTCAAGGGAATCGCGCAGTGCAATGCCATGTTGCGCCCGGCGGGCGCGGCGGATCGCGAGGCCGACCGCTTCATGCTGTACGCGATGTTCACGACACTGACCAACGTGAACTTCAATGCAAGCCGCTTCGTCGCGATGCTGAAGGAAGCCGCCGCACTTCGCGACAGGCTTCAGGCCAAATGCGAAGCGCACGCCGGCACAACGGGCGGTGCGCTTCCGTGGGCGGCCGGTCCTGCCGCGTGGCAGCCGGCGGGCGATCTCGCGGGTCTGCTGGCGCAGGCGCAAAGCGTCGGCATCGATGCGGGCATCGAACAGGTGGGCGCCGACGTGGTCGGCCTGCGCGCGCTGATCGTCTATGGCCTGAAGGGTGTGTGCGCATACGCGCATCACGCGCAGGTGCTCGGCCAGGAAAGCGAAGAGATTTACGCGGGCATCGAAGCCGCACTGGTGTTCCTCGCCGCCGATCCTGCCGATGTGAACGCCTTGCTTGGTCACGCGTTGCAACTCGGACACTTGAACCTCAAGGTGATGGAACTGCTCGACGAAGCCAACACGGGCCGCTTCGGCGCGCAGCAGCCGGGCACGGTGCGCGTCACCCCCGTGGCGGGCAAGGCGATTCTCGTCTCGGGACACGACCTCGGCGATCTGCATGCGTTGCTGGAGCAGACGGCGGGCACGGGCATTCAGATCTATACGCACGGAGAAATGCTGCCGGCGCACGCGTATCCGGCGCTCAAGGCGTATCCGCATCTTGCCGGCAACTATGGCGGCGCGTGGCAGGATCAGCAGAGCGATTTCGCGCATTTCCCCGGTCCTGTCCTGATGACGTCCAACTGTCTGATCGAGCCCGCTCCGCAGTACCGTCAGCGCATTTTCACGACGGGGCCTGTCGGTTGGCCGGGCGTGCGTCATCTGCAGAACCACGACTTCGCGGTGCTCATTCAGGCGGCCAGGGCGTTGCCTGGCTTCAGGGAAACCGCCGAAGAAAAAACCATCACGGTCGGCTTCGGGCGTCATGCGGTGCTCGGTGTCGCGGACAAGGTCGTCGAAGCCGTGAAAGCCGGGTCTATCCGCCATTTTTTCCTGATCGGCGGTTGCGACGGCGCGGCGCCGGGACGCAACTACTACACCGACTTCGCCGTGCAGGCGCCCGACGATACCGTCGTGATGACGCTTGGCTGCAACAAGTACCGCTTCAATCAGCATGAGTTCGGCGACATCGGCGGCATTCCGCGTCTGCTCGATATCGGCCAGTGCAACGACACATATTCGGCCATCCAGATCGCCGTCACGCTCGCCGACGCGTTCAGATGCGGTGTCAACGATCTGCCGCTGTCGCTGGTCGTGTCGTGGTTCGAGCAGAAAGCGGCCGCCGTGCTGCTGACGCTGCTGGCACTCGGCATCAGGAACATCCGTCTCGGACCGACGCTTCCCGCGTTCCTGACGCCGAACATCCTGAACATTCTGGTCGAGCAGTTCGGCATCCAGCCCATTGGCGATGCACGCGCCGACATCGCGGCCTCGCTTGCGCGCAAGGCGGCCTGACGTTCATCCGTTGCCATCGATTGCCGGGCGCCTGTGCGCGCCCGCATCTTCATCGACTGATCCATGACTTATCACATCGAGCTC
This sequence comes from Paraburkholderia azotifigens, assembly GCF_007995085.1. Classification (GTDB taxonomy): domain Bacteria; phylum Pseudomonadota; class Gammaproteobacteria; order Burkholderiales; family Burkholderiaceae; genus Paraburkholderia; species Paraburkholderia azotifigens. The sequence continues at coordinate 2,523,460 of NZ_VOQS01000003.1, forward strand.
ACCACCCGGGACGATCGGCAATTCAGTTTCGACTGCGCGCCCGATCAGGATCTGCTCACAGCCGCCGCCAACGCCAGTCTCACGTTGCCGGCGCAGTGCAGGAAGGGCAGCTGCGGCGCGTGCCGCGCGACCGTGACGCAAGGCCAATACCACGCAAAAGATCACGACGCAGGCGCGCTGCCCGCGAATGAAGGCGCGGTGCTGATGTGCAGCACGACGCCGCGCAGCGATCTGCGCATCGCGCTGCCCTACGACCAGACGAGAGTGTTGCAGCAGTCCGTGCCGCGCCGTTCGACATCGATCGTTGCGCTCGAGACGATCGCGCAGAACACGATGCGTCTGGAACTGCAGATCCAGGCCGATGCCGACGGCGCTTGCGCCGCCGAGTTCGAACCGGGCCAGTTCATGGAGATCGAGATTCCCGGCAGCGACGACAGGCGGCCGTTCTCGCTCGCCAACACGAGCAACTGGGACGGGCGGCTCGAGTTCCTGATCCGGCTGCAGCCGGGCGGCCGCTTCTCGAGCTTTCTGCGCGAACGGGCAAAGCCCGGCGACGCCTTGACGGTGCGCGGTCCCGTAGGCGCATTCGGTATCCGCGACGACAGTCTGCGCGAACGCTGGTTCGTCGCGGGCGGCACGGGCGTGGCGCCGATATTGTCGATGCTGCGCAGGATGGCCGAGTTCCAGGAGACACAGCCCGCACGGCTCTTTTTCGGCGTGACCTGCGAAGACGAACTGGTTCTGCGGGACGAGTTCGATTCGCTGACGGCGCAACTGCCGCAATTGAAGGTCGAGTGTTGCGTGTGGAAGCCGCAACGGGACTGGACAGGATTTCACGGCACGCCCACGCAAGCGTTGCGCGCAGCGTTAGCGGCAACGGATATCCGGCCTGACGTCTATGTGTGCGGGCCGCCTGCACTCGTCAGCGACGCGCAGAACGTGATTGCCGGGTTCGGCATTCCGCCGACGCAGTTCGAGACCGAGCGGTTCACATCGGCATAGTGCGGGCGAGGCGGGGTTCCCGAAGCGTTTGACGCAGGTGAGCGCGAAAAACTATAAAGACATAAGCGCAAACGGAGACATGCCGTGCACCCGGACGAATATCGCTTCACGACGATCTGGCGCGTCGACGCGCCGTTGCAGGCGGTGTGGGACGCGATCCACGATCCCGCTCGCTGGCCGCAATGGTGGACGTGCGTCGAACGCGTGGTCGAAGTGGAGCCGGGCGCGAGCGACGGCGTCGGCGCGTTGCATCGCTATACGTGGAAAGGGCGCTTGCCGTACCGCGTCGCGTTCGACATGCGCGTGACGCGCATCGAGCCGCTTGCCGTGCTGGAAGGCGAGGCGTGCGGCGATGTCGAGGGGACGGGGCGCTGGCAGTTCTCGACGCGCGACGACGTGACGGTGGTGCGCTACGAATGGCGCGTGCGTACCAGGCGCGGCTGGATGAACTTCGTTGCGCCGCTCGCGCGCCCGTTCTTCAAATGGAACCACGACTACGTGATGCAGCAGGGCGGCGAGGCGCTCGCCGGTCTGCTCGATGCACGGCTGCTGGGCATCGAGCATTCGTCGTCATCGCGTGCGACGCCGGACGCCTAGTGACGTGCCGCCTTCGGCGCAGGCTTGTCCGGCTGCGCGCCTTCTTGCGCATTCGCGGGACGCGGCGGCCCTTCGAGTTCGTCGTCGCCGGTGTCGCGCGTCGCATTGCCGCGGGCCGGATTCGATGAAACAAGCATGCTGCGCTGCGGATTCGCGATCTCGATGCCCTGCGCGCGGAACTGATCGAAGATGCGCCGGTTGAATTCGCGCTGCACGGGCCAGCGCGCCGTGTCGCGGCACTGGATCTGACCCGCGAGCGTGACGGCCGCGCCGTCGACGGCGTCGACGCCCCAGAAGCTGAAGTCCGACAGGATGCCCGCCTTGAACTGATCGTCCTCGCGCAGCGACGCGCCGATTTCCTTCAGCGTGGCGATCGCGAGATCGACGTCCTGGCCGTACGCAATGCTGACGCGCACGGCCGCATTGCCGAGTCCGCGGTTCGTATTGTTCACGGTCGATACAGAACTGAACGGCACGGTGAAGAGCGACCCGTCGCCGCCGCGCAGGCGCACGGTGCGGATCGACAGATATTCGACCGTGCCGGACACGCCCGCGAGCGTCACCCAGTCGCCAACCTGCATCGCGTTTTCCATCAGCAGGAAGATCCCCGTGATGAAGTCCTGCACGAGCTTCTGCGAACCGAAGCCGAGCGCGACGCCGAAGATGCTCGCGCTCGCGAGCAGCGGCGCCGTGTTCACGCCAAGCTCGCTCAGGCCCGTCAGCACGACGACCAGCGCGATCGCGACGAATAGCGCCGTGCGCAGCATCGGCACCAGCGTGCGCAGCCGCGCGGCGCGCACGAGATCGCCGTTACTGGTCCACTGCGCGAGGCGCTTTTCGACCGACACGTTGGCGATTTCCCACACCACCAGGGCAATCACGGCCGCCACGCAGATCGTGACGAAAGCCGACGTGAGCCGGTGGCCGATCGCGCCGGGCCGGAAGAATTGCCATACGTCGAGGCCCCATACCTGCAGCAGGACGAGCGCGCTCACGACGACCACGAGCGCGGAGACGACGCGCCGGATCAGCGGATAGTAGCGGTATGCGTGCTGATGGATCAGCGAGCGGTTCTCGTCGGTCTCTTCGGCACGGAAGAGCCGCCCGAGTGCGCCGAACAGCACGATCGACACGACGCGCGCGCCCACCAGCACGGCCAGCGACAGGCCGCCGAGATGCAGCAGCGTGCGATAGCCGTTATGCACGTCGAGCGCCCATACGAACCACAGCGCCATCACGATGAACACGGCCACCCACGCCCACATGTCGATGAGGCCGTGCGCGAGCATCGTCACGGGCCGGTGCGATCCGACCGATGAGTCGCTGGTGCGCTCGCGCAGCAGCGCCGAGATCGGCGCGCGGCACTGCAGGATCATGATCGACACCATCACGTGCCCGACCAGCGCGAGCAGCTTGACGAGGGGCAGATGCGCCGTGTCGCTCAGGCCGAGCGCGGTGGCGATCTCGATCAGCGCGCCACCCGCGCCGATCACGCTGACCACGCGGGTCACCCAGCGCTGCATGAAGAGTGCCCAGCTATCGGGCAGACGCAACAGGCGCAGTCCCGGCGCATCGGGTTGCAGGAAGAAGCCCGCGGCGATCACGATTGCGCGGCAGATCACGTACAGGTCGATCAGGCCGTTGAGCGCCGCGTCCTGTGTCGTGCCGTCGTCCGTGAAGAACGACATCAGCGCGCTCGCGGCGGCGACGAACACGACGAGCGGCAGCATCCGCAAGACCAGTTGCAGCGCCGCGCTCGGCAGACGCTGCAGCGTGGTCCAGTGATGCTGCGCCTGGCGCTTGCTGCGCGCTTCCTTCTGCTGGCTGTCGGGCTTGCCGGATGTCGTCCCGGATGCGCCCGTTGAGGCCGATGACGAAGGCGGCGTCGACATCGACACGGCGGGCTGTGCAGGCGCCGCGGCGGCAGCGGCGGCATCCGGCCCGGCGCTCGCCGTTGCGGCGGCCGTAGCAGGCGCGCCAGTCATCGCTGTGGCGGCTTCGCGGGCCTTGTCGCGTGCCTCGCGCGCTTCGCGGCGCGCAATGATCGCGGCGCGCGCACGCCGAAGCAGACGCCGCGCGAGCCATTCGAGCGCGATCGCGGGCAGCAGCGTGCCGATCAGCGCGAGCAGCACGCCAAACACCTTCGCGCGTTCGTGCGGATCGGAGAGCTGCACGTTCCACCAGGAGCGCGCCGACTCCGTGTCGAGCAGCACCGCGATGGAGCGCTTGAGCGTCATGCCGCCTTGCTTGAGCCCGCGTGCGCCCTGGCGTACCAGCTGCGACGCGAGCCCGTTCGACTTGAACGCGGCTGTCGCGCTGGCGGCCGATGCGCTGCCGGCGGCGGCTGCCGACGAGGCGCCCGAGGCTGGCGCGGCAGGCGTCGCGAGCACGCCCGCGGCGGCGATCGCGTTGAGCGTGTCTTCGATCTGCGCGCGTTTCCTGGGGTCGTTGAGCACCTGCAGTGCCTGGCGGGCCTGGTCGGGCGTGAGCGTGACGGTGGTGGCGGACGCGCCCGACGCGCTGGTCGTGGCCGTCACGGCGGAGAAGGCGGGCGCGCAGAAGAGCGCGAGCAGGCAGATCAGGAAGAGTTTGCGCATGAAGGGCCGGTGGGCGGCGGCGATGCGCGTACGGCTTGACGCGATGCGGTGCCGGGAGCCACCACGATTCGACTGAAAATAAAACGACCCCGGCAACGCGCGATAAGTTCCGCAAAGGGCGCAATCCGGCTATCCGATGCGCATCGCCGGCCAGCATTGCGCGCATTTTCGTGCGAATGCGCAATGCAGGCCGGGGCACGGGTTCCGTTGCCGGCTCAGCCGCGAGCAGCCTGCGCCGGCTTGCCGAGCGTCCCTTCGACGACTTCCGTGAAGGTCCGTTCTTCTCGCAGGATGAAGCGCTTCGCCTGCGCCATGCGGAAGTTCTCGACCGATGCAGGATCGGTGCGCAGCCGCACGCGATACGCCTCGTATGCCGCGAGGCTGTCGAACGCAATCAGGCCCCACGCGATGTCGTTCGTGCCTTCGTGCGGCAGAAAATAGCCGAGCAGGTGGCCGCCGCAGCGCGGGATGATTTCGCCCCAGTTCGCGGCGTATTGCCTGAACGCGTCGCGCTGGAACGGATCGATCTGATAGCGGATGAAACAGGTGATCGTCATGTCGGGCTTCCTTCTTCGTTGGGATGCGTGACGGTCAGTATCGGCGACGCGATGCGCGCGATGTTTCAGGCTTGCACGAAGTGTCGATGTGGTCTCGCCGCGACGGGGTTCAGCGATGCGGTGCGCGTATCGTCGCGGCCGCGCAGGCGGCGCCGAGCAGCGCACACAGCGCCGACACCAGCGCGACGGCGCGCAGACCCGCGTCGATCGCATCGGATTGCGCATCGACGATCCGCGTGGGCACGGCGTGCGCGCCCGCCATCGTATCCGGCGCGAGCAGCTGGCCGGCGCGATGCAGGTCGGTCGGAATATGCAGTTGCGCGAGCCGCCCGGACAAGGCCGCGTCGTGCGACCACACGAACACGATGCCGAGCACCGCGATGGCCAGCAGGCTCGCGATGCGCGCGACCGCGTTGTTGATGCCGGACGCGACGCCCGTGCGCGCAGCCGTCACGGACGTCATCACCGTGGTCGTCAGCGGCGCAACGGTGATCGTCATGCCGAGGCCGAGCACGGCGAGCGCGGGAAAGTAGCTCGTCCAGTAGTGCGCGCGGTCCATGTCGAGCCAGCCCGGCAGCGCGAGCAGCGCAAAGCCGCCTGCCGCGATCACGGGGCCCGCCGTCAGCAGCGCACGCGGCCCGTAGCGCGCGGCGAGGCCGCCCGTGAAGCGCGACAGCACGCCGATCACGACGGGCACGGGCAACAGCGCCGCGCCCGCTTCCGTCGCCGTGTAGCCGTGAGCGCGGATCAGCGTGAACGGCAGGAAGAACAGCGCGCCGCCGAGACCGAAATACAACAGCAGCGTGACGAGGTTCGCGCCGCTGAAATCTCGCGAATGAAACACATCGAGCGGCATCATCGGGTCGGCGCTGCGCGCCTCGATCCCGACGAACGCGCCGCATAGCACGAGCCCGCCGGCGATGGCGCCGAGCACCGTTTCATCGTCGAAACCATGCGACGACGCGAGCGTGAGTCCGTACGTGAGCGCGCCGAGTCCCGCTGCGGCCGTCAGCGCGCCCAGCCAGTCGAGCCGCTGCGAAGCATGCGTATCACGGCTATTGGGCACGGACGGCAACGCGAGCGCAACGGTGAGCGCCGCGATGGGCACGTTCAGGTAGAAGATCGCGCGCCATGAAAACGCATCGACGAGCCAGCCGCCCGCGACAGGCCCGAGCGCCGACGTGATCGCACCGAAACCGGCCCACGTGCCGATCGCGCGGCCGCGCTCGCGCTCGTCGAACACCGCACCGATGATGGCAAGGCTGCTCGGCACGAGCAGCGCGGCACCCGCGCCCTGCGCGGCGCGCGCGGCGATCAGCGCGCCGGATGCCGGCGCGAGTCCGCACGCCGCCGATGCCGCCGTGAACAGCACGATGCCCGCAATGAACACCGTGCGCCGCCCGAGCTTGTCGCCCATCGCGCCGCCGACGAGCACCAGCGAGCCGAGCAGCAGCAGGTACGCATTGACGACCCATTGCATCGCCGCGACGCTCGCGCCGAGTTCGGTCTGTATCGACGGCAGCGCGACGTTGACGACGGAGCCGTCGATGAACGCCATGCTGGAACCGAGGATCGTCGCGGCGAGGGCAAGCCGCTTGTGGCGGCAGGGAAGGCGATCGGCCGTCCGCGCGCGGATCGCGAGATCGTCGCAGGGGCTGGCCTGAGCGGGAAAGGCATGCGGCGGATCGCGCGTGCCGTCGAGGGAAGCGTGGTCGGACATGAGCGGCGTCGGCTCCATTGCAGTGCGGTCGACAATGCAATGGACACATTACGCGCGCCGCCGTTCAGCGTGAGGCTGAACGGCGGGGCTCGCCGCGTCGGGCGACAGGAAAAAAACTCAGTCCGCCGATGCCGCCGCGATAGCGCGCCCCGGATGTATGCGCGCGTCGTCGTCGTCCGTGCCTTCCGGGTTGCCCGAACCGGATGGGCCGTCCGCGCCGCCCGTGCGCCGTGCCGGGCGCGGCGGCGCGGTGTCGGGATTCATCCGGTTGGCGTTCATCAGCCGGTAGAGCGTCGCGCGCGATACGCCGAGTTCGGACGCCGCGCCCGACAGGTTGTGCCCGTGCCGCCGCAACGCTTCTTCGATCGCTTCGATTTCGGCCTGCGTGCGAATTTCGGCGAGCGTTCGCGTGCGCACGCTCGACACTTCCGGCAAGCCGAGATCGCCTTCCGTGATGAAGCGGCCTTCTGCCATCACGACGGCGCGCCGCACGCAGTTGATCAGCTCGCGCACGTTGCCGGGCCAGTCGTAATTCGACAGCGCGACCACCGCGCCGCTCGAGAACCCGCGAATCTTGTGCGTGCCGTCCTGGCGATACATGCTGAGCGCATAGTCGGCGAGCAAACGGATGTCGGCGCCGCGCTCGCGCAGCGGCGGCTCGTCGAGGCGCAGCACGCATAGCCGGTGATAAAGGTCGGCGCGGAAGCGTCCGTCCTTCACGGCGGCTTCGAGATTCACGTGCGTCGCTGAAATGACGCGCACGTCGACATGAATGGGCGTGTTGCCGCCGAGGCGCTCGATCGTGCCTTCCTGCAGGAAACGCAGCAGCACGGCCTGGCATTCGTGCGGCATGTCGCCGATTTCGTCGAGGAACAGTGTGCCGCTGTTCGCATGCTCGATCCGGCCGATCTTGCGTTGCAACGCGCCCGTGAAGGCGCCGCGCTCATGGCCGAACAGTTCGGCCTGCAACAGCGTGGGCGGGATCGCCGCGCAATTGATGGCGACGAACGCCTGCTGCGCGCGCGTCGAGCCGTCGTGCACGGCGCGTGCCGTCAGCTCCTTGCCCGTGCCCGATTCGCCCGCGATGAAGACAGGCGCTTCCGTCTGCGCGCATTTCTCGATCCGCCGATACAGCTTTTGCATCGGCTCGCAATGGCCGACCATGCCGTGCGCGCCGAGCGACGGCTGCGGCCGGAAGCTCGCGCGACGCAGATTCGACAGGCCGTGCGCGTGACCGAGCGCGAAGACCAGCCGGTCGTTCAGACAGGGCGCGGTGACGAAGTCGAAGCAGTAATCGAGGATGAAGCGGCTGGTGAGTTCGTCGGTGGCGTGGCCCGGCGCGATCTGCGCGATCCAGTTCGCTTCGCCATGACGCATGCAGGCTTCGAACGCCGACAGCTGCTGCTGCGTGACATCGTCGGGCAGCGTGACGAGACCGACCTTGATGTCGCCGCGATCGAGCAGCTTCTCGGCGACAGCCGTGGTTCGTGCGTGCACGACTTGCCATCCGGCATCGGCGAGGAAGGCTGCGAGCGCTTCATCGGGCGTCGATGCCACACAAAGCACGGTGCGGTCGGAAGCGCCGGTTGTGCAAGTGGAATTCATGTTACCCCCGGGTTGGACGTTGCCCTTGTGCATCGCTCATGATGCCTCAAGGCCAGTGATCCTTGTACTACGGCAAAACAGTTGGTCTATTGAGGGTTCGTCACGGCGAACCGGCGTGTTTTTCGTTTTTTTTTCTACATGCGGGTCATCTGCGCCGCAATGTCGTACGGCTCGTACTGTGAATCAATGATTCGAAGCCGAATCTATCGTCGCACGAATGCCGCATTGAAAACAAAGATAAATGAAAGGGTTGGGGCTTTGTATAAGCGTAAATCTGGATGCAGAGGGCCGCATCGAGCAATTTCTACCATCGCTTAAAACCATCCCGGATGGCCTCCGCGTCGCCCATGCCGGTGCCGCGTTGAATCGCCAAAAGCCCTGTTTCACAAGGCTGAGCGGGATTTTTCGAGTCCTGGCTTTGCGCGTCTCAACTCTGCGACACATTTGACATTCGCTTCTGCGCATGCCGGGAGCGCGCTCCTCATCCGGTCGTTCTGACCGGGACTCCGCATTCACAAGCCTCTCCAGCCGGGTTGCGGGAATGTCCGGCTGTTTGCGCACGCCTGTGCGGTCGAGCGAACACGCGGATTTCGCATCGAAAGCACGTTACGGGTTCGCAACATCGCGTGCCGCGAGCCGCGTCAAAACATCGGTCCTGAGAGGACGGATCACGGCGCGACAAGGGTTTGAGCCCGCATGGCATACCCGTTGCGATATGGCTGTCACACGAAACGCTGCAGCCGGAAAGCAAGACCAAAGGAAGTCTCCGGCAGCGGCACAGGACTTCGCAGTCGCGGCCGGGGTTTGCCAGATGCGGCTGTGGGGGCGGCGGAGCCAAGGGGGCGGACGTCGGCAGAAAGTGGCGCGAATGGTTCGTACGACGTACGGCCATTCGCGACCATGACGCCACCTTCGACGGCACAAGCCAGACGTACCCCGTCCAGACGGACGGGTTTTGCCGGACGGCGCGCACGGGGCGCAATGTCCATGTGACATCTCACTCTCTACGGGGACACCATGAAGCAAGCAATCCAACAATTCCTGCGCGAAGAAGACGGCGTGTCGGCGATCGAATACGGCCTGCTGGCCGGGCTGATCGCAGTGGCGATCGTCGGCACGGTCACCACGGTCGGCACCAGCCTGAACACCGTCTTCACGACGGTCTCGACGAAGCTGGCCGCGATCAAGTAATTCACAACCGTACCTCACCGGAGGAAACGATGAAGAACGCTATCCAGCAGTTTCTACGAGAAGAAGACGGTGTGTCGGCTATCGAATACGGTCTGCTTGCAGGCCTGATCGCTGTGACCATCGTCGGGACGGTCACCGCTATCGGCGGCAGCCTGAACGACGTCTTCACGACGATCCAGACCAAGCTGTCGGCCGTTCCGAAGTGAAGATCTGATCACTGACAACCGTCGCCCTCGCGCATGCGTGCTGATGGCAGGGCGGCGAACCTTCTACAACCCAGCGGAGCTTTCGATGAACGGCGTGCCTTTTCCGGTTGGTCCCTGTGTGCTGGCGCTGGTCGCGGTAGCGGCCATCTACGACCTTCACGCACGGCGCATTCCGAACTGGCTGGTCGTCATCGGTCTGGGCGTGGGAGCGGTGGTTCAGTGCGCGCTGCATGGCGCGTCGGGCGGGATGCTGTTGTGGGTCGGCGGCGCGCTGACGGGTTTCGCGATGCTGTTGCCCGGCTATCTGTTGCGGATGCTGGGTGCGGGCGACGTGAAGCTGATGGCGGCCGTCGGATGTTTTTGCGGCGGGGCGGGGGCGTTCCAGGCAGCGCTGGCGGTGTGCGCGGTCGGCGGCATCTGGGCGCTCGTCGAGATGCTGCGGCATCGGCAGATGCGCGCCGGGCTGCAGAACATGACGGCGGCGCTGATCGACGTGTCGATGCCTTCGGGCGACCTATCACGCGATCGGGGCACGCGAACGCGGCGGCCAACGGCAGGCACGCTGCCGTACGGGGTGGCCATCGCGGTCGGCACGATGCTCTCGCTGTTTGCGAGCGTGTGACACAGGAACGACAGGAAGCGACGGGGAAGCGGCAACGAGGGGCAGCAGGCGAATCAAGGCAGGACGACAACACACGTCGACACGACAGGGACGGACAGCATCGGGCGAACGGCGGACAGCAGGCGAAGACAGCCGTCACTCGAGAAGACAACGCAGAAGACGAAGCAGCACAAGAGCGCAGCCGCAGTGAAAAAGATAGCAGCGAGCCTTCGCAGAAGGGTTTGAAGCAAAGTCAGCAACGGGGTGTGGACGCGGGGTCGTCCACCTGGAAAGAGCCTTCGAAGGAAGGCCGGCCAGATACGGGGGAAGTGATGAAAACGAACGATTCAGGCCGCACGACGGCCAACGCACGGGGGAGCCGTTCCGCATCGGCGGATAACGGCGGCGCCAGCAAGGCCGGCATCACGGAAGCCGCATCCACAGCGTACGCAACATCCGAAACGTACTACGTGGACGCGGCACCGGATCTGCGCCATTCGGCCGATCCCGCAATCCATCTGCGCCAGCGCGCGCTGCTCACGCCGGCGGGCCGCCGGCAACGCGAACGGGCGCTGCTGCAGTTCATCGTCGCGCAGGTGGCGAAGCGCGAAGCGCAACGCCGTGAGCGTGACAGGGCGTTTCTCACGCCCGCGGCGCCGCACGCGCCAGAGGGCGACGAAGCAGAAGCCTACGGCCCGCGGTTTCGCGATCCCGGTCTGACGGACTGAAGCGCCATTTCCGCAACACGATCCCTAAGTACGCCGTCGCCGACGGCGAGAGTCAGGAGAACGACATGAAAAACGCTCGCGCGTTGGTGATGCTGCTCGTCGCGACGGCGGCCGGTCTTGCGGCCGTGGTGTTCGCGGCGCGCTGGATGGTGCAGCAGACGTCGACATCGACGACCAAGGTGGTGATCGCATCGGCCGACATGAGTCTCGGTCAGCGCGTCTCGCCCGACATGCTCAAGGTGTCCGACTGGCCCGCGGGCAGCGTGCCGCCCGGCACCTTCAACGACTTGAAGAAGCTCGAAGGCCGCGTGCTGAAGGCGAGCCTGTCGCGCGGCGAGCCCGTGCTCGAGGCGAAGCTCTCGCCCGTCGGCACGCTGGGCGGCCTGTCGGCCGTCATCAACGAAGGCAAGCGCGCGATCACGGTGCGCGTGAACGACGTGATCGGCGTCGCGGGCTTCGCGCTGCCGGGCAACTACGTCGACATTCTCGTGAACACCGAGAAGGACAGCAAGGAAGGCGGCGCGTCGAGACGCGACCAGAACATCTCGAAGATCGTGCTCGAAAAGATCCTCGTGCTCGCCGTCGCACAGGAAGCGGGCCGCGACGAAACCAAACCGAAAGTGGTCGATGCCGTCACGCTCGAAGTCACGCCCGAGCAGGCCGAGAAGATCGACCTCGCGCGCAGCATCGGTTCGCTGTCGCTCGTGCTGCGCAATCAGGTCGATCCGCAGGATGCGACGACGGCGGGCGCGACCAAGGCCACGCTGCTGAAGATTCCCGTCGCCGCACCGCCCGCCGCACCCGCGCCCGCGCCGAAGCCCGCAGTGCGCAAGGTCGTCGCGCGGGCGCCGTCGAACTGCGTGAGCGTGATCGACGGATCGCAGGCCAGACAGGAATGTTTTTGAGCGGCACGCAGAGACACAGAGACGTAGAGACACAGACGCGCAAGCGCAAGCCGTGACGAGACCAGACCACGGCACCGATACGGGGGAAGGACATGAACGCCAGAGATAGCCAGCGCGCGCACGCCAGGTGCAAGCGCGACACCCAGCAAGCCGCGCAGCCGACGCTTATCGGCACGCACGCCGCACCTTTCTCGCGCCGCGCGCGTCTGCTTCAGGCGAGCGTCTGCGCAGCGATGGGCGCGTGTCTGTGGGCACTGCCCGCCGCGCAGGCCGCGAGCCAGGAAGCGCCCCTGCCGATGAACGTGGCGTCGAACGGCGGCGCCGTGCATCTGACGATCGGCATGAGCGGCGCCGTGCCGGCGGGCGCCGCGGGTGCGGCGGGTGCTGCGCAGGGCGGCAAGGGGCCGAACTGCACGGGCACGATCGCCGATCACCAGACGGTGACGATTCCCGTCGGCAAGTCGACGATGGTCAACGTGCGCGAGTCGGTGAAGACGCGCACGGTCGGCAATCCGTCGATCGTGCAGGCGATGCTCGTGTCGCCGCAAACGCTCTATCTGCTCGGCAGCGACGTCGGCACGACCAACATGATCGTGCAGGGCCGCAGCGGCTCATGCACGATCATCGACGTCTCGGTAGGCGCCGATCCCGGCGGCCTGCAGCAGACCCTCGCCGTGCTGATGCCGGAAGAAACGGGTGTGCAGGTCAAGGCGGCCGCCGACACCCTCGTGCTGACGGGCACCGTGTCCGACTCGGTGAAGGCCGAGCGCATCGTCGAGCTGGCGCGTGCGTATGTCGCGCGTCCATCTGCGCCGCTGCCCGTCGCCGCGCCCGCCAACGCGGGCGGCGCACAGGGAGGCGCGATGATCCCCGCCGTGCTCAAGCCGGCAGGCGCATCGGGCAACGGCAACAACGAGCGCATCGTGAATATGATGCATGTGGCCGCGCCGCAGCAGGTGATGCTCGAAGTGAAGGTGGCCGAAGTGTCGAAGACGCTGATCGACCAGCTCGGCATGGCCGCGAACATTCAGGGCGGCTCGGGCAGCTGGACCTTCGGCCTGCTCGCCAACTTCCTGTCGGGCGGCATGGGTGCGCTGATCGGCTCGAAGGCGAACACCAACCCGCTCAAATTCGCGCTGGATGCGCAGAAGACCGACCAGCTCGTCAAGGTGCTCGCCGAGCCGAACCTGATGGCCATCAGCGGCCAGGAAGCGAGCTTCCTCGCGGGCGGCAGGGTGTTCATCCCTGTCCCGCAGAGCAACGGCGCGGCGGGCTCGACGATCATCCTGCAGGAAGAGACGTTCGGCGTCGGCCTCACCTTTACGCCGACCGTGCTCGACAACGGCCGCATCAACCTGAAGGTGTCACCGGAAGTGTCGGAACTGTCGCCGACGGGCGTCGCCGTGACGGCGGGCACCGTCAACACGACGGCCGTGCTGCCCCTCATCACGACGCGCCGCGCGTCGACCACGCTGCAGGTTTATGACGGCCAGAGCTTCGCGATCGGCGGCCTGATGAAGAGCAACGTGACGGGCACGCTCAAGGGCTTTCCGGGACTCGGCGAAGTGCCTGTGCTCGGCGCGCTGTTCCGCAGCACGAACTTCCAGGAAGACAAGACGGAACTCGTGTTCGTCGTGACGCCGCGCCTCGCGAAGCCGCTGCCGCAGAACTACCCGCTGCCGACCGATCACTTCGGCCAGGTCACGGAAGCGGGCGTGTTCTTCACGGGCAACATGGAAGGCAAGAAGCCGCAGGCGCCTGCCGCACCCGCTGCGCCGTCGACGGGTGCTGCGTTGCCCAATGCGGTGCCGGGCAATGCGATTCCGTCGCCGATTCCCGTCAAGGGCGGTGCGATTGCGACGACCGGTTCGGCTGCCCCCGTGGTGCTGACGCCCGTCATCACATCGCAAGGCACGACGGCGCCCGTGCCCGTGCCGGCGCCCGAGCGCACGCAGCCGGTGTCGGACGCGATCCGCGCTCCCGCTACGCCGCGTGCCCCCGGCGGCGGCAACGGCAGCGACGGCACCGAGCCCGTCACGCGGGTCGAACCGGCGGACGTGCATACGGCAGCCGTGCAGACCGCGAGCGTGACCGCGCAGCCGCTCGCCGAAGCGGCACAGACTCCCGCCCCGCAGCCTGCCACCCAGCAGGCCCGCGAAGCCGGCGACAACAGCCGTACCCAATAAGCGCGACGCGCATCCGACGAACTCCTGGAGACCGACATGAAAACCATCCAGACCTTGATCCGCGCGTCGCTGTGCGCGGCAGCGAGCCTGACGCTCGCGGGCTGCCTGACCTCGACGCCGCACTGGGACGCGACCTTCGGCAGTTCCATCACGCAGCTGAAGGAAATGCAGACGCTCAATCCGAACGCCGGCATGAACACCGACCCGGTGGCGGGCGTCGACGGCGTGACGGCCTCGGCGATCCAGAAGAACTACGCGAAGTCGTTCACGTCGCCGCCGCCGCCCATCAACGTGTTCGCGGTCGGCCTGCCCGGCTCGAACTGATGGACGCGCCGCACTGACGAAGACGCTCACGCGCCGCAGCCGACCCAACCCACGACAAGCCCCGCACGCGGAGACTGAACATGATCGACATCCTCCTCATCTCATCGGGTCCGGACCGCTCGCAGAAAATCGAGCAGTTGCTGGAAGGATGCGGCATCGCGCATCGAGTGCGGGTGCAGCACGGCGCGGTGCGGCAGTTGCGCGCGCATGCGGCGGCCATCAAGACGGCGGATCTGCTGATCGTCGACGACGTCGGTCTCGAGCCGCACGACATGGTGTCGATCGAAGAGGCGCTTTCGCACGTGCCGCAGCTGAACTGCATGCTGGTGACGCCCGCGCCCTCGACGGCGCTGCTGATGGCGGCGATGCGCGCGGGGGTGCGCCACGTGCTGCCCTGGCCGCTCGATGCGCAGGCGTTCGCCGCCGAGCTGTCGCACGTGTGGAGCAAGAAGACGGCGGGCGCGCGGCGCGAAGGGCGCGTGGTCTCGCTGACGTCGTGCAAGGGCGGCACGGGCACGACCTTCATCGCGATGAATGTCGCGCATGCGCTTGCGACGCAGCGCGGCAAGCGCGTGCTGCTCGTCGACGCGAACCAGCAGTTCGCGGATGCGAGCCTGCTGGTCGCCGACCAGACGCCCGCGGCGACGCTCGCCGATCTGTGCGCGCAGGTCGACCGGCTCGACAACGCGTTCTTCGACGCCTGCGTGATGCACGTGAACGACGACCTCGACGTGCTGGCGGGGGCAGGCGACCCGATTCGCGCAGGCGACCTGCGGCCCGCGCAGCTCGAACGCGTGCTCGCGCTCGCACGCTCGCAGTACGACGCCGTGATCGTCGATCTCGGCCTCGGCATCAATCCGCTCGCGATTCACGTGCTCGACCAGAGCGACCGCATCTGCATGCTGGTGCGCCAGAGCGTGCTGTATCTGCGCGCGGGCCGCCGCATGCTAGACATCTTTCACGAACTCGGCTACGCGACAAGCAAGGTCAGCGTGCTCGTGAATCAGTACGACAAGCACGCACCCGTCGATCTGCAGGCGTTCCAGCAGAGCTTCGGGATGAGCGTCGCACATCGTTTCGCGCGCGACGACCGGCATGCGGGCGCGGCGCTCGATCAGGGGCTGCCCATCATCAGCGTCGCCAAAGGCAGCGCGCTCGCGCAGGACATCGTGGCCTTCGCGCACGTGCTGTCGCCGGCGCCGCAGAAAGAGAAGAAGGGCGGTCTCGCGCGCCTGTTCGCGTCGAAGCCGCGCGACGTGCCGCAACTGAAGACGGGCCACTGAGCGCGCCGATAAGCGGGTCAATCACGAACCGCGCCACAACACAGCAACGGGGGACTCTCATCATGTCATTGCGCGATCAACTGAGATTGCAGAGTGTGTCGAACAACGGCTCGAACAGCGGCACGGCAGCGCCCGACGCGGCAGCGGCAGGCGGCACCGTCGAGAGCCTCGCCGCGCGGCGCGCGTATCAGCAGCTGAAGATGAACGTGCACGAGAAGATCATCGACCGCGTCGAACTCGACAAGCTGCAGCGCCTCACACCCGAGCAGATCCGCCGCGAACTCGCGCAGCTGGTCGAGCGCATCGTCGACGAAGACAAGATCCCGATGAACGAGATCGAACGGCGGCGGCTCTCGCAGGACGTGCACGACGAAATGTTCGGCCTCGGTCCGCTCGAGCCGCTGCTCGCCGATCCGACCGTGTCGGACATTCTCGTCAACACGTCGCAGCATGTGTACGTGGAGCGGCGCGGCAAGCTCGAACACACCGACATCACGTTCTTCGACGACGCGCATCTGATGAAGATCATCGAGCGCATCGTGTCGCGCGTCGGACGGCGCATCGACGAGTCGACGCCGATGGTCGACGCGCGCCTGCCCGACGGTTCGCGCGTCAACGCGATCATTCCGCCTTCCGCGATCGACGGGCCGCTGGTGTCGATTCGCCGCTTCGCCGTGAATCCGCTGAAAGTGGACGACATGGTGAAGAACCAGACCTTCACGCCCGCGATGGCGCAGCTGCTCGAAGCGCTGATCAAGTCGAAGCTCAACGTGCTGATTTCGGGCGGCACGGGCAGCGGCAAGACGACCATGCTCAATCTGCTGTCGGGTTTCATTCCCGGCGACGAACGTATCGTCACGATCGAAGACGCGGCGGAACTGCAACTGCGTCAGGAACACGTGCTGCGACTCGAAACGCGGCCGCCGAACATCGAAGGCAAGGGCGAAATCTCGCAGCGCTCGCTGGTGAGGAACGCACTGCGGATGCGGCCCGACCGCATCGTGCTCGGCGAAGTGCGCGGCGCGGAAGCGCTCGACATGCTGCACGCGATGAACACGGGCCACGAAGGATCGATGGCGACGCTGCACGCGAACACGCCGCGCGACGCGCTGACGCGCCTCGAAAACATGGTCGGCATGGCAGGCCTGTCGATGCCCATCAAGGCGATGCGTCAGCAGATCGCGTCGGCGATCACGGTGGTCGTGCAGGCCTCGCGCCTGTCGGACGGCCGCCGCAAGCTGATGAGCATCCAGGAAATCACGGGGATGGAAGGCGAGATCATCAACATGCAGGAGATCTTCACGTTCAAGCGCACGGGCGTTGCCGAAGACGGCACGGTGAAGGGCTACTTCTGCGCGACGGGCGTGCGCCCCAAGTTCGCTGACCGCCTCGCCGCGTTCGGTCTCGCGCTGCCGGATCAGATGTTCGATCCTGCGCGGCGCTACGAAGTCTGAACGCTCACCGACGCTGAAGGAGACGGACATGGATACGACATTGCTGGCCTTCGCGGTGCTCGGCTTCGTTGCGGTCGTGCTGCTGATCGAGGGCGTGTATGTGTACTGGAACAGCCGGCACGGCCCCGCCGTCAAGCGGCTGGATGCGCGCATCCGCGCGATGTCGGCGGGCGGCCACGTGGGCGGCGAGCAGATGTCGATTCTCAAGCAGCGCCTCCTGAGCGAATCGCCGATGCTCACGCGCATGCTGATGCGCATGCCGCGCGTGCATCTGCTCGATCTGTATCTGCAGCAGTCCGGGCTGTCGTGGTCGGTGGGCCGCTTCGTCGGCTATTCGCTGGCGTCCGCGTGCGGCGGGCTGCTGTTCGGCATGGGCGGCATGCATCTGCCGTTCGCCGTCGCGCTGGCCGTGGCGTGCGGTTTCGCGCTGCTGCCTCTCCTGTATCTGCGGCGCAAGCGCGCGAAACGCATCGTGCAGCTCGAACGCCAGTTGCCCGATGCCGCCGATCTGATCGCCCGCGCGCTGCGCGCCGGCCACTCGTTTCCCGCCGCGCTCGGCATGGTCGCCGACGAGTTGCCCAATCCGCTCGGCGGCGAATTCCGCATTGCGTTCGACGAGATCAACTACGGCGTGGCGATGAACGATGCGCTGATGAACCTCGTGAGCCGCGTGCCCGTCGACGACGTGCGCTACTTCGTGATCGCCGTGCTGATCCAGCGCGAGGCGGGCGGCAATCTTGCGGAAATTCTCGGCAACATCGCGGGCATCATCCGCGAGCGGCTCAAGCTGCTCGCGAAGGTGCGCGTGCTGTCGGCGGAAGGGCGGCTGTCGGCGTGGATACTCGGCGTGCTGCCGTTCGTCGTGCTGGGCGCGCTGTCGGTGCTGAATCCCGGCTACTGCAAGGTGTTCTGGGAAGACGAGACGGGCCAGAAGATCGCGGGCGCCGCGCTGTCGACGATGGCGTTCGGCGTGATGTGGCTGCGCAGAACCGTGCGCATCCGCGTGTAGCCGCGCGAACACACACAACGCAAAAAACGGGGAAATCATGGAAACCGAACAGATTCTCGTGCTGGCCGCGATGTTCGTGATCGTGTTCGGCGCAGTGTGGAAAGCGATGTCGCTGCTGCGCCCCGATCCGCTGAAGCGGCGCATCGACGGCATTGCGGCGGCTTCATTGGGGGCAGCAGGCGTGCAGGGCATCCCGGACGCAGCGGACGCCGCCGCAGAAGAAAGCCCCGCCTGGATGGAAACGGTCGCGAAGGTGTCGCATCACGTCGCGCGGCTGTCGCTGCCGAAGGACGACTGGGACAAATCCGCGCTGCGGCGCCGCTTTGCGAACGCGGGGCTGCGCAGCGAAGGCGCGACGGCGATCTACTTCGCCGCCAAGACGCTGCTCGCGCTCGTGCTGCCTGCGCTCGCGCTGGTCGGCATCACGCTGCTGGCAGGCCCGGACGCGCAGAAATTCCTGCTGGTGGCGACGCTCTTGATGGCGGCGATCGGCTTCTATCTGCCGAACGTGGTGCTGACCCGTCTCGTCGAGGCGCGCCAGCGCAAGATCTTCGAAGACCTGCCCGACGCGCTCGATCTGATGACGGTGTGCGTCGAAGCGGGCCTTGGGCTGGACGCGGCCATGCAGCGCGTCGCCGAGGAGATCGGCGTGAAGAGCCACGCGCTCAAGGAAGAATTCGAACTCATGCTGCTCGAACTGCGCGCGGGCTCGGCGCGCGAGAAGGCACTGCGCAATCTTGCGCTGCGCACGGGCGTCGAGGACATCGACACCCTCACGTCGATGCTGATCCAGGCGGACCGTTTCGGCACGAGCGTCGGCGATTCGCTGCGCGTGTTCATCGACGCGCTGCGCACCAAGCGCCGTCTGCGTGCCGAGGAACAGGCCGCGAAGATCGCGCTGAAGCTGCTGTTTCCGCTGATGTTCTGCATCTTCCCGACGCTGATCATCGTGCTGATCGGGCCCGCGGCGATGCAGGTCGCGCACCAGCTGCTGCCCACGATGAGCGGCATGCACTGAACCGGCGTCAGGAGCGACACGATGACGACCACACGTGCTCGTTCGCGCGTGCCGTCACGCAGGCGCAGCGGCCGCGCGCGCAGCGGCCGCCTGCAGGCGGGTGTCGCGGCCATCGAATTCGCGCTGATCGCGCCCGTGCTGTTCTTTCTGCTGTGCATGGTCATGGACCTCGGCGCCGCGCTGTGGGTGAACCTGACGATGCAATAAGCGGTGCGCGAAGGCGCGCGTTACGCGGTCGCGGGGCAAACGGGACTCGATCCGAACCAGTCGAAGCCGCAGCGCTATGTCGCCGTGATCGAGGCCAGGGCGCGCGCCGAAGGGATCTACGTGTTCGCACTCGGCTACGGCCCGTCGTTGCTGACGAAGAGGGCGCGGGCAGCGGCGAGGTCGGCCAGGACATTCTCAAATGCATCGCCAACGTCGCCGATGGCCCGAGCGCCGCTACGACTCGAAGCAGCCCGTCGGCGTGTATGGCTACGCGGCCACGATCAACGACATCAAGCCGTGCTACGCGCAACTCGCGTCCGCCATTCTGCGCATCGCGAAGTAAGCAGGCAGTACGTGCGGGCGACTCGGCACTGACCGGCAACGGCGTGCCTTGAAGTGCGCGCGAAATAAAGGTGCGCTATCGTGTGACTGCTTGCGGCTGTGGTTTCGCCAGAGGTTTCGCCTCGGCACGCGCCGCAAGTTTCCAGTCGAACGCTTCGTTTCTCAACGGAGAAGCACGATGAGAAGCACGATGGTCAAGAAGACTGCGGTGCACGCGGCGGCGCATTCCGCGCAGGCTTCGCGCGCGTCCACGCGGCCCCGCAAGGCAGAAGACGCGCGCGCCGCCGCGCATCCCGACATCGATGCGCAGGTCGTGCTCGTGCTGCAAGGCGGCGGCGCGCTGGGCGCGTATCAGGCGGGCGTGTTCGAAGCGCTGCACGACGCCGGGATCGAACCGGACTGGGTGATCGGCACGTCGATTGGCGCGATCAACGGCGCGATCATCGCGGGCAACCGGCCTGCCGAGCGCATGGAGCGCTTGCGCACGTTCTGGGATCGCGTGACATGGACGGGCTATCAGGCGCCGAACTGGCTCGCGGCCTGCGCGCCCGGTTGCGCCGCGTTCGGACTGCCCGCCAGTCTTGCCGCCGCGCTTGCCACCGCATGGGCCCCATGGATTCCCGGCTACGAGCAATGGCTGCGCAACCTGTCGATCATGTCGCAAGGCTTGCCCGCGTTCTTCACGCCGCGCGCCGATGCATGGCTCGCGCTGCAAACGCCCGTCGGCATCGAACAGGCTGCGTTCTATCACACCGAGCCGCTGCGCGAGACGCTTGGTGCGCTGATCGACTTCGACTATCTGAACGGCAAGGAAACGCGGCTCACGGTCGGCACGGTCGGCGTGGGCAGCGGGCAGATGCGCTATTTCACCAACCGCGACGAGCCGCTCGACGTCGGGCATGTGATGGCGTCGGCGGCGTTTCCGCCGGGCTTTCCATCGGTGCGAATCGACGGCGAAGCATACTGGGACGGGGGCATCTATTCGAATACGCCGCTCGAAGCCGTCCTCGACGACCGGCCGCGGCATAGCTCCGTGATCTTCACCGTGCAGCTGTGGCCCGCGCATGGCGCCGAGCCTACCTCGATACACGAGGCGATGAGCCGTCAGCGCGACATCCAGTATTCGAGCCGCGCCGAGAGCCATCTCGAACGGCAGCGGCAGATTCACCGGCTGCGGCATGTGATCCGCGAACTCGGCAAGCACCTGCCCGACGACGAGCGCGAGTCGGCCGCTGTCAAGGAGCTGCTGAACTGGGGCTGCGGCACGACGATGCAGGTGATCGAACTCGATGCGCCGAGCTTCGGTCGCGACGATCTGCACAAGGACATCGACTTTTCGACGGATGGCATCCGCCGGCGCTGGGACGCGGGTTATGCCGACGCGCAACGGATGATCGAACGTGCGCCGTGGCGCGCCGAGCCGGACCCGATGGAAGGCATCGCGATCCATCGCTCGGATCCCGAGGCCGGGTAATGCGGCGACACGACTGAACGATTGCGCGATCGCGCGAGCGTGTTGTACCTTGCCTGCATGTCATTGACGTTGCTTCGGCGCGTTGCTTCGGCGCGTTGCGCCGGCGTGCCGGATTGCGCGGCATGATCGGACGTTGATTGACGTTGATCGGACTTTATTACGGCGGCAGCCGATTGCAGGTAAAAACGGGGCGCACAAGAACGACATGACTCATCCCAATGCGGCATTGATCGAGCGATTCTACGAAGCATTCCAGCGGCGCGATGTCGAGACGATGGCGGCGTGCTACGCGCCCGACGTCACGTTTAGCGATCCCGTCTTCACGGAGCTGCACGGCGACGAAGTGAGCGACATGTGGCGCATGCTGGTGTCGCGCGCGCAGGAGTTCACGCTCGCGTTCAGCCATGTCACGGCCGACGACGAACACGGCAGCGCGCATTGGGTCGCGAGTTATGTGTTCAGCCAGACGGGCCGGTCCGTCGTCAATCAGATCGACGCGCGCTTCGTGTTCCGCGACGGCTTGATCGTCGAGCACCGCGACCGTTTCGATCTGTGGCGCTGGGCTAGTCAGGCGTTGGGCGCAAAGGGCGCGCTGCTCGGCTGGACGCCGTTCGTGCAGGGCGCGATTCGCGAGCAGGCGAAACGCGGGCTCGCTGCGTGGCGCGCAAGAACGGCATGAGCTCGGCATGAGCGGGACGTAAGCGGGCGTAAGCGGGCACGGCAACGAAGCAGCGAGGGTGTGATGCGCGAAGTGGATGCGGCATGGCAGGAATGGCTCACGACGAACGTGAGCCGCGGGTGCACGCCCGAGTCGATGGTCGAGGCGATGGTGCAGGCGGGTTTCGAGGCCGACGCGGCGGGCGAGATCGTGCGCCGCGCTTCATCGGAGCAACGCGCGGAAAACCGCGCGGAGACGGGCACGCAGGCGGCCGTCATCGACAAGCCGACGGAAGACGAAACGCGTGCCTATCACTACGATGCGTGTCCCGTCGCGGCGGGCAACACGGTACGCGCGCACGACCGCGACGTCGCCGTTCGCGTGCGCTTCGAACGCCCGCAGGCGATCGTGTTCGACGACGTGCTGTCGCGCGACGAATGCGACGAGCTGATCGAGCGCGCACGGCATCGGCTGAAACGCTCGACCACCGTCAATCCCGAGAACGGCCGCGAGGATGTGATCCAGCTGCGCACCAGCGAAGGCTTCTGGTTCCAGCGCTGCGAGGACGCGTTCATCGAGCGGCTGGACCGCCGTATCTCCGCCCTGATGAACTGGCCGCTCGAGCATGGCGAAGGGTTGCAGATTCTGCACTACACGAAAGGCGGCGAATACCGTCCGCACTTCGATTACTTTCCGCCCGGCCAGGGTGGCAGCCTGCTGCATACGTCGCGCGGCGGCCAGCGTGTGGCGACGCTGATCGTCTATCTGAGCGACGTCGATGGCGGCGGGGAAACCGTCTTTCCGGATGCGGGGCTCGCGGTGATGGCGCGGCAAGGCGGCGCAATCTACTTCCGCTACATGAACGGGCGACGGCAGCTCGATCCGCTGACGCTGCACGGCGGCGCACCTGTCACGAGCGGCGAGAAATGGATCATGACGAAGTGGATGCGCGAGCGGCCTTACGTTTAGCGCTAACCCCGGACGGCGTGTCGACCGTCAGGCGATGCGAAATGGTTGCAGGTATGGCAAGTGCTGCAAGACGGCCAGCGTATCGATGGGCCGTTTCAAATGCCCCCTGCGCCGACGCATCGACCTCCTGACGGGAACAAGACACAAAGGGGACCACCCATGGACAACTATCAACTGGAAAGCGAACTCCAGCATCTGGAGCGCGTGTTCAAAAACATCTCTGCGGAACACCGTTTTCCGCTTTCATACTGGCGCAACCGGCTCAACGCGGTCATGGCGGCGCGGCTCGTGCCCTCGCAGCTGACGCGCGCGCGCAAGCTGGACGAACAGCTGCGGGTGCTCGAAATGCGCGCGCCGGCGGTGGGCTGACCGCGAGGCTGACTGCGCGCTTCACTTCACGATGACTGCGTGAGCCAGGCACAGCGAATGCTCGGATCTGATCGACTGACGCAACCGTGCGTCGGCGTAACCAGACGGAGTCAGCCATGAACAAGGATCAAGTGAAGGGCACTGCCGAGAAGATGAAGGGCAAGGTCAACGAGGCCGTCGGCAAGGCAACGGGCAACCGCAGCCAGGAATTGAAGGGCGACGTGCAGCAGGGCGCCGGCGAAATGCAGAAATCCTACGGCGACGCGAAGGAAGCCGCCAAGGACGTCGAACGCGAAAACCGCAAGCATCATCACTGATCAGACGGCGCACAGAGTAGAGCCGCCCGGCGGTTCGATCACAGGGAGCGTATAAACCAGACGGGCAAAGCCCGCAGGGCCGCGTTGCGACGCGGCCCGTTTCATTTGATGTTGTCTTCGATGCGTGCGGCGCAGGCGATCCGTTGCGCGCGCAGCCATTAGAATGAGCGGTCCATTCATCCTGCACTGGAACCTTGCGTGCCTTCTCCGCTTTCCACGTCCAACCTTGATGTGCTTGCCGCGCTGCGCAGCGCGACGGGCAGCCGTCATGCGCTGATCGATTCGGCGATGCCGCTGTCAGCGGATGCACCGACCTTGCATGACTATCGCTTGCATCTGCAACTGATTGCCGCGTGGCTCGCGCCGCTGGAGCGATGGCTTGCGCGCTTCGACGACGGCCCGCAGCATGCGTTGCCGTTTGTCGCGCGGATGCCGTTGATCGAAAGCGATCTCGCCGATCCTTCGTTGCGCGTGCGGAACGATACGTTCGACACGGTTGGAGACGACACTACGCCGTCCGATGCCGGCGATGCCGCCTATCGATGGGGCGCGTGCTACGTGATCGAAGGATCGCAACTGGGCGGGACCGTGCTTTACCGGCGTTTGCGCGAGATGCTGGCGCCGCATCCGTTGCGCTATCTGAGCGGCGACATGAGCGGCGACATGAGCGGCGACGGCGTGCCGCCCGGGCCTCGCTGGAAAGTCTTCCTCGACGCGATGCGCCGGGACGTCCACGCGCCGCGCGATATCGCGCGTGCGTGCGACGGCGCAAGGGACGCGTTCGATCGTCTGCTGGCATTGATTCCGGCGACGCAGACGGTCGACATCAATGCCGACAGCGGCGCGCAGAAAGCACTCGGCGAGTTGCGCAGCTAACGCGGCTCTGCGCTTGCGCGCCATTCAGCGGTGTTCAACGGTGTTCAACTGAGGGACGCGTCGCCCGCGCCTTGCAGCGGTCCGGCTCCGCCAGGCGGCCGGCGCAGCAGCAGATCGACCTGGCCTAGCAGGGTCTCGCGCGCGACTGGCTTGTGCAGCGTGCATTCGCAATCGAGATCGCCAGGAATGTCGGGCGAGGCGCTCCACAGGATCACGGGCATGCCGTCTAGGCCGGGATCGCTCTTGAGTCTGCGGCACACTTCGGCGCCGTCCATGCCCGGCATCATCAGATCCGTGATGACGAGCGCGGGGTGCACGCGTTGCGCCAGCTCGACGCCCTTGCGAGGCTCGAAGGCAGTGAGCACGTGAAAGCCCTCCAGTTCGAGCAGGAGAGCCCACGCGATCAGGAGGTCCGGCTCGTCGTCGATGAGCAGGATGGTGGGGAGGCGGCTGTCCGATAAGGCGTTCGAATCCATGTGTACAGGCATTGCTTTTGCTCTCGCAGCCGGCTAGTTGGGTGCAGAGGGGGCAGGCGGGTAACTGACGAAAACGTCATCGTGAATTGGTTTTGCGGCACGCATGACCCGTGCCAATCGTATCGAAGGCACGACGCCGACATGTGCGCGCGGTCTTGCTCCGCGCGTCGCGGCATCACGGCCCATGAGCGGCCGCCAGGCGTGGCGGGGGTTCGCGGGAGATGGCGCGCAATGTGCGTCGCGCAACGGCGCGCATGGCGAGTGGATGCGGAATCGACCGCGTGTCGGAGCGAACCGGCGCGTCGTTGTAAGTTTAGGCGCGCTGCGCTGTCGATTTTTCCAGTCGCATGGCATGAGCGTGACATGAGCCGCGCATGAACACGGGCGCGAGTCGGCTGATGGCCGGATGGTTTCACTTCCTTTCGGGTAGACTGCAAGTCCATGGACAGACTAACCAGCCAACCGCGCGCCGCGTTGCCGGTCGACACCACGCAAGTGTTCGAACTGTTGCCGGATGCCTGGCTGATCCTCGACGAGCGTTTCGAAGTCGTGCTCGCCAACGCGCGTTATCGCGCGATGCACGGCGTCACACTGGCCGACATTCGAGGCCGTTCCATCTACGACATCAACCAGTTTGGCTCGCAATCGCAACGCGAATTGCGGCGCAGCTGGCTCGATTCGATGCTGCCGGGACTCGCACCCGGCGAAAACCGTCTGTCTCCGTTGATCCGCTATGACACGCCGATGCCGAACGCGAGCGACGGCGAGCTGACGCCACGCTACTGGCAGGTGCGCACGTCGACGATCGACGGTGGCGGAGGGCGCGCGTCGATGATCGCCATGTGCGTGATGGATGTCAGCGATTCGATTGCCGTGACCGAGCGCGATCAGCGCGAGCGCGCGAAGCTGCGTTCGCAGGCGCGCCTGCGTCAGGTGCTGGTCGACGAGGCGAATGCGGAGCTGCGCGTGCACCGCGAGCAGTTGCGCCAGGCGCTGGAGTTTGCGCATGTCGGCGCGTGGGAACTGGATCCCGCGACGGGGGCGATCGAGGGCACCGAGCAGTGCAAGGTGAATCTCGGTGTCGCGCCATCGGATGTATTGACGCAGACGCTGTTGTTCGACGAACTGGTCGACGAAGCCGATCGCGTGCGCGTGAACGAGGCGATGAGTCGGGCGCTTGCACAGCGCGAGCATTTCGAGGTGGAGTTCCGCGTCACCTGGCCGGACCGCTCGGTGCACTGGATTCTGCTGCGCGGCCTTGGCCGTTATCAACCGGCTGATACGCTGAACGCGATCGTCGGTTTTACGCTCGATATCACGTCGCGCAAGGAGGCCGAACTCGAGCAGCGTGCGATTGCCGAGTCTGAGAAGCGCGCGCGGGAGCATAGCGACGAAGTGGCGCGCGCGATGGATCATTTCGTCACGGCCGTGAGTCACGAATTGCGTTCGCCGCTTGGTGCGATTTTGTCGTGGACGACGCTATTGCAGCGCGCGGCCGATCCTTCACATGTCGTGCGCGCGGCGGGGGTGATCGAGCGCAATGCGCATCAGTTGTCGCATATGGTCGATGATCTGCTCGACAGCGGCGCGATTGCGACGGGCAAGCTCTCGGTGAGCCTGGAGCCTGTCGATCTTGGCGCGCTGGCCGGCAACGTGGCCGAGGATATCCGCATGACGGCGGAAACGAAGGGACTGCGGCTCGTGGTCGGCGAACTGGCGTCCTGTGTGGTGATGGCCGATCAAAGCCGGATGAAGCAGGTCGCGTGGAATCTTTTATCGAATGCGGTGAAGTTTTGCGCGCAGGGCGAGGTTGAGATTAGTGTGACCGTTAAAGGTCAGCAGGTCGAGTTGATGGTGCGGGATACCGGGTGTGGGATCGAGCCCGATGGTTTGGCCCGCATCTTCGAGCGGTTTCGGCAGATTAATCCTGAAAGCGGTGGGCGCGTTGCAGGGCTTGGGCTCGGGCTTTGGCTTGTTAAGCATCTCGTTGATTTGCATCACGGGAGTGTGCGGGCTGAAAGCCCTGGGAGAGGGCTCGGGTCCTGGTTTATTGTGACGTTGCCGGTTTATCGGTGATTTTTTTGTCTGCGACGCTAGTCGCCATTTTTGTTTTTTTGCTTTTTGTTTTTTTGCTTTTCGCTGGGGGGCGTCCGCGAATTCGTATCGGTGCTTCACGCGTTGCCCCTGTGCGGGGCGGCACTTACTTTCTTTGCCGCCGCAAAGAAAGTAAGCAAAGAAAGCGGGCTAACACCGCCAGTTCTGGTAGTTGCCTGCGGGCCCCCAACGGGTCCCGCACTCCACACGACATCGCACTGTCTGACGCCCGTTGCCAGCGTACTAACTCACGCCTCACCTACTTCACACTCCCGTGCCACAGGCCGCATTACCAGGAAGTCCACGGCCGCCCAGGTGGCAAACTGTGTGTAGGCTGTCGCGACGGAGATGCACCACTCCGGACTCAAAAGCGGGATCGGTGTCGTAGGAGCGCCAACGCGTACGGCGCGACAGCCTACACACCGTTTGCCACCTGGGCGGCGCAGGCAATTAGCTGCCGCTGGCTTCGCTACGGGTGACTGGAGAGGGTGATGCGCCCGTCAAAGGCGCTGGCAACGAGCACAACAAATAGTGCGTTGCCGTCTGGAGTGCGGGACCCGTTGGGGGCCCGCAGGCAAACACAAGGATTGGCGGTGTGAGCGGCTTTCTTTTGCCTACTTTTCTTTGCCGCTGCAAAGAAAAGTAGGTGCCGCCCCGCACAGGGGCAACGCGTGAAGCACCGATACGAAATCGCGGACGCCACCCCAGCAAAAAGCAAAAAAACAAAAAGCAAAAATAGCGACTAGCGTCGCAGACAAAAAGAATCACCGATAGGGCGGCGGTTCATTCAAAACCGCCCAAAACATTCCCAGATCATTGATGGCAGCCATAAAATCATCAAACTCAACGGGCTTGACGACATAAGCATTGACCCCAAGATCATAACTGCGCAGCAGATCTTTCTCTTCACGCGAAGACGTGAGCATCACAACAGGAATGCGCTTGAGCTTATCGTCGGCCCGTACGGCCTTCAGTACTTCATGCCCATCGATCTTCGGCAACTTCTTGTCGAGCAGAATAACAGCCGGATTCTCGTCCTTGCGATCCGCATACTGACCTTCACGCCGCAGATAATCGAGCGCCTCCGCGCCGTCACGTATCGACACGACAGGATTCGCAAGCCGCGACTTCTCCAGCGCAATAAGCGTCAACTCGATGTCGTTGACATTGTCTTCCACCAGCAAGATTGGTCTAAGCACGCGTAGTTCCTCGTTGGCATGAGCGCGTCATTCGCGCCTGGCGTCGTTCGCGCCATCTGATGTTCGGGTCTCCGTCCCCGCATCCATACTGGATTCCTTAGGCACAGGCCTGAACGGCTGTCCCGGCGACAACGCGGCCAGCCGCGCCACGGCCGCCGTCGCGCTTTCGTCGCGCGCATTCACGTCGGGCGTAAAGGTGAGCGGCAGCGAGAAGAAGATCGTCGCGCCTTTGCCCAGTTCGCCTTCGGCCCAAGTTTTGCCGCCATGACGTTCGACAATACGCCGTACGCTCGCAAGTCCGATACCCGTCCCCTCGAATTCTTCCGCCCGATGCAGCCGCTGGAACACGCCGAACAGCTTGTCGACATAACGCATGTCGAAACCGACACCGTTGTCGCGCACGAACACCACGCGTTGCCCCGCAAGATCGCCTTCGCCGGGCCGGCTCGAAATCTCGATCAAGGCAGGCGCATTCGGATCGTCATGAAGGCGGCTGAATTTTACTGCATTCTCAATCAGGTTCCACAGCACGACGTGCAGCAGCACAGGGTCTGCCGTAACCTGCGGCAGATCGCCGATGCGCCAGTCGATGGGCCGCTCGCCCGCGTTGCGCTGCTCGTCGGCGACCAGAGTCTGCACGAGCGCGCGCAGATCGACGCCTTGAGGACGCAGCGCGGCGCGCCCCATCTGCGAGAACGCGAGCAGATCGTCGACGAGCTCGCCGCCGAATCGCGCGGCGCCCATGATCCGTTCGACGAAATGCTTGCCGCGCTCCGAGAGCTTCGCGCTCTCCATTTCGCGCAACAGATCCGCGAAGCCGACGATATGCCGCAGCGGTGCGCGCAGATCGTGCGACACCGTATATGAAAAGCCTTCGAGTTCCTCGTTCGCGCGACCCAGCTCCAGCGCAAGCTGTGCGAGTTCTTCCGCGCGTCCCAGCACGATGCCGAGCAATGCAGTGCGAAACTCGACCGCGATTTCGAGTTCGGCCTGACGCCACGGCGACGAACGCCCGCGCACGGTTTCCGTCCACGTTTCGAAGCTCTTGCGCGGCGACAGCGAAGCCGACAGCGACGATAGCTTCGCGCGCGGATCGCCTGCCCATTTCAGCGTACGCACGACTTCCGCGCGAAACCAGATCACGTAGTTGCGAAACAGCTTCGAAATGGACAGCGCGAGCATGCCCGCATGCTCCGGGTTCGCCGCGCGTCCCCATGCTTGCGCGAGGTCGTCAGTCGAATAGATGTCGTCGCTTTGCGTGTCGAGCCACGCAACAAGCTGCTCGATCGTGGCGCGATCAGGCGCGTTGCCGATCGGCACGATACGCCCGTCGAACACGATCGCTGCACTCGTCGAATTGGTCAGCGCGAGCAGCTCGCGCGGATCGTTCGCGAGTGCGTCGATGAAGTGATCGGTGTTGGCCATCGTCGCGAGCAGGCGCGACTGGCGGAGGCGCAATTCGAGCCGGTGTTCGGCTTCCGCATGATCTTCTTTCGCTTCGACCTGCAGCGACAGCACCTGCGCAATGTGCTCGCACGCGGTGCGCACTTCGAACGGCGGCACGCGTGCGCTCGCGTGATGACACGAAATCAGCCCCCACAGCTTGCCGCGCACGACGATCGACATCGACATCGACGACCACGTCCCCATGTTCTTCATGTACTGCACATGCACGGGGGACACGCTGCGCAGCGACGCATACGTGAGATCGGTTGGCGCGTGGGTGACGGGATTCAGCGCGGGCACGAGCGGCGCGGGCGTATAGCTCGCGTCGGCGATAAGCCGGATGCGGTTGCGCACATACAGCGCGCGCGCTTGCGGCGGAATGTCCGAACCGGGGAAGCGCTGGTCCATGTACGACGGATAGCCTTCATCGAGTGCTTCCGCGATCACGTGGCCATTGCCTTCCTCGTCGAAGTCGTACACGAGCGTGCGTCCATAACCCGTGATGCGCTGCACTTCCTGCGCGGCGAGCGCCGCGAGATCGGCGACGCTCTGCACTTCCTGCAAGCGGTTGATGAAGGTGCGCACGAGCGGATACATCGACGAGAACACATCGGTTGTGCCGCGCGCCGGTTCGAGTTCGACGAAACCGACCCGCTGATAGCGATGCACGACGATCGCGAGCGGAGAGGGCCGTGCTTCATGTTGCGCCGCGCCGCGCGGGTCGTCGATCGAGCCGACATAGAGCGGCACGCCTTCCGTATCGAGCGACGCAAGTGCTGAAATGGCGGGTGCGGCCGCTCCGCCAAGGACTTCCGACAACGGTTTGCCAAGTACCTCATCGAGCGGCTTTTGCGCGAGCAATGCGACGTTTGCACTGGCCTGCATGACGATGCCGTCGTCCGTCACGCAGAAAAGAAAACCATGTGGCTGGATTCGGCCGGGAATATGGATCGGTTCGCGCGCACAATCGACCATTGCGCGCGCCATGTCTGCTGTGTGCTGTTCGTTGACGCCCGAAACGTTCGACATGCTTTCTCCATGTGACGGTCGCGTCATTCTCGCATAGGCACTGCGGGTTCTGCGCAGCGGGTTTCAAATGGGAGCTGTGGCATTCGCGTGCGTCTGTCAGGCACATGGATTGCTACTCGTACACGCCGATGCATGGCACATCCTGCATGCGGCGCGCCCGTTCACGCCACGTTGTACATTCCCGAGGAACCCAGACATGCCAACCGATTCCCGCATCTCCGAGGGCTTGCCGTTTCCGCTCGGTGCAACCTGGGACGGCAGAGGCGTCAACTTCGCGCTGTTTTCCGCGCATGCAACCAGGGTCGAACTGTGTCTGTTCGACGAGAAGGGCGAGAAGGAACTCGAGCGCCTCGAGTTGCCCGAGTACACCGACGAAGTGTGGCACGTGCACGTGGCGGGTTTGAAACCGGGCACCGTGTACGGCTATCGCGTGCATGGACCGTACGAGCCCGACGCGGGTCATCGCTTCAATCCGAACAAGCTCCTGCTCGACCCCTATGCGAAGGCGCATGTGGGATCGTTACGCTGGGACCCGTCGCTGTTCGGCTACACGCTGGAAAAGCAAGACGATCTCACGTTCGACGAACGCGACAGCGCCGCCTTCATGCCGAAGTGTCAGGTCGTCGATCAGACCTTCAACTGGACGCATCCCACGCGCATCCGGGTGCCGTGGGATCGCACGATCGTCTACGAGACGCACGTGCGCGGTTATACGAAGCTGCATCCGGATGTGCCCGAGAAAATGCGCGGCACCTTCGACGGGCTCGCACAAAGGGCCGTGATCGATCATATCCGGCGCATAGGCGTAACGACCATCGAACTGCTGCCCGTGCATTCGTTCGTCAACGATCAGACGCTGCTCGACAAGGGGCTGACGAACTACTGGGGGTACAACACGATCGGCTTCTTCGCCGCCGATCCGCGTTACTTCGCACGCGGTCCCGGTGCGATCGACGAGTTCAAGGAAATGATCGACCGGCTGCACGATGCCGGTCTCGAACTGATACTCGACGTCGTGTACAACCACACGGCGGAAGGCAACGAGCGCGGCCCGACACTGTCGTTTCGCGGCATCGACAACGCGTCGTACTATCGGCTGATGCCCGAAGAGGCGCGCTACTACATCAACGACACGGGTACGGGCAACACGCTGAACCTGTCGCATCCGCGCGTGCTGCAGATGGTGACGGACAGCCTGCGTTACTGGGTGACGGAGATGAACGTCGACGGCTTTCGCTTCGATCTTGCAACCATCCTCGGACGCGAGCCGTACGGTTTCGACGAAGGCGGCGGCTTTCTCGACAGCTGCCGCCAGGATCCCATCATCTCCAGCGTGAAGCTGATCGCGGAGCCGTGGGATTGCGGGCCGGGCGGCTATCAGGTGGGCGGCTTCCCGCCAGGCTGGGCCGAATGGAACGACCGCTTTCGCGACACAGTGCGCTCGTTCTGGAAAGGCGACGAAGCCTGTGCCGCCGATCTCGCGACGCGCCTGACGGCATCGGGCGACTTCTTCAACCGGCGCGGCCGGCGGCCGTGGGCGAGCGTGAACTTCATCACCGCGCACGACGGCTTCACGCTGAACGATCTCGTGTCGTACAACGAGCGTCACAACGAGGCGAACGGCGAGGACAACAACGACGGGCATAGCGATAACCGCTCGTGGAATTGCGACGTCGAAGGGCCGACCGACGATGCCGACGTGATCGCGTTGCGCGAGCGTCAGAAGCGCAACCTGCTCGCGACGCTGCTGTTTTCGCAAGGCACGCCGATGGTGCTCGCCGGCGACGAATTCGGCCGCACGCAGAAGGGCAACAACAACGCGTATTGCCAGGACAACGAAATCAGCTGGGTCGACTGGACAGGTATTGATGATAACGGGCGCGCGCTCGCCGAGTTCGTGCGCAAGCTGACGACGTTGCGTCACGCGCTGCCCGTGCTGCGGCGCAACCGCTTTCTCACGGGCGAAATGCGCGAGGACATCGGCGTGAAGGACGTCAAGTGGCTGAGTCCGGCGGGCGTCGAGTTGAATGACGAGCAATGGACCGATACCGCGATGCGCTGCTTCGGCCTCGTGATCGACGGTCGCGCGCAGGCGAGCGGCATCCGGCGTCCGGCTTCGGATGCGACGCTGCTGCTGGTCGTCAATGCGTATCACGATGTCGTCGAGTTCACGCTGCCCGAGATTCCGGGCAGCGATCAGTGGAACTGCATGATCGATACGAACGCGCCTGAGCGCGACGAGTTGCCCGATTTCGAATCGGGCGATGTGTATCAGGTGACGGGGCGGTCGCTGCTGCTGTTCGCGTTGCATGCGAAGGGCGAGACGAAGCGCATCTTCCAGCGGCTCGAAGAGCGGCTGACGCAGTGAGAAGGATGACGTTGAAGGTGTAGTGGCGGACCCGAGAGGAAGTAGCGGAAGTAGAAAGAAAAACGGACCTCTTCTGATGAAGAGGTCCGTTTCCCATCCGGGTTCGCAGACGATGTGCGCGTGAAGCGGATCAAGCGCTGCGCGCGACATTCTCCTGCGATGCTGCGTGGCCCCATGCAGCCTGTGCATTCGCTGCATTGCCCGTATTCGCGCGGCGCTGCGCCGAACTGACCGCGACGCGGTCCACGTCGACGCGCGGTTGCGCCGGACGTGCATCCGTCAACGCACCGTAGAGTGTCAGATACGCCTGCACCGGTTTGCGCCAGCTGAAGTCGCACTGCATCGCATTGCGCTGCAACGCGTGCCATGACGACGGCCGCATGAAGGCATCAAGCGCGCGCTGCAAGGCCGCGGCGATGTCGTCGGCCGTTTCGCCGTCGAACAGAAAACCGGTTGCGCCGTCTTCGGGCAGGCCGAGTTCGGGCGAACGTTCCGGCGTGTAATCGACGATCGTATCGTGCAGTCCGCCCACGCGCGACGCGACGGGAATCGTGCCGTAACGCAGCGCATACAGCTGCGTGAGGCCGCATGGCTCGAAGCGGCTCGCGTGCAGCAGCAGGTCGGCGCCTGCATGCAGCATGTGCGCGCGCCGCTCGTCGTAACCGATATGCACGCCGACGCGCTGCGGCCATGCAGCCGCGAGATCGCGCATCGCGGCTTCCAGATAAGCCTCGCCCTTGCCGAGAATCGCCACCTGAAGACGGGGATGGCGCGCGAGTATCGCGGGCAGCGCTTCCGCCACGACGTCGGCGAGCTTTTGCGACGTCAGGCGGCTGCCGATCGCGACGACGGGCGCGAACGGATCGACGGTCAAACCGAATGTCTGTTGCAGTTCGCGCTTGCAGGTCTGCTTGCCGCGCACATCGTCGGCGGAATAGGCGCGGGCGATCAGCGGATCGGCAGCGGGATTCCACGTATCGATGTCGATGCCGTTGGTGATACCTGACAGCTTGTGCGAGCACGCCTGCAGCACGCCATCCATCAGATGCCCGAAATGCGGCGTGAGGATTTCGCGCGCGTAATTTTCGCTGACCGTCACGACCTGATGCGCGTGCACGATGCCCGCCTTCATCATGCTGAGCGCGCCATAGAACTCGATGCTGCGCGCGTCTGTCAGCGCAGGCGCGAGCAGTTCGGGCGGCACGCCCATCCAGCTGCCGAGCGCGAGCGGATAGTTGCCCTGGAACGCGAGATTGTGCACGGTGAACACGCTTTTCGCGGCGACACCTGCGAGCTTCATCAGAAGCGGCGTGAGCCCCGTGTGCCAGTCGTGCGCGTGGACGATGTCGGGCTTCTGCACGCCGCGCACACCGCGTGCGATACGCGTGGCGGCAGCCGACAGCGACGCGAAGCGGATTGCGTTGTCGAGATAGTCGCGGCCCTGTTCGTCCTGATAGAGATTGTCCCGCTTGAACAGATGATCCATTTGCAGCAGCAGAACGGCCACGCCCGTGTCGGGCATGTGCGCGCGCAACAGGCGCGCGTCGCCGCCCGGCAGTCCGCCGATGCGGCAAATGGGCGTCACGCCGACGGCGCGTTCAAGCGCCGAAGGGTACGCGGGCAACAGAATGGTCGAATCGACGCCAGCATCGCGCAACGCTGCGGCGTACGCACTCACCATATCGCCCAGACCGCCGGACTTCGCCAGCGGCACCGCCTCCGAGGCGACGAGAAGGACGTTCAGCGTCAAAGTAATGACTCCTGGTGAAAGAGTAGATCGAGAAAGACGCTTGAAAAGCCGCCGCAAAATGGCTGGCGCGATTCGCAAGGCGGATCGGGTCGGCGAGAGGCGAGGGACGGACGGCTTCGATGAACAGCAAGCGGTGTGCCAAATGCATGCGTTACCGCGAAGCCGCTGTGATGCGGCGCGCGGATTTCTTCAGATCTTTACGCGAGGCTTTGCTGCTGTGCATAAAGCACTGTAGAGGATGAAATGCGTCAACTTGGTGAATGCGCGCGCGCTAAATGAGGTCTCGCGCGCGAATGTAAGACGCGCCGGGAAAAACAGCTGCTTTTACACGGACGCTTTAAATTGGCACGTGCGTTCGCGCCGAGCGATGCATGCGATCTCTGCCCGTGGGGCGTGTGCCCCACGGGCAGATCGGCAACGCGCTCAGATATCGAGCCGCGAAATCTTCGCGCCTTCCAGCGATACGCCCGCCATCAGTCCGGCGTTGGTCAGCACGAATGCCTGGACCGGCTTCGTTGCCGTTGTCGTATCGATGTTGCCGTTCGCGCCCACCTTCACGAGCGCGACGGTCGCATCGCCACCCACGGACCAGCCATTGCTGTTGCGGAACTGGTCAAGCGCGTCCTGCGTCATGAACAGGAAGACCACGCCCTTCGACTGTGCGCCGATCTGCAGGCCGAACGAACCTGCTGCCGTGCTGTAGTAACCCACCGTTTGCCCGCCGACGCGCAGCGACCCCTGGCCATATTGCCCGCCGATCCAGAAACCCGCCTGCACGACCGACGGGAACACCAGCACGCCACGCGCTTTCGCGACGAGTTCGCGCGACCCGTGCGCCGTCGTGTAGAGACGCGAGAGCGTTTCGTCGACACTCGAATCGATGGCGCGGCGCTTGTCCGCATTGCTGGCGTTCGTCGTGGAATGCGAGCCCGTCATCGTGCAGCCCGAAAGGGCGAGGCCGCCCGCGGCGAGCGCGGCGCTGGTGCTGAGTATGAATTTTCTTCTATGCATCATCGTTCTCCTGTCTGTCTACGCGAGGCCCTTCGGCGAGCTCCTCCCTTTGGCGCTTCGCCGTCGCCGTTCATCGGGTTAAACCGGGTTAAACCCTTTAGCGGCAAGGACTGACGATGTGACAGCAGTTCGCGTGCCTGCCCGGCTCGCTGACTTCTCGCATTGCGCGGCGGACTGTTCGATCAGTCCGTGTCGGTATGGAGCGGCTCACGCTACGCGGCTTCGCATGTATGAATTACACGCGCGTCAGGCATCGTCGGAGGTGGCTCGCTTCAGGAGTTCGAGAAGACGTTGGGGCGTGAGCGGTTTTGCGCAATGCGCATCGAAGCCTGCTTCGCGCGCCCGTTCGCGGTCGAGTTGCGACGCGTAGCCCGTGCACGCGATCAGCAGCATATGCGAGGTGGACCCGTTCGCGCGCAAACGGCGTGCGAGTTCGAGTCCGTCGACGCCCGGCATCGCAATGTCGAGCACGACGGCGAATGGCTGCCATTCGGATGCGAGTTCGCAGACGTCTTCGGCGCCATGCATCGCGCGGCATTCGAAGCCGTTCGCGAACAGCAGCAATTGCAATGCATCGGCAGCATCGGCGTAGTCGTCGACGACCAGCACGCGCCGGTTATCAGTCATGTGCGTGCCGATCGGGCGCCATTGCAACTCGTCGTCGCTGTCGTGCGGGTTTCTGGTTGCCATCGTTGCGGGTCTCCTTGTGGACTGGTCCCGTGCAGTCGTCGTTATATTGCTTCCCCAAGGCAGCGTGTCCAGCAAGGGGCGGACCCGAAACGCCCGGGTTCGACCTCGCGTGAATACTGTTCTCAACCGCATCAATCATCGTTAATTAACAATTTCCGCGTCTCTCAGGGTTAACCAGCGAAAAGAACACATTGGCGCGCGTTAAAGAATTTGAATAAACGGCAGGCTGTTGTTTATCGGGCGGCTTGCCGCTTTATTCATGCGACATAAATCGCCATTCGGATTTATATTCTGATCGGCGCCGCAATTACGGATTCGATGCAAAGCGCCGGCCGCACGCACGTCAAGGCCGCCCGAATTCGCGCATTCAATAAGACTTCAAGCAAGACTGCAAGCGAGGGACTATGAATACATCGTCTGTGATGGGACGGCGTGCGCTCGGCATGGTCGGCGGCACCGCGCGTCTGGCGTGCGTCGATGTGCTGCGCAAAATGCATGAGGCCAATGCCACGGCCCGAACGTTTCAACCCTTGAATATCGGCGTCGAACGCGCCTTGAATAGCGAGCGCCGTGAAGCGGATTTCTGTTTCCCCGGTTCCGCCGGACACCTGTTGCGCATATTCGACGCGATATGCGATTTCGAGCAGCGCGGTGTGCCTGCCGTCGCGCTGCCGTGCTTCGAGAGTCATCTCTTCATCGACGAATTGCAGCAGAACACGCGAGTCGTGATCGTCGACATGATTGCCGCGTTGTTCGCGCATATCCGGCAACGTCATCCGCTCGCGCGGCGGGTTGGCGTGCTGACCTCGCCGATGCTGTGCGAACGCCGCCTGTTCGAGCGCTATGGCGAGCGTGCGTGCATCGAAGTCGTGAGCGTCGGCCTCGAAAGTGTCGGCGCGTTGCGTGCCGCGTGCGAATGGCTGGTCGCGCAGGGCGTCGATGTGCTGCTGCCGGGCAGCACGGATAGCGCGTTGTCATGGCGGCGTGTCGGCGAGGTCGCCGTGCCCGTCGTCGATTCCTTCTCGGTGTACGCGCAACGTCTGCTCGATGCGGATGCGCTTCAGCCTGCACGGCAGATCAAGCTCGGCGTGGTCGGTGGCGTCGGGCCCGCCGCGACCGTCGACTTCCTGCACAAGGTGGTGCGCAATACGCCCGCCGTTCGGGATCAGGATCACATCAAGGTCGTCGTCGAACAGAATCCGCAAATTCCCGATCGCACCGACTATCTGACAGGCAAGGGCACGGACCCGACGCTCGCGTTGTACGCGACATGTCGAAAGCTCGAAAACAGCGGCGCCGATTTCATCGCGATTCCGTGCAACACCGCGCATGCGTTCATCGCACCCATCGAAGCGCGTTTGCGTATCCCCATCGTCAACATGATGAACGTGACGGCCGATTATCTGCGCGCGGCGTTTCCTGACGTGGACCGCATTGGTGTGCTCGCCACGAACGGGACGATTGCAAGCGGCGTTTATCGCAAGGCGCTCGAAGCGCGCGGCATGGCAGAGGTCTTGCCGCCGCCTGCATTGCAGGCGCGTGTGACGAACGCGATCTACGGCGGATGCGGCGTGAAAGCCGGCTTCACGAACGGCGAATGCGTCGACGACATCATTGCCGCCGTGGAGAGCCTTTTATTCCAGCAAGTCGAAGTCATCCTGCTCGCCTGCACGGAGTTGCCGCTTCTGTTTCCGCAAGCGGCCTCGGTGACGCGCAACGGGCGCACTGCGCATCTCGTCGATCCGACGGACGTGCTGGCGAAGTGTTGCGTCGAGTTCGCGCGCGGCAAGCCATTCGCGGCGCAGACGACTGCGCCACGCGAAGCGCCGCCGGTCGAATATGCCGTTCTTGCGCAACACAACGAGAGAAAGACGGCACTTAATGCCGACACGCTTTTAAGCGCAATTGCACGATGACTTTCGTGTTTCTTTTCGCTTTCTGATGGCTTTCCGATAAAGGATGTTTCAAGGTATTTCTTTGCCTTTGCAAACGTTTCACAATAATTTCTTCATTCGACTTCAGACTGCGTTTCCAGCGACGGCCTGCCTTCTTTAGCGGGCCGTCATCGGTTGTATGGCGCTGGAATCAGGATGCTCGAATGAACGGACTTCCTCTCTCTTCTTTGCGCGTGGGCGCAATCGTTGCACTTGCATCGTTCGTGCTCGCCGCCTGCGGGCCGGACGATGCCGCGACGGTCGGCAACACGCCGCCGGATGCGTCGCAAGCCAGTAACGGCGCGCCTTCCGCACTGAACGCTTCCATCTCGGCACCTGCGTCGCCGTTGCAATCCGGCACGGCGGGCAGCACGGCCAACGCATTCAATACGCCGTCCGCGAACGGCATGAGTGCCGCACGCAACGCGCAGGACAGCGGCCTGGATCACGCCCAGGATGGCGCCGCGATTCTCAGCGCGCAGGCGAGCCTTGCCGCCGACAGCCAGCAGGTTGCGCCCGTTCTTCGCTATGCACCGGGCGACGACAGCCATTGAATCGAGGTTCACGCAATAACGAAAGAAACAAAGAACGCGCGTGAATGCGCGCGGTTATTCCGTTGTTAATTCCTTTCCCCCAGAGAAGAAGGCAATAACATCATGACATCCGATAGCCGTCGCCGTTTTCTGAAAACCGCTGCAACGTCCGCAGGCGCCGCCGCCGCCGTGACGATGCTGCCGGAATCGATCCGCAATGCGCTCGCCGTGCCCGCGAATTCGCGCACGGGCTCGATCCGTGACGTTGAGCACATTGTCGTGTTCATGCAGGAGAACCGGTCGTTCGATCACTACTTCGGCCATATGCGCGGCGTGCGCGGCTATAACGACCGCTTTCCGATTCCACTGCCGAACGGCAAGCCCGTCTGGTATCAGCCGTCGAAAGCCGATGCGACCCGGCCCGTGCTGCCGTTTCATCTGAATACGCAGACGACGAGCGCACAGTGCGTCGGCGATCTGGATCACTCGTGGTACAAGACGCACGGCGCGATCGATGCCGGCCGCTACGACCAGTGGCCCGCGAACAAGACGGACATGACGATGGGCTATCACCTGCGCTCGGACATTCCGTTCCATTACGCGCTGGCCGATGCGTTCACGATTTGCGACGCGTACTTCTGCTCGATGCCGGGGCCGACGCACCCGAACCGCTCGTATCTGATGACAGGCATGGTCGATCCGACGGGCACCAAGGGCGGGCCGCTGCTCGATAACAACGATTTCGTCGACGGCGACGTGCCGCCGAAGTATCAGCTGCTGTCGTGGACGACCTATCCGGAACGCCTCGAAGCGGCCGGC
The DNA here is from genome assembly GCF_007995085.1 of Paraburkholderia azotifigens. Lineage (GTDB taxonomy): Bacteria > Pseudomonadota > Gammaproteobacteria > Burkholderiales > Burkholderiaceae > Paraburkholderia > Paraburkholderia azotifigens. Next base: position 2,563,004 of record NZ_VOQS01000003.1, read on the forward strand.
ATTTCGTGGCAGATCTATCAGCAGGGCACGGACGGCTCGGACCCGCTGAACGGCAACTACGGCACGAACATCCTGCAGAACTTCGAGAACTTCATCAACGCGCAGCCGGGTTCGTCGCTATTCCAGCGCGCGCAGACGGTACGCACGATCGACGACCTGAAGGCCGACGTGCAGGCCAACCGTCTGCCGCAAGTGTCGTGGCTGTGTCCGCCCGCCGCCTACTCGGAGCACCCGAAGTACACGCCCGCCTATGGCGCGGAATACACGTCGCAGATTCTCGATGCGCTCACGTCGAACCCCGAGGTGTGGAGCAAGACGGTGCTCTTCATCATGTACGACGAGAATGACGGTTTCTTCGATCACATCGTGCCGCCGCAGCCGGCCACGTCGCGCGCGCAGGGCCTGTCCACCGTGACGACGGACGGCGAGATTCACAACGTCGTCAATCCCGCTCGCGGCGGCAGCTACACGGCTGACAATCTGCCGTACGGTCTCGGACCGCGCGTGCCGATGACGATCGTGTCGCCGTGGACGAAGGGCGGCTTCGTGTGCTCGCAGGTGTTCGATCACACGTCGGTGATCCGCTTCATCGAATCGCGCTTCGGCGTGCATGAGCCGAACATCACGGCGTGGCGCCGCGCGGTGTGCGGCGATCTCACGACGGCCTTCGATTTCCGCACGCCCGACGCGAAGATGCCGCCGCTGCCGGACACGAGCAACTACAAGAGCATGGCTGACAACCAGTGCGCGACGCAGCCCGCGCCGACGGTGCCCGCCGTGCCGGGACCGTTCGATCCGCAGGAATCGGGTATCCGTTTCGCGCGCGCGTTGCCGTATGAGTTGCATGTGAATGGCAAGGTCGATCAGAAAGCGAACTCGCTGACAATCGAAATCGGCAACACGGGCGATCAGGGCGCGCACTTCTACGTGTACTCGACCAATCGGACGGACGGTCCGTGGCGCTATACGGTGGAAGCGGGCAAAACGCTGAAGGACGTGTTCAATCTGTCGTCGACGGACGGCGTGTATGCGTTCACTGTCTACGGCCCGAACGGGTTCGTGCGCAATTTCGCGGGCAATGTGCTCGGACAGTCGTCGAGCAATCAGGTCGACGCGGCTCAGTCGAGGCATAACCGCAAGCCCGCGCTGCCCGAAGTGAAGACGCATTACGACGTCGGCAACGGCAACGTGTACCTGAAGTTCACGAATCATGGCGACAGCGTTGCGCGGCTGTCGGTGGTGGACAACGCGTATGGTGCGCATCCGCGTCCCGTGATCGTGGCGCCGGGCGCATCGGTCGAAGAGGCGTGGGTGCTGTCGGCGAGCCATCACTGGTACGACCTGACGGTGAGCGACAACGATGATGCGTCGTTCCAGCGCCGCCTCGCCGGTCACGTCGAAACGGGCAAGACGAGCATCAGCGATCCCGCTGCCGTGACGCCCGTGATGGCGGCGTCGTGAAGAGCCCACGCATGACGTAAAAGACAGCGCAAAGCTTCGCCCCGGCATCGTTCACGTGCCGGGGCTTTTTTTCGTTCACAGGTCTTCGATCAGCCTGCCATTGCGAGCAACGACGCGGCCATTCGCGACGACCAGCTTTCGTACGGGCCGTGCGGCAACTGCATGCGCGACGGTTTCCGCGTCGACGAGCACGAGGTCCGCGCGTGCGCCCGCATGCAGCCCGTAATCTGCGAAGCCGCAGCCACGAGCGGCTGCATCGCTCACGCAATCGAACGCCATGGCGATCGCGTCGTCGCGGCGCAGGTCATAGCGCATCGCGATCTGAGCCGCGCGCTCCAGCATGTCAGGCGAGCCGAACGGATTCCACGTATCGCGGATGCCGTCGTTGCCGCCGAACAGCGTGACGCCTTTTTCGATGCACACGGCGAGCGGCGGCACGGGCACGGAAGCAGGCGCTGTGGTGAGCAGCGCGACGTTCAGTTGCGCAAGCCGTTCCAGCAGGGGATCGCGTTCGCGCGGCGGCAGTGCGCCGAGGCAGAACGCATGGCTGATCACGACGCGTCCCTGCATGCCGAGCGCTTCGACACGATCGAGCAGAAGGTTCATCGTGAATGCGCCGATTTCGGCAGGTTCGTGCAGATGGATATCGATCGGCTTCTGATGACGCGAGGCGAGGTCGAAGGTCGCGTTCAGCGACGCCACGGGATCGCCGTCGATCAGCGCGGGATCCAGCGCGCCGAGCACATCGGCGCCTGCATGCAACGCGTCGTCGAGCAAGCTGACGGTGCCCTCACGTTTGAGCATGCCCGACTGGGGAAACGCAACCGTCTGCATGTCGAGCACGTCGCGCAGCGTGTCGCGCGTCTTCAGCACGCCTTCGAGGTGTTTGAGGCCGGCATCCGTGTCGATGTCGACATGGCTGCGCAAACGCGTGGTGCCCATTTGCAGGAAGGCACGCGCGAGAGCGAGCGACGCCGCAGCCGCATCGTGTCCGCTCTCCGCGCGAAAACGCCGTTCGTTTTCGATGCGGTCGGTGAGCTTCGGTCCCACTGAGTTGCAATACCAGCGCATGCCCCACATCGTCTTGTCGAGATGCGTGTGGCCTTCGACGAAACCCGGCAGCAACAGCGCGCCGTTGCCGTTTTCACGCGCAACGGTGTTTTCAGCTCGTAAATCAGGGCCGATCGCATCGATCTTGCCTTCGACGACCGATACATCCACACGCATGCCGTCCGGCATCCGCACGTCGGCGATCAACAGCCGTTCTTTCATGCTGACTCCATTTTTCTTGTAGCGGCGATACGCTTCATGCGGCGGCGCGTCCAGATCGTCCACAGCGTGAGCGAGCCATAGACGAGCCAGCGCAGCGCCGTCGAGATATGCACGGCCAGTTCCGTGTCGCTCAATGTCGACACGACCCAGTAACGCGCGACATTTTCAGCCGTGAGGCCAATGCCCCAGATCACCGTCATCCGGCGGATCATCGCGACCAGTTCGGGACGCTCGCGATAGTGAAGCTCGAACTGTTCGAGGCTTTCGCGCGATTCGCGCGATGTCGTCGAGCGCGCGAGGTAGTAGACCATCGGCTTGCGCAACGGCAGCGACAGCAGAAACGTGATGCCGATCACGCCCGACACCATGGGATCTTCGAACGCACGCCGGTTTTCGCCGCGATCGATCAGTGCCCACGCGAGCAGCGGCAGAATGCCCGCCAGCACGATTGCGGTCAGCGCATCGAAGTGTCGCGAGTGATACAGATCCCATACGATCCACGCGACGAGCGGTGCGGCCGATGCCGCGAGCGCGCCCGTCGTGCCCCAATGCGGCAGCGCGAGCCGGTACGCGAGCCACGGCAGCGCGAGATTGACGACCATCGCGGACAGGTATCGGTAGGGAACCTTCATATGCCGTTTGCGGCAGCGCTGCCATTGTCGTGCGTAGTGTCGCACATCGGCTGCAGCGGGCAAATCGCGGCGTCGGTTCAGGCGGGCGTCGAATGAAAAACGGCGAGCGCGTGATAGCGCCCGCCGCTTGTGTGCCGCTGCGTATGTTCAGACGAGAGGCAGCGTTGGCCGGTCCAGAGTCGGCTTCATGATCGGCGCGAGCGCGGCGAAGATGCGCTCGCCTTGCGCGTCGTCGACCATGCTGGAGAGCAGCGAGCGGAAGCGCGGCTCTTCGACGCCTGAAACAATGTACTGCCAGCGGTACGCGTCGAGCATCGCGGCCTGCACGTCGGCGATTTCCGAATGCAGCAGCGTGCGTTCCATGTGCTCGCAGAAGTACGCGGCGTCTTCCTTCGCCTGCATCTGCACTACGCCGTCGACGCCCGCTACCAGCGCGATCAGATCGTCGACAGCGGCATCGCGCTCATGCTTGCCGAGCTTCGCGTCCTCGCGCATCCATTCGAGTTCGTCGATGATCGCGTGCTGCGACTCTTCTTTCCAGTGGTACATGAACACGTCCTTGAAGAGCGGCGACAGCGTATCGTCCGCCTCGATGCTCTGGCGGTAATGCACCTGCGAGAAGATTTCAATGAAGCACGTCAGCGCGAGAATCCCCCATGTCGACTTGCCGAGCACGAACGTGGCGATATCGTCGGCGTCGGGCAGGAAGCGATAGCCCGCGGGCATGTCCGCGCCCGCAAGCAGTTCGATGCGGCGAAACAGCTCCTGATGCTTCAGTTCTTCGTCGGTGAGCCGCACGACGGCTTCGAGTGCGATCTGATCGCCCAGTGCGTGATCGCGGCCCAGTTCGAGCATCTTTGCACCGATGAAGCGTTCGACGAGCCTGAACATGTTCGCGTAGGTGCGGCCCTGAACCTGTGAATAGAAACGGCGTTCGGCGTCGTTCAGGAACGGCAGGCGATACACCTGCGAAAGCCCGTCCGGCAGGAACTTCTGGTTGATGTCGAAGGTGCGTCCGCGGATCACGTCGTTGTCGATATCCCAGCGGATTCGCTTGGACACTTCGACGCATTTGGCGTAGCGATGGGAAGGCAATTGGTACTCTACAGCTTGCATCTCTGAACTCCTGTGACTTCGGCCCCGGCGCTCAAGCTGAGGTGGGCTGTGCTTGCGATGAGGCAATGGGGATTGCGGTGGGGAGCGCCGAAAGAAGAACGGGCGGAGACGGCGCCGACTGAAAGCGCTGCGCCGTGACGTGCTGCATGACTGAGCGAAACGCTGATGAACAGTCTGCGTACGGGCATGTCATCGGGCATGAGACGCGAGTCCCGATACACCGATGAGCGCTGCACAAAGCCGGGAAAAAGCCGGGACATGCGCCCTGTGTGGAATGAATGCTCTATCGGGCCGCGCTCATGCGGCGCTCATGCAGCGGGCGCGTCGAAGCCCGCCTTGCGCGCCATCACGATGGCCTGTGCGCGGCTTTCCACTTCGAGCTTCGCGAAGATGTTGGTGATGTGATTGCGCACCGTCTTCTCCGACAAGCCGAGCCGCGCGGCGATCTGCGCGTTGTCGCGGCCGCTTGCGATCAGTTCGACGATCTCGCGTTCGCGTCGAGTAAGTGCTGAAAACACAGGGTCGTCGTGTCGTGCGGGAGGCAGGAACGCGCGCACTTCATCGCGCCAGCGCTGCCACGCGCTCTCGCATTCGAGCGTCAGATGATTGTCGCTTTCAAGCGGCACGAAGCGCGCATTGGGAATCCGGCTCGCGAGCAGGCGGCTTTCTTCGAAGGGCACGCGCGCGTCGCGCACCGCGTGCATCACGAGCGTCGGACATTGCACGTGCGGCAGCAGATCGACCACGTCGATGCTGTTAAAAACGCGCATGATGCGTGCAGCGTTATGCGGCGTCGTGGAAATGCGTTCGAGTTCGTTGAACCAGTGATGCTGTTGCGGTGTGCCGCCCGGGATGAATTGCGTGGTGAAGAACTGGCGGAACGCGGGATTTTGCTGGCCCCAGCCGATTTCGGCGAGCTTGGCGAGCGTTTCCGCTTCGTCGCGCGCCTGTTCGGTGTGCGAGCGCACCAGCCGTCCGCGCGCGTAGCCCCCGTGGAGAATAAGATGCGTGACGCGCTCCGGAAACGCGACGGCATACGTAATGGCAATCGACGCGCCTTGCGAAATGCCGAGTAGCGCAAAGCGGTCGACACCGCTTGCATCGACGACGGCGATCAGATCGTGCTTCCAGGCGTCGAATGAAATATCGTCGACGTCGTGATCCGACAGCCCGCAGCCGCGCTGGTCGTAGCGGATCAGCGTGTGCTCGCGGCACATCTCCGCGATCATGTGGCTCCAGACGGGGCTCGCGAGATCGAACTCCAGATGGCTCAGCCAGTTCGCGGCCTTGACGATGGGCGGTCCGCTGCCGTAGGTCGCGTACGCGATGCGCGCGCCGTCGTGCGCGGTGCACAGCCGGATCTGCTGCCTGCATTTGGGGGAGATCGAGGACATGAGCCTCCCTGCAGCAATGGAAGGAAGCGCGCGATGATTGCATGCGGGCTTGCATATGAACTCACACGCGCTTTCATTCAGCTTATCACTGCGGGGGCGCTTTGCCGTGCGAAGGCGCAGACAAATCGTGCTTTACGAACGCACGGGCGCCGCACAACGTATGAAGCGCGTGATGCAATCGCGGAGAAAGTGGGCTTACGCGTCGACCCCGCGCGGTGTTTGCTCGATAACCGACGTGACACGCGCGCGCGCCGCCTGCACGCACTGGTTGACGAGGTCGCTGAAGGCGTTTGCGTTGTGCGTGCCGCTCAGCGCGCCGACCTCGTCGACGCGCTCCGATTGCCCGGCGATACCGACGATCAGATGCGCGCCCGGCGCACGCTCGCGGATGCGCCGCAGCAGATTGCGCAGATACGGCGGCGCTTCGGGCGCATCGAGCGTGATGACGCAGACGATCGCCGGGCCTTCCGCGCCGATCGTCTCGGCCTGACCGCGCCTGAACTGCGCGTAGTTCGCCGTGACGGGCGCGAAGCCGCGCCGCGTCAGCAGTTGCACGGCGATGGCCGTGGTCACTTCGTCGAATGCGCCGCGGCCCGCCACGCACACGACGTGCTGCTGCGCGGCGTCGTCGGGCGACAAGGCAGGGAGTGCGTCGGGTGCGTTCGGATCGGCCTTGTCTTCGGGCATGCCTTCGACCTGTTCGAGATTCTCGATGATATCGAGCAGCGTCTCGTTCATGCGCGCCATCTGCTCGGGCGCGAACACGCCGCGCAGCGTGTCGTTGCGCGCGAGCCGCAAGCCTTCGCGCGCGACATCGTCGTAATAGCGCGTCAGCGGCATCTCCCGGAGAAAGCGGTCGGCCTGTACGATGGCCTCGTGCGGATCGTCGGCGAGCAATCGCTGATAGAAGTTCTGCGCGGGCGTCAGCGCGGGCTGATCGCCGAGCAGCACGGTAAGGAATTTCAGGCGCTCCGCGTAACGGCCCAGAGTGACGAGGCACAGCGTGAGCGGCGTCGACAGCACGAGGCCGATCGGCCCCCACAGCCAGCTCCAGAAAATAGCCGCCACGACCACGGCCAGCGGCGACAGCCCTGAACTATGTCCGTACAACAGCGGCTCGACGATCTGCCCCGCGACGACGTCGATCGACACGAACAGCACGATCGTCCACACGGCCATCGTCCATTGCGGCTGGATCGCGGCCGCGAGTATCACGGCGAGCAGCCCCGCGATCCACGTGCCGATGTACGGCACGAAACGCAGCAGGGCCGTCAGCACGCCGAACAGCAGCGCGCCCGGCACGCCGATAATCGCGAGGCCGATCGCGATCGTCGCGCCCGCGCCCAGGTTCACGCCGAGTTGCGCAACGAAGTAGCGCGACAGGCGGCTCGCGGCGTCGTTGATGGCTGTGGTCGTGCGATGCAGGTCGCGCGCGCCGAACAGTCGTATCAGGCGGTCGCGCAGATCTTCGCGCTGCAGCAGGATGAAGATGGTCACGACGAGCACGATGAACATCGTTTCGAGCGGCCCGACCACCGGCGAGAACACGCGCTGTGCAAGCTCCAGCGGCGATGGAATCGGCTCGTGCACTTCGACGGGCAAGGGCGCGGCGACCGTCGGCTTCTGCGAGCGGCCGGCTTCGTGAGGCCGCGCCTCGCGCTCGGGCGCGACGCGTGCGAGCGTGGCGGCCGCGCGCGAGAGCAGCGCATCGGCGCGTCCGACCGTTTTCTCCTGCACCGTCTCGACCTTGCGCTCGATGGCCGCCTGATACTGCGGCAGCGAACCGGCGAGTTGCGCGACCTGCGCGCCGATCAGCGTGCTGACGGCGAGCAGCGTGACGACGGCGGTCAGCACGGCGACGAAGATCGACGGCAACTGGCCGAAGTGAAGCCGCCGCAGCAGGCTGACGAGGGGCGCGAGCAGAAAGCTCAGGAGCACGGCGAGCGTGATGGGAATCAGCACTGCGCGCGCGAAGTACAGTCCCGAAACTACAACGACGAACGTGATCACCGACGTGAGGCCGTGCAGCCCCGGCGTTCCCGGCGGATAGACGCGGTTGGACGGCGGGCGTTGCGGGGCGAGGGGAAGTTTCATGACGTCGTATGCCGCAGTCGGGCGTGCCATCGGTAGAAGGGGCAGCCATTGTAAGCAAGGCGCAGGCCCGGACACAGAATCGACATGCACGGGTCGTTTCAGTTTAGCAACTGCACTGCGCCGCGTGACGATGACGGCGAGCAGGCATAATCGTGGAATTGGCCTGGTCGAATTTGCAAGTATTCGTTCAGGCCGTGTGCCATTTACGGAGCAAGAACATGCGGCGTGCGACGGGTATCGACCTTGCGCTCAACGAACGTCCCGACGGCATGCCGCTGCAGCGCTGGCTCTACGGCGAATTGCGCGCAGCGATCCTGCAGGGACGGCTCGGACCGGGCGCGCGCCTTCCCGCGACGCGCGATCTCGCCGCGCGCCACGGCATCTCGCGCGGCACGGTGCTCGGCGTGTTCGCGCAGCTGGCGGCGGAGGGCTATCTGTCGGGCGCGGTGGGCCGCGGGAGTTTCGTCGCGAGCGAATTGCCCGATGGGCGCTTCGAGCCGGCGCCTGCGCCGGACGTCACGCCGCTCGCCCGCGGGAAAACCGCCACGCGGGCCGCTGACGGTCACGCAGTGCGCGCGGGTATCAGTCTGTCCGCACGCGGGCGGCTGCTGGCGCGCAGCGCGTTTGCCATCGACGGCCGTTCATTTCCGTCGCGTGCGTTCCGGCCGAGCCAGCCCGACCTGCAATCGTTTCCCTTCGCGCTGTGGGCACGCGTCGCGGCGCGCCGTTCGCGGCTGCTGAACCGTTCGATGCTCGCCGACGGCGAAGCGCAAGGCTATCGTCCGTTGCGCGAGGTCATCGCGGAGCACGTGCGCGTGACGCGCGGCATCGCGTGTACGGCGGATCACGTCGTCATCGTCGGCAGCGCGCAGCAGGTGATCGATCTTGCCGCACGTCTATGGCTCGAGCCCGGCGACGCCGCATGGATGGAGGACCCCGGCTATCAGGGCGCGCGGCTCGTGCTCGAAGCGGCGGGCGCCCGCATCGCGGCCATTCCCGTCGACAGGCACGGCATCGATGTGGCCGCGGGCCGCCGGCTCGCGCCCACAGCGCGGCTCGCGTATGTGACGGCCGGGCGTCAGGCGCCGCTGGGTCCGGCGCTGTCGCTGGAGCGGCGGCTCGCGCTGCTCGACTGGGCGCACGCGCAAGGCGCGCTCGTGATCGAGGACGACTACGACAGCGAGTATCGCTTCGAAGGGCGGCCGCTCGCGGCACTGAAGAGTCTCGACAAGGCGGGCCACGTGATCTATTGCGGCACGTTCAGCAAGCTGCTGTTCCCCGCGCTGCGTATCGCGTATGCCGTGCTGCCCGAGCGTCTCGTCGAACCGTTCGTCGCCGCGTGGTCGCTGACGGGCCGGCACGTGCCGCTCGATCAGCAGGCCACGCTGCACGCGTTCATCGCGGAAGGGCATGCGGGACGACACGTGCGGCGCATGCGCGAGCTGTATGGCGAGCGTGCCGAAGCGCTGCGCGATGCGGCGCGCCGCCATTGGACGGGACTGCTCGCGCTGCCGCCCATCGTCGCCGGCCTGGATGCGCCTGCGTTCCTGCCCGAACGCGCCGACGATGCGCTCGCTGCACGGCTTGCCGCCGAAGCGGGTATCGAGACGCGGCCGTTGTCGTCGTATGCGATCGGGCGTGCGGCGCCCGCCGGCCTGGTGCTGGGATTCGCCGGTGTCGGCGCGGACGAGATCGACGCGGGTGCGCGGACGCTTGCGCGCGTGTTGCAGAAGATGCTCTACAGGACCTGATGCTGTCGACGCGCTCGTGCACGTCGATCTTTACGGCGGCAGCACGAGTGGCCCGCAGTTCGAATCGGTGACGAATACGGCGAGCAGTTTGGCCGGCTGCGCGGGATCCGTATTCTCGACGAAATCGTGCAGCGTGCCGGGCGGCTCGAACCACGTCTGGCCACTGCGATAGTCGACGGCCGGGCCGCTGTTCAATTGCGAGCGCAGCGTGCCCGAGATGACGTATGCCGTGACCGATCCCGGATGCCGGTGCGCGCCCGTGAAAGCATGCGGCGGAAAATTCACTTCGACGGTCGTCACGGATTTGCCGGGCACGTTCGCGAGCGGCTCGCACGCAAGCACGTGCGATGTCGTCGCCGGGCGTTGCGCTGCCGCACCGGACGACGATGACGCGTCGCTCAGCAAGGGCGTGCTGCAGATCGCGTCGAGCCAATCGATGGCGGGACGCGTCGGCAGCATGGCGAGCGGAGCGAGTGCAAGCGCGGCGACGGTCGCGAGCGTGCGCGCATGCCTCGCATTCCCGCTCGCGAACAGAGGAGCCGTGTTCATCTCGCCGCGCTCCTTTCGGGTGCCGCAGCATGCCGCCAGCCGGACGACCAGCCGAATTCGCGCTTCGCCTTGACGGTCGATACGACGGGATTGTCTTCGGCGATATTGAATGCACCCGCTCGCGCATGTTTCAGCGCGAGCACGACGGCGTGCGCGGCGGCGTCGACATGAACCGGGCTCGCGCCTGTTGCCTGATGGGAGCCCGTACCCGGTCCATACAGTTGCCCATAGCGCAGCACTGTGCCGATCAGCGGCGCGGTGAGCACCTGCGTTTCGAGCGACACGACGCCGCGCACCGTGACGAGACGGTTGCCTTCGGCGTCCGTGTCGAGCGGCTGGGTTTCCTCGTAAGGCTGCGCGCCTTCGCGATAGGCCCACGCGATGCTTTGCGCGACGAAGCGCTTGCTGCCTGCCGCAAGCGCGGCGGCGAGCAGATTGCGCGTGCCTTCGTCGCGGATCCTCGCGTTGCCGGTGATGGCTTGCGGCATTTTCGCGGGATCGAGCGCGGGCGGCAGGTCGGTCAGCTGATGGATCACGGCCGCAGGCGCGATGCGCTGCAGCGCGGTCCTCAGTGCCTGCGCGTCGAATACGTCGACGATGACGGGCGTCGCGCCCGCCCGTTCGATCTGCGCCGCGCGTTCGGCGCGCCGCGTGCTGCCGTAGACCGTGTAGCCCGCCTCGACCAGCAGCGGAACGAGCGCGCTGCCTATCGCGCCCGTTGCGCCTGCCAGAAAGACTTTCGTGTTCATCGATGATCTCCGTGTATGCCGGGCGTTGCAGCCCATACCCGAAGACTACGATCGATAATGGTCCACAGAAAGATCCATTATCGACAGATTGATTGAGCCATTATCGAATGGCTCGCGCGAGGCAAAACGGCGGTTTCGAACGGGCACGCATGCGTGCGCCGGACGAAAACCGCCGTACAGGTCGAAGCCAGGCGGCGCATCGCGCCGCCGAAGCGCTTACGTTTTAGAACTTGTGACGAATGCCCAGGTTGACCATCTCCTGATGGCTCGTGCCCGCGTAGCCGTACGAACCGATCGATGCCTGCGCGTCGGTGATGGTGTTCGTCGTCGCGTCGCGCGTCTGGCCGCTTGCGTGCTGATACGCGGCCGTCATGTACAGGTCGGTGCGCTTCGACAGCGTGTAGTCCGCGCCGAGCGACACCTGATGGTACGTCGCCGACGTGTCGCCGTTCGAGTGCGTGTAGCTGTAGCCGAGGCCGAGCAGGAGCGAGGGCGCCGCCTGATAGTTCACGAAGCCCTGGCCCGTGTTGTAACGTTCGTTCGAGCCGAACACCGAGCTGTCGTCGCGACGATATTGCGCGTTGCTGTAGCCGAGGCCGAACGTGAACGGACCGGCCGTGTACTGGCCCGCGACGCGCGCGATGCCGATCGAGTGCGCCGTCTGATAGCCGAGGTTGACGGGGCCGTCGAACGTGCCGTCGGACGTGCTGTTCCACGTCGTGCGGAGGCCTTCCGACGCCGGGCTGTTGGTCGTGTAGTAGTAGCCTGCTGCGAGACCGATGGGACCGTTGTTATACGCAACGGCGCCCGAATACGACTGCTCGGAACCCGTGCTGCCCGCCACGCCGCCGAACGAATACATCGCTTCGAACTGCAGACCCGCGAATACGGGCGACGTGTACTTGACAGCGTTGTTCACGCGGAAGCTGTTGTCGTAGTTGTCGACGTCGCCTGCCGTCGCGAATGCGCTGCCGAAATAGTTGTCCGCCGTGATGCCTTGCACGAGATCGATCAGCGGATCGTATTGACGGCCGAGCGTAACGGAACCGTATCGATCTTGCGTCAGGCCGACGAATGCCTGACGGCCGAACAGCCGGCCGCCCTGATTCAACTTGCCATTGCTCGGATCAAAGCCGTTTTCGAGCTGGAAGATGGCCTTCAGCCCGGCGCCCAGGTCTTCGCTGCCCTTGAGGCCCCAGCGCGTGCCTGACAGATTGCCTGCGCTGGTATTGCCGAGCGACCACAGGCTGTTGTTGCCCGAGGCGTTGTGAACGTAGGTGATCCCCGTGTCGATCGTGCCGTACAGCGTGACGCTCGTTTGTGCGTGAGCGGCGCTGGTGGCCGTGGCCAGAGCGGCCAGCGACATCATCGAGAGGGCAGTGCGCTTCATTCTTCTCTTCTCCTGCGTGTGGTAATGCGTGAATGAACGAGAGACTAAAGGCGCACGCAGGAAATGTAAAAAAGCCAAAATGCTGCATTAGTGAAATTCGCAACAGGCGGTGCCGCGATTATTGCGGCTTTATACAAACAGTATTGCCATGATGCTTGTTCTGCGTGCTCAAGACTGTCGATTGTCTTTCGCACGCGAAAACTGGCGCGCTTGATCGCAATGATTTAACGGTATCGCCGTGCGATCGGGAATATTGCGGAAACCACGATAATGAATTGCACCTTGCAGGGTTTATCGTTTCGCGCAATGCTTTAGAATTTGATCCGTTTCATCCAGTCTGCACGCAGCAGACGACACGCTTGAACGCGGCTTTTCAGCCGCGTTTTTTTTCGCCGCTCGTTCGTCGACCCTTGACCGCATGACGTGACCGCATAAGCGCGACAAAGCCGCACGCGGACGATGCTTGACGGGCAGCGTCGCGCAGCGGCGTGCAGCGGTGTGCGAGGCTCACCCCGTCACAGGCGTGCGTTTCACTTCCGACAGATAGATCAGGATCAGCGAGACCCATACGATCCCGTAGAGAAACATGAAGCACGTCGAGCGGATCTTGAAGAAGTCGAGCAGGATGCCGAACAGGATCGGCAGCAGAAAACCTCCCAGCCCGCCCGCAAGGCCCACGATGCCCGTCACCACGCCCATGTTGTCGGGGAAGTCGTCGGCGACGTATTTGAACGTCGACGCCATGCCGAAAGCGAACACGGCACCGAGCAGGAAAGCCAGCAGCACGAACACGATGAGCGTGACTTCGATATGCAGCGTACGCGTACCGTCGATGGTGTGAATCACCAGGTCGGTCGACGGGTACGACAGCAGAAACAGGCAGACCCACGCGACCCACAATCCCCACCACGTGACGCTGTGCGCGCCGAAGCGATCGGCGAGTCCGCCGCCTACCGCCCGAAGCACCGAGCCCGGCAGCGAGAAACCCGCGGCAAACGCGGACGCCATCACGAGCGACATTCCGTATTCGGCCTTCAGATATTGCGGTATCCACAATGACAGCGCCGTAAAACCGCCGAACGTGATCGAGTAGTACTGGCACAGACGCCACACAGTCGGATTGCGCAGCACCTTGAACGAATCGAGGAGCGAACCCTGATTCTTGCCTGCGCCGGGATCGCGCGCTGACGCGAACCAGAAGATCAGCGCGGTGACGAGCAACGCGACGGCATAGACGCGCGGCACGAAGCGCCAGCCATACGCGGCCTGCAAGGACGGCGTGACGAACAGATTCACTGCCGCGCCCGAGGTACCCGCGCCGAAAAACCCCATCGCGAAGCCGCGTCGTTCGGGCGGGAAGAAACGCGCGACGTAAGGTGTGCCCACCGCGAACGATGCACCGACGCAACCCAGAAACAGCCCGATCAGCAGGAACTGCCAGAACGCCGTCGCGTAGCTGACGACATACACGGGTATCGCGCAGACGACCAGCAGCACCGTCATCACGATGCGTCCGCCGAAGCGGTCGGTCCACGCGCCGAGCGGCAGCCGCATCAGCGCGCCCGTCAGCACGGGCGTCGACGTCAGCAGGCCGAATTGCGTGCTGTTGAGGTGCAGGTCTTCGCGCAGTTGTACGCCCAGCACGCCGAACATCATCCATACGACGAAGCAGACCAGAAACGCCAGCGTGCTCGACAGCAACACGGACCACGCCTGCAAGCCGATGGCGGGTGTGCCGCCGATTTTGTTCGCACCGCTGTGTGTGCTCATAGGTTTTACCTCTCTTATTGAAGCAGCGGCCCGTTGGCCTCGCCGAGTTGCGCGCCTTCGATTCGCGCACGCGACGCGAGCACCGTCACGTACTGCTGGATCGCCTTGTGGCGGACGCGTTCGCCGAGAAAGCGCGCGATATCGGCTTCGACCTGGTCGAACGCCAGGCGCTCGCCGTCGACACGCCGCTCGATACGAACGATATGAAACCCGAAGCGCGTATTCACGAGCCTCGACAGCACGCCCGTGTCTTGCGTATCGAACACGGCGCGCTCGAATTCGGGCACGCTGTCGCCGCGCAGCAACTGACCAAGACTGCCGCCGACGCCCGACGAAGGGCAGTTCGACACTTCGCGTGCGGTGTGCTCGAAGGTTTCTGGCGCGGCGAGAATGGCGTGCAGCGTGGCTTCGGCTTTCTGCCGGATCAACGCGAGCGGCGCATGTTCCGTGATGGCGAACAGAATATGGCTCGCGAATACGATGTCATTGCGACGGAACCTCGCAGGATGACTTTCGTAGTAGCGCTCGCAGTCCGCGCGCGTCGCTGTCGGCACGCTGAGTTCTTTTTCAAGCAGTTGGTCTAGCGAAGCATCGTCCAACGAGTCGTTATCCGAAATCAGCTTCAGTTCGACTGCGCGTTGCCGCAGCAATTCGCGGATCAGCAATGCCTGCCGCGCCGCTTCGAGCGGATCGGGTGTATCTGTTTGATGTTCGAGTTCGGCGTCGATGGCTACGGGATCGATGTCGATGCCGTTCACGCGCAACGTAGAGTGTTCGATCGTGCTCATCGTCGTCTCCTCAGCGCTTGCGCACGAGTTGATACGGACGGATCAGATACGCAATGGACGCGAAGCCGCTCCAGATATGCACCATCCGCGTAAAAGGGGTGATCAGGAAGATCGTGAAGCCGAGCGCGATATGCAACTGATACGTGAGCGGGACGCCGACCAGCAGGCTCGCGATATTCGGCTGGAAGGTGACGACGCCCTTCACGTAATCGGTGAGTTGTTCGAACATCGCGCCGTCCATATGACGCATCGACAGCACGACGGTGCCGAGACCGAGCGCGAGCTGCACCCACAAGATCAGCACGATCGCGATGTCGGAGATGCGGCTGTTGCGGCGGATGCGCACATCGGAAAGCCGCCGGTGTATCAGGATGCTCAGGCCGATGATCGCGACGACACCCGCCGCGCCCCCCGCGACCATCGCGAGCAGCTGATGCATCGACGCAGACAGGAACGGCGACACGAGCCAGTGCGGCGCGAGAAAGCCGACGAAATGCCCGCCGACCACGACGAGAATGCCGAAGTGGAACAGGTTGCTGCCGAGCCGCAGCGCCCCATGCCGCAGCATCTGCGACGAATCGCTTTTCCACGTGTATTGCTCGCGATCGAACCGCACGAGGCTGCCGAGCAGCAGCACGGCAAGACAGATGTACGGATAAATGCCGAACACGAACTGATGAAAATAGTCGCTCATGACCTGTTCTCCCGTTTGTCTGGATTGCCCGGATTGCCTGGCGAGCGGCTGTCGTAGAAGTGAATGGGCGCCTCGGCGGGTGCGTGTGTGGGCGTCATCGCGCCGACGAAGCGCACGGGTTCGTCGGCCCAGGCGGCGTCGAGTGCGCGATAGTCGGCGGGTGTCGGCGCCTTTTGTGCGTCGTCGTCGTGCAAGGCGTCGGGCTTCTCGCCCTTGCCGACGCCCGCGAGCGGCAGCAGCGCACCGACCACGAAGCTGTACGGGCTGCCGCGTCTGGCGAGCTGCGCGGTGATCGATTGCAGGATCTCGCCCGTTTCCGCGAGCAGCGAGCGCGCGTCCGCAGCGGGAAGGCGCGACAGATATTCGAGGAACACGGGCAGATAGTCGGGCAGTTCGCCGGCAGCGAGATGCAGGCCGTGCGTCTCGTACATGCGCAGCAGGTCGACCATCGCTTGCCCGCGATCGCGCGATTCGCCGTGCACATGCTCGAACAGATAGAGCGATGTCGCGCGGCCGCGATCGAACAGCGCGACGTAGTTCTCCTGAAGCGTAAAGAGATCGCGCTGCGTGCAATAGTCGATGAACTGGTCGAGGCCCGCGCGCGCGTCGCGGCTCAGGCCGCGTTCGCCGCGCAGCAGCTCGCGCGCTTCGGGCAGCGCATCGAGCAGCGGCGCGTCCGGATAGCTCAGCAGTGCGCCGAGCACCGCATAGGCCGCGCCGGGTGGAATGGCATCACGTGAACCCATGTCAGAACTCCTGGCGGATCGGAATCTTGCGGTTGCTCTTTTTCGTCGTGAAGAGACTCGCCTCGGAGCGGCCATCCGAGCAGCCGTTGCCGAACGAGAAGCCGCACGACGAGCGCAGATCGAAGGCGTCTTCCGCGTACTCGCGATGCGAGGTGGGAATCACGAAGCGGTCTTCGAAGTTGGCGATGGCCAGATAGCGGTACATGTCCTCGACTTGCGCGACGTTCAGTCCCGCCTGTTTGAGCACGCCGGGCGCGTCGACCTGATCGACGTGACGCGCGCGCATGAACGCGCGCATCGCGAGCAGCCGTTCGAGCGCGAGCTTGACGGGTGCTTCCTTGCCCGCCGTCAGCAGGTTCGCGAGATAGCGCAGCGGAATGCGCAGCGAGTCGATGTCGGGCAAGTAGCCGTTCATGCCGAGTTCGCCGCTGTTGGCGGCCGCGTTGATGGGCGACAGGGGCGGGACGTACCAGACCATCGGCAGCGTCCGATATTCCGGATGCAGCGGAAACGCAATCTTCCAGTCGATGGCCATCTTGTAGACGGGCGAACGGCGCGCGCCTTCGAGCCATGCAGCAGGCATGCCGTCGCGCTCGGCTTGCGCGATCACTTCGGGGTCGTTCGGGTCCAGAAACACGGACAGCTGCGCTTCGTACAGATCGGCTTCATTCTCGACGCTCGCCGCTTCGCTGATACGGTCCGCGTCGTACAGCATCACACCGAGGTAGCGGATGCGGCCCACGCAGGTCTCCGAGCAAACGGTAGGCTGGCCCGCCTCGATACGCGGATAGCAGAAGATACATTTCTCCGCCTTGCCGCTGTGCCAGTTGAAATAGATCTTCTTGTACGGGCAACCGGACACGCACATGCGCCAGCCACGGCACTTGTCCTGATCGATCAGCACGATGCCGTCTTCCTCGCGCTTGTAGATCGAGCCGGATGGACACGACGCGACGCACGCGGGGTTCAGGCAGTGCTCGCACAGCCGCGGCAGATACATCATGAAGGTGTTTTCAAACTGCCCGTAGATATCCTTCTGCACGTTCTCGAAGTTGTAGTCCTTCGAGCGCTTTTCGAATTCGCCGCCGAGTATCTCTTCCCAGTTCGGACCCCACTCGATCTTTTCCAGCCGTTCGCCGCTGATCAGCGAACGTGGCCGCGCAACGGGCATCGCCTTCGTGTCGCCCGCATCCTGCAGATGCGCGTAGTCGAACGTGAAGGGCTCGTAGTAGTCGTCGATCTCGGGCAAATGCGGATTCGCGAAGATCTGCGCGAGCAGCCGCCACTTGCTGCCGAGACGCGGCTCGATCTTGCCGTCGGCCTTGCGTTTCCATCCGCCGTGCCAGCGTTCCTGATTCTCCCAGTCCTTCGGATAGCCGATGCCCGGCTTCGTCTCGACATTGTTGAACCACGCGTATTCCATGCCTTCGCGGCTCGTCCACACGTTCTTGCATGTCACCGAGCACGTATGGCAGCCGATGCATTTGTCGAGATTGAGCACCATCGCAATCTGCGCGCGAACCTTCATGGGGTTTCTCCTTGACGCTGCTTGTGTTCGGTGGCGGGATTGACGGGATCGGCAGGCGCATCGTCGAGCCAGTCGATATGTTTCATCTTGCGCACGATCAGGAATTCGTCGCGGTTCGAGCCGACCGTGCCGTAGTAATTGAAGCCATACGCGAGCTGCGCATAGCCGCCGATCATATGCGTCGGTTTCAGCGCGACGCGCGTGACCGAGTTGTGAATGCCGCCGCGCGTGCCCGTGATTTCGGAGCCCGGCGTGTTCACGATCTTTTCCTGCGCGTGATACATCATCACCATGCCGTGCGGAATGCGCTGGCTGACGACGGCGCGCGCGCATAGCGCGCCGTTCGCGTTGTAGCACTCGATCCAGTCGTTGTCCGTCACCCCGATGCTGTGCGCGTCGTGTTCCGACATCCACACGATCGGGCCGCCGCGTGACAACGTGAGCATCAGCAGATTGTCGGTGTATGTGCTATGGATGCCCCATTTCTGATGCGGCGTGATGAAATTCAGCACGATCTCCGGGTTGCCGTTCGAGCGCGCGCCGAGCATCTTCTCGTAGTTGCCCGTTTCGATAGGCGGCTTGTAGACGCATAGCGATTCGCCGAATGCGCGCATCCACACATGATCCTGATAGAGCTGCTGGCGACCGCTGAGGGTGCGCCACGGAATCAGTTCGTGCACGTTGGTATAGCCCGCGTTGTACGACACGTGCTCGGACTCGATGCCGCTCCATGTCGGCGAAGAGATGATCTTGCGCGGCTGCGCCTGAATGTCGCGAAAGCGGATTTTCTCGTCCGCGCGCGCGTCGGCGAGATGCGCGTGCTCGATGCCCGTCAACGACGACACCGCCTGCCATGCCTTCACCGCGACAGCGCCGTTGGTTTCGGGCGCGAGCGACAGGATGACTTCGGCGGCATCGAGCGCCGTGTCGATGCGCGGGCGTCCTTCCGTGCCAGTGGCTTTCGAACGCGCGTCACCATTCGCGACGCGATAGTTCAGCTCGCCGAGCAGTGCGACTTCGTCTTTCGTATCCCACGCAATGCCTTTACCGCCGTTGCCGAGCTTGTCCATCAGCGGTCCCAGCGACGTGAAACGGTCATACGTGGCGGGATAGTCGCGCTCGACGACGATCACGGAAGGCATCGTCTTGCCGGGCACCGGCTCGCATTCGCCCTGTTTCCAGTCGCGCACGTCGAACGGCTGCGCGAGTTCGGCGGGACTGTCGTGCGCAATCGGCGCGAGCACGACATCGCGTTCTACACCGAGATGCCCGACGCTCAGTTCGGAAAAGCGCTTCGCGATGCCCTTGAAGATTTCCCAGTCGCTCTTCGACTGCCACGCGGGATCGACGGCTGCCGATAGGGGATGAATGAACGGATGCATGTCCGACGTGTTCATGTCGTCCTTCTCGTACCACGTTGCCGTGGGCAGCACGACGTCGGAGTACATGCAGGTGGTCGACATGCGGAAGTCGAGCGTGACGAGCAGATCGAGTTTGCCGCGCGGCGCTTCGTTATGCCACGTGATCTCCTCGGGGCGCGGATGCCCCGACTTGACCACCTCCTCGCCTTGCACGCCGTTCGTGGTGCCGAGCAGATGCTTGAGGAAGTACTCGTGGCCTTTGCCCGACGAGCCGAGCAGGTTGGAGCGCCACACGAACAGATTGCGCGGGAAGTTCGTCGGGCTGTCGGGGTCTTCGCAGGCCATGCGAAGACTGCCCGCTTTCAGATCACGTGCGATGGTGGCGCCCGCTTGAGCGGGATCGCTCAGCGCGCGGCCGACGTCGAGCGGATTGGCGTCGAGTTGCGGCGCCGACGGCAGCCAGCCCATGCGTTCGGCGCGCACGTTGTAGTCGATGGGCGCGCCGTGAAACTGCTTTTTCTCAGCGAGCGGCGACAGCAGGGCGGTCGGATCCATCGGGTCGTAGCGCCACTGGTCCGTGTGCGCGTAGAAGAACGAGGTGGAGTTCATCTGGCGCGGCGGACGGTTCCAGTCGAGCGCGAAAGCTAGCGCGGTCCAGCCCGTCTGCGGACGCAGCTTCTCCTGACCCACGTAATGCGACCATCCGCCACCCGACTTGCCGATGCAGCCGCACATGATCAGCATGTTGATGATCGCGCGGTACGACATGTCCATATGGAACCAGTGGTTGATGCCCGCGCCGATGATCACCATCGACTTGCCCTGCGTCTTGTGTGCGTTCTCCGCGAACTGCCGCGCGACGTTGATCACGTCGGCGCGCTTGACGCCCGTGATCGCTTCCTGCCATGCGGGCGTGTAGGGCAGATCGTCGTCGTAGCTCGCGGCGATGTGCTCGCCGCCGAGGCCTTGATCGAGACCATAGTTCGCGACGTAGAGGTCATAGACGGTGGCGACCAGCATGTCGCCGTTACGCGTCGCGATGCGTCGCACGCCGATCTTGCGCGACAGTTCCGAAGCATGCGACGTGTGATTGAAATGCGGATGCTGGATATTGCCGAAGTACGGGAACAGCACGTCGGCGACTTCGTCGTGGGCATCGACGAGCGAGAGCCGCGGCTCGATGGAGGCGCCCGAAGCCGCTTGCTGCTTCAGATTCCATTTGCCCTTGTCCTCGCCTTCCTTTTGTCCCCAGCGGAATCCCGCCGAGCCCATGGGCACGACGGCTTCATTGCTGGCGGTGTCGATCACAACCGTCTTCCAATCGGGGTTGTTGGCCTGACCCAGTGCATCGTCGAAATCCGATGCGCGCACGAGACGCTCGGGCACATAGCGGTCGCCGCGCGCGACGAGGCGCACGAGGCACGGCATGTCGGTGAAGCGGCGGCAATAGTCGATGAAGTAA
Source organism: Paraburkholderia azotifigens (assembly GCF_007995085.1). Taxonomy (GTDB): domain Bacteria; phylum Pseudomonadota; class Gammaproteobacteria; order Burkholderiales; family Burkholderiaceae; genus Paraburkholderia; species Paraburkholderia azotifigens. The sequence goes on from NZ_VOQS01000003.1 coordinate 2,583,761, forward strand.
TCGCTCTTGCCCGCGAGGTGAAATTCCTTGAGGATCACGTGACCCATTGCGAGCGCGAGCGCCGCGTCGGTGCCTTGCTTCGGATGCAGCCAGATGTCGCCGAACTTCGCACCCTCCGCGTAGTCGGGAAAGATCGAGACGATCTTCGTGCCCTTGTAGCGCACCTCGGTCATGAAGTGCGCGTCGGGCGTGCGGGTCTGCGGCACATTGGAGCCCCACATCATGATGAACGTGGAGTTGTACCAGTCGGCGGATTCGGGCACGTCGGTTTGCTCGCCCCACGTTTGCGGGGACGCGGGCGGAAGATCGCAATACCAGTCGTAAAAGCTCAGGCACACGCCGCCGATCAGCGACAGATAACGCGAGCCCGCGGCATACGACACCATCGACATCGCGGGGATCGGCGAGAAGCCCACTACGCGGTCGGGCCCATGACGCCTGACGGTGTAAACGTTGGCGGCGGCGACGATCTCGTTGACCTCGTCCCATGTCGAACGAATGAACCCGCCGAGTCCGCGCCGGCTCTGATAGCTGCGGCGCGCCGCGTCGTCGTCGACGATCGACTGCCAGGCCTGCACGGGCTCCATCGACTGACGCCTTTCGCGCCAGAGCTTGATCAGCGCACTGCGCACGAGCGGATACTTGAGGCGATTCGCGCTATACAGATACCACGAATACGACGCACCTCGCGAACAGCCGCGCGGTTCGTGATTGGGCATGTCGGGACGCGTACGCGGATAGTCGGTCTGCTGTGTTTCCCACGTGACGATGCCGCCCTTGACGTAAATCTTCCACGAGCATGAGCCGGTGCAATTCACGCCATGTGTCGAACGCACGATCTTGTCGTGCTGCCATCGTTGCCGATATGCATCTTCCCACTTTCTGTCTTCGTCTGTGACGGCTCCATGTCCATCGGAGAATTGCGGCCGGGCCGTTGTGAAATAGCGCAACCTGTCCAGAAAGTGGCTCATGGAAATCCTGTTATCGGGGGACGGTTTAGAACATTAAAGTCGGCGAACCTGAATAAGTAAAGTTGACACATATTTGAGGTCGACCGCATTGATCTTTGTCAATTCGGGCAACGATCGATGCAATTGATGCGAAATATGCAGATGCAAAAGCATGCGGGATGCGCGTTCAACACCAATATCACATGTCGTGATATATCGGTGAACGACTTTGTGTCATACGCGTGCGGTAGACAGGAAGGCGACGAATGGGCAGGCGGAAAAGAAAAACGCTGCCCCGGAGAACCCAATGTCTTGAAGATGACATGTCCGGGGCAGCGCTATAACAACACTCACAACTGACTAGACAATCGAAAACGGCAATGACCAGGCGAGTACCTGATTACGCCTTTGGCAAATGCGCTGCTGCATCGCGCAAAGCCGTGCGCAAGCCTTCTTCGACGACGGGGTGGTAGAACGGCATCGCCAGCATCGCGTCGACCGTGAGGTTCATCTGCAGCGCCCATGCAAGCAGATGCGCAATGTGCTCGGCGTCCGGCCCGATCCATTCGGCGCCCACGAAGCGTCGCGTCGCGTTGTCGACATACACGTGCATCAGTCCGCGATTGCGCAGCATCACGCGGCTGCGGCCCTGGTCTTCGAAGCTCACTTTGCCCGTCGCGAACGAGCCGGCTGCGAGATCCGCATGGCGCGCACCGACCATCGCGATGCCCGGCTCGGAGAACACCACCGAGATCGGCGCGCGACGCACCAGCGGCTTCACGTCAGGGTAACGTGCGGCGTTGTCACCGGCCGAGCGGCCTTCGTCGGCGGCTTCGTGCAACAGCGGCAGCACATCGTTCGCATCACCTGCGATGAACACGGGATGCGTGCCCGCCTGAAGCGTCAGCGGATCGAACACGGGCACGCCGCGCGCGTCGAGTTCGAGCGTCGTGTTGTGCAGCGCGAGCTTGTCCATATTCGGACGGCGGCCCGCCGTGACGAGTACATAGTCGAACGTGTCTTCGCGCAGTTCACCTTCGCCGTTGCGATAGCGCAGATGCACGCTGTCGCCTTCGCGCGTCGCGGCTTCGACCTGCGCATGCGGCTCGAAGTGGAACACATCGCTGAACACGTTGCGCGCATAGTCCTTGATCGCGGGATCGCTCAACGGTCCGACGCGGCCGCGTGCGCCGAGCATCGTCACCTCGACGCCGAGCCATGCGAGCGCCTGGCCCAGTTCCAGCCCGATCACGCCTGCGCCGACCACGGCCACCTTGCGCGGCAGATCGTCCCATCCGAACACGTCGTCGTTGACGATTGCGCGGTCGCCGAGCGCCTGATACATCGCGGGCACATACGGCGACGAACCCGTGGCGATGACGACGCTCTTCGCGTGGACACGCGTATGGTCGCCGACCTGCAGCACGTTGTCGTCGATGAACTGCGCGTAGCCGATCAGCCGCTCGTCGTCGGGAATGCTCTCCGTCGATTCGACGACGAAGCCGACGAAGCGGTCGCGTTCGCGCTTGAGGCGCGCCATTACTTCGCGTCCGTCGATCCGCACGCCGCCCTCGACATGCACGCCGAACGGCGCCGTGCTGCGCGCCGCGTGCGCGGCTTCGGCGGCGGCGATCAGCAGCTTCGACGGCATACAGCCGACGCGCGCACACGTCGTTCCGTACGCGCCGCCTTCGATCAGCACGGCACTCGCGCCCGCCGCCCTGGCCGCGCGGAAGGCGGGCAGACCGGCGCTGCCGGCGCCAATCACTGCGACATCGATATGAAGCGTCTTCATGATGTTCCTCGCTCGGACGGATGGGTGGCGGAGTCAGGTACACCTGCGCCGCGCGCGCCGCTGTCGTCCAGTAGAATCGGTTTGCATTGCACGGTGTCACTGTACGGTTTCGGGTCCGCCGTGCTAATCCTCGAACGATTCAAAAACATGCTTATTCGGCTCATATGGATTTGCTAAGCCGCTTCCTGTCGCTGATGCCCGTGAGCGGGCGGGTGGATGTCCGCTGCCATTTCGGCGCGCCGTGGGCAATAGATGAAGGCCCTGCCGGCGTGCGCGAGATTCCATACCACGTGCTGCTGTCGGGGCGCGCGGTGCTCGAAGACGGCAATGGACCGCCCGAGCGTCTGGTGGCCGGCGACATCATCGTGTTTCCGACGGGCAGCCCGCACCGCATTCACGACGGCAGCGGCGCGCAGCCCGCGCCCGTCACTGAGCGGCGCAACATCACGCTGACGGTCGCGGAGAATAGCGGCACGGGCGAAACGGTCGATATCCTGTGCGGGCGGTTTCTGCTCGGGGCCGTGCCGGAGCGGCTGCTGCGCGACCATCTGCCGTCGCGGCTGGTGGTGCGCAGCGGCGCGCATGCGACGCCGCTCGGCGAATCGAACGGCGTGGTCACGGCCCGTGGCGAAGACGGCGTGACGCAGACGAGCGTCGCGGGCTCGCGGCTCGCGCGGCTGATCCAGTTGATGCGCGAAGAAGCCGCCGACGAATGTCCCGGCAGCGAAACGCTCGTCAATCATCTGTCGGCGGCGCTGTTTGCGTTGACGCTGCGCTTTGCCAGCGAAGCGGCGCAGGCGCCGCATGGCTTGCTGGCGCTGGCGGGGCGCCCGCGCTTGCAGGCGGCCGTGTCGGCGATGTTCGAATCGCCCGGCAAGCCGTGGACGCTCGACCAGTTCGCCGCGCTCTGCAACATGTCGCGCGCGACGTTCGTGCGGCAGTTTCAGGAAGCGATCGGCCGCTCGGCCACCGACGTGCTCACGGAAGTCCGCATGACGATCGCGGGGCGCATGCTGCTCGAATCGACGACGCCCGTCGGCGATATCGGCGAGACGGTCGGCTATCAGTCGGAAGCGGCGTTCCAGCGCGTGTTCAAGAAGCAGATCGGCGTGACGCCCGCGCGCTGGCGCGCGTCGGGCGGACATGTGCAGGCCGCGCAGGACGTATCGGACGACGAGGCTTCGCCCGCCGAGGTGGAATAGAGAATTTCAGAAAACGTACGGCACGGGTTCGGGGTCTTTCTCCCGAACCCGTACGTCGGCCTGTAGCCCTTGCCGTACAAGGCTTTTGCCGATCCCAACCGAACCGCGCGCCGCGCTTCGATTCGCACGGCCGGCAGGCGGTGAGCCGATCGGGCATCTTCATGAGACGCGCCGACATTAACGCCCCAGCGACGTGCCCCTACAGTTGAGCCATCCCGTCGACGACGGCAACTCTACTCGAAGGTGCTCATCATGAATCGCGTTTATCAGGCTCTCGTCCTCGCGGCTGCACTTGGTCTGCCGCTCGCGAGCCACGCGCAATCGCAATCGGCCGCGACGCGCGCACAGATTCGCGCCGAACTCGTCGCCGCGCAGCAATCCGGCCAGTATCCGCAAAGCGACACGAGCTATCCGGAGCCCGCGAACTATTCGGCCGCGGCGCCGCACGTGTTCCATCGCTCGCACGATCCGATCGCCGCGTCGTACGGTCCTTCGACGAACGGCAGCGCCGACTCGGGCTTCCGCGCCACGCGGGCGCGCTCGCTTGCCAACGCGCCCGCCGCGTTCGACGACGTCTATCGCGGCCAGTAAGCCGCATCCTCGCGACACACACGGAGAACACCATGTCCGCCATCACGATCTATACGACACCGACCTGCCCATACTGCCACGCCGCGAAAGCGCTGCTGACGAACAAGGGTGTGTCGTACAAGGAAGTCAACGTGCAGAACGATCGCGCGACGGCGCTTGCGCTGATGGAGCGCACGGGCCGCCGCACGGTGCCGCAGATTTTCATCGGCGAAACGCATGTGGGCGGATTCGACGATCTGAATGCGTTGGAAACGTCAGGCCGTCTCGATCCGCTGCTCGAAGCGAACGCGCTGCGCCAGGTTTGACGCGCGCGGAGCATGCGGCATGAGCCGCGAACGGCGGAGGCCGTTCGCGGCTTTTTTACTGACCGCCCGTTCCTTATGACCCGATGCGCGGCAGATAGGGCGCAGGGTCGACGGCCTTGCCCTCCTTGCGGACTTCGAACTGCATCGAGCCCTCGCCGCGTTCCGAGTTCGCCATCTCCGCAATCGTGTCGCCGCGCTTCACGTTCGTGCCTTCCTTCACCAGCAGCTTGCGGTTGTGGCCGTACGCGGTGACGAGCGTGTCGTCGTGCTTGATGACGACCAGCTTGCCATACGGTTTGCCGCCGTCGCCTGCGAACACGACGCGGCCGGGCGCTGCCGCTCTTACGGGGTCGCCGGCTTTGGCGGCGATCACCATGCCTTTCGATCTGCCCTGGCCATAGACCGCGCTCAAGATTCCGCGCGCGGGCCAGCCGAAGCGGGCTTTGTCGTTGTCAGCGGCGTCTTTCCTGTCGTCGCGCGCTTTGTCGGTTTTCGGCCTGGCGTCGGCCGTGTCGGGCTTCGCGGGCGCCTTGGCGGATGGTTGGGGCGTGAGCGCATCGCGTTCGACGGACGCATCGGACGGCGGCGCGATGCGCAGCACGCTGCCCGGTTCGATGTGGCCAGGATCGGCAAGGTTGTTCCATTTGACGATGTCGTCGCTACGCTGGCCGTGAGTCGTTGCGATGTGGTAGAGCGTGTCACCCGGCTTCACGCGGTAATAGCCGCCCGTCAGCGGCTTGTCCGCGCTCGTGCCGCCCGAGGACGCGCGCGGCGCGGGGCGATAGGCGGAAGCGGGCGCCTGCGTCGTCGGCTGCGTCGTCGGCTGGGTCGAACGGGCTTCGGGCGCCATTTGCCATGGCGGCGTCGCACAGCCGCCGACGGCCAATAGCACGAGCGGCGTGAGCGGCACCAGCGCGGTGAGACCCGCGCGAGACAGCCGGTTCAGGCGGCGATTCGATTGCGTATGTGTCATGTCGGTCTTCCCCTTGTCGTTCGACGATGTCGCTGCATCGGTTCAGGTCCGCCGGGCGGCGTAGAACGAGAATCTGACAGGGAGTGGCGACGAACGGTTCGGGAATCCTGAATGTTTTACAGCGCTTCGCGTTTATGCTTTTTTGCCGTGCGTTTGTGTTGCGAAGCGTCGTGTCCGCCGCGGATCTTCGATGCGTTCTTGCGTCGCGCAACGACGCGCCGCTCATCTACGAGCGGCGCTTTTTCCACGCGTAATCGGCGGACGGATCCGATGCGCCCGCCTTGCCGACGGATCGCGGGTTCTCGCTGCAAAGCGTGACGAAGCTCACGTCCTCGCCGGCAGCCTGCTTCTTGCGAAGCGTTTCCGTGAACGCGAGCGCCTGGGTCATCTGATCGTCGGGGAACCGCTCGAAGCGAGCGGTTCCCGTCGGCGTGCTGCCTTCTTCGAGCCAATACACGACGAACATGCGGTTCCTCTATTGCAGCGCCGATGAAAGCGGGCGGCGTCCGATGCGCACGCTCACAGCCGCCCCTTCAATTCGTCGAGCGATACGCCGAGTTCGCCCGCGAGATGCATGACGAGCGCCTCGAGCCGTTCGACGCGCTCGCTCAATTCGCGCTGCTGCGCGCGCAGGCCTTCGAGTTCGCCGGGCGGCAGCGGTTCGTCGGACAGCGCGGCGCCGCGCAGCTGTTCGGCGGACGGCTCGCCGCACAGCAGATGCATCCAGCGGCTCTCGCGCTCGCCCGGCGTGCGCGGGAGCTTGACGACGCGCGGCGGATCGTTGTCGGCCAGTTCTTCGAGAAACGCTTCGACGGATGAGGTATCGGCGAAGCTGTGCAGGCGCGAGGTGGCGAGCCGCAGTTCCGCCGCCGTTTGCGGGCCGCGCAGCAGCAGCGCTGTCAGCAACGCCGCCGACTGGCGCGGCAGGCCGAGCACGCGCTCCAGGTTGTGCTCGTAGCGCGGCACGCGGCTGCTGCTGCCTTCCAGCACGAGGGACAGACGCTTGAGACTGTTGATCGCGTCGAGAATCTCGCTTTCGCTGACGTTCATCACGGGCGAGCGCGAGGTCTTCTGGTTGCAGCCCGCCGCGAGCGAATTGAGCGACAGCGGATAGGTATCGGGGACCGTGTGCTGTTTCTCGAACAGCACGCCCAGCACGCGCGCTTCGAGCGGCGTGAGCGCGCGCAGGGCGGGGCGCGGGGTATCGTCGGTGGTCGAATTCATGGGCAATAGACTCAAAGGAAAGGCCGCGTCTGCGAGAGCGCGAGCACCGGGCTCGCGCGATAGCATAGTCTATTGCCCCGGCGGCCGGACCGGAAGCGCCGATGCGCCAGCCGGCTTCCCGGTCCCGGACTGCTACAGCATGCTGTACGGCTCGTCGGGCACGTCGAACAGGGCGTCGTCGGCCTCGAGTTCGACCGAACAGTTGTCCGCCGATCCGGGCCGCGCCCGCGATGCATCGACGTGCCGGCGCACCAGATCCTTCAGGCGGTCCTGCACGACCCGCCGTTTGGCCGTCTCCAGCGCGGCATAGCGATCGATCTGGGCGTCGACGAGTTTGACTGTCGCGACACAGCGCGCATCCAGCGTCGTATCGCGACCCGTTTCGACGACCCACGAGAGCGTCAGATAAGTGGATGGGCCTTCCTGATACGCGCTCACGGTCGGCGCTTTCGACGATTCGAACATGCGCGCGAGAGCCAGTTCGATTTCCTCGATGCGCTGCGACAATCCAATCGTGTTCATGGCTGCTCCTTGTCTGTCTGGTGTTCTCCTTACGGAGGGAAGCAACCGGGATGCCAGGCATGCCGCACTGCACCGAACGGCGGCCGCCATGCCTGCGCGCAGGCGCGGACGCGGTTGGCGGGCTGTCATAGCCACGGGTTACACTGCCCGATCGCTTGCATTCCACACTTCAAGAACAGGCAAGGGGCAACCCGAAGGAGAGTCACATGCGTACCAGCGCCCGCAATCATTTCGCCGGTCAGGTCACGGCCGTCAAGAACGGCGCCGTCAACGACGAAGTTACGCTCCGCACGCAGGACGGACTCGAGATCGTCGCGGTCATCACGCACAGCAGCGCGACGTCGCTCGGACTCGCGGCGGGCAAGCCGGCGTTCGCGCTCGTCAAGGCATCGTCGGTGATCGTGATGGTCGATGCCGACAGCAGCAAGGTCTCGGCGCGCAATTGCGTCGCGGGCACGGTCGCGTCGGTCACGAAGGGCGCCGTCAACAGCGAGGTCATCATCGCGGCGGCGGGCGGCGCGCAGATTGCGGCCATCGTCACCAACGACAGCGTCGAGCGTCTCGGCCTTGCGAGCGGCAAGGCGGCTGCGGCGATCTTCAAGGCTTCGAGCGTGATCGTGGGCGTCGACCAGTAAGGGTTTTGCGTCGATGCCGGTCGCGGGCGGCCAGTCCGCGTCCGGCGGCAGCGTGTCATAAGCCGTCCAATATGCCCTCTATGTTGCGCTTCCCTTGGGCAGTCTCAGCATCAGCGGCGTAATATATCCGCCGATACATCGCAGCCAGGATGCGCTGCAACGGAATGGAGACGGACGATGGGACTGACAGGCACGGCGGCGCTGCCGCTGCGGGACTCGGCGGCGGGTGCCGTTACGCTGGCGGGCGCCTTTGTGCGTCCGATGCGGGTGACGCTCGACGATCTGCGGCAGCACGCGAGCGTCACGGCCGATCCATTCGATCTGCGCTGCTACACGACCAATCGCTTCATCCGCAAGGTCGATCAATATCGTGGCGTGCTGCTGAAGGATCTGATCGGGCTGGCGGGCCTGCGCAACGACAAACCCGGCGATTTCAAGCGGACGGTTTTCATCGCGCACGCCCACGACGGCTACGCGGTGACCTTCTCGTGGCATGAGCTGTTCAATACGCCCATCGGCGAGCGCGTGCTCGTCGCGTTCGAGCGCGGCGACCAGCCGCTGTCCGCCAACGATGGCGCGCCCATTCTCTTCTCGGCCGCCGATATTCTGCCCGCGCCGCGCCATGTGAAACGGCTGTCGGGCGTCGTCGCGCGCGTGCTCGAACTGTGATGCGCTGATCTGCGCGGCCGTCGCCGCACGACGCCCGCGCGCCCGCGGATCGGTGCAAGTGCCGGTTGAATGGCCGCATATGGCATCGTGTATGCTTGCGCGCATGAGGCAACCGGCAGACAACATGAAAACATCGGCACATCCGAAGCCCGAGGTGCGCTTCAGAATGCGTATCCAGCAGGCCGGCACGATTGCGCTCGGACCGGGTAAGGTTGCGCTGCTCGAAGCGGTGCGCGAGCACGGCTCGATCTCGGCTGCGGCGCGCAGCCTGAAGATGTCGTATCGGCGCGCGTGGCTGTTGATGGATGAGCTGAACCGGTCGCTGAAAACACCCGCGACGGTGTCGGAGCACGGCGGGCAGAGCGGCGGCGGCAGCGTGCTGACGCCCGTCGGCGAAGAGATCATCCGGCTGTATCGCGGCATCGAGGCGCAGGCCTATGCCGCGTGTGCCGACGACATCGCCGCGCTGACGAAGATGGTGCGGCGCTAGTTCGCGACCGCTTCGTGTTGCTCCCGTTGCGCCTGCGTTTCAGCCGTGCCGCGGGACATGCGGCAATTTCATCGCCCGGTTTCTCGTCAGCGGCGCGCGACGACGAGCGCGATGCCGCCCAGTATGGCGAGGGCGCTCAGCGCGAGACGTGCTGTCAGCGGTTCGCCGAGCAGCGCGATGCCGCCCGCCGCGGCGATCAGTGGCACGCTCAGTTGCACGGTCGCCGCCGTCGCGGACGGAATGTGCTTCAGCGCGGCATACCAGATCACATAGCCGACGCCCGACGTTAACGCGCCCGAGATCGCCGCGAAAAGCAGGCCGGTTCTGTCGACGGATGCATGGGCGATCAGACTGGCACTGATCGCTGCAGCGAAGGGGGCCGCGCGAATGAAGTTGCCGGCCGTGGTGGCGGTGGGATCGGCGGCGCGTTTGCCGCGCAGCGAATAGACACCCCATGCGATGCCTGCGCCCAGCATCAGTAGCGACGCGAACGGAGGCGGCGCGCTGACGCCCGGCAGCACGAGACCGACGAGGCCCGCGAGCGCGCACGCGAGGCCGATCCATTGCCGCAGACGCAGGCGTTCGCCGCGGGCGAGTGCATAGCCGATCATCGTCGCCTGCACCGCGCCGAACAGCAGCAGCGCGCCCGTACCTGCCGCCAGCGAGACGTACGCGAACGAAAATGCCGCTGCATAGGCAAACAGCGCGAACGCCGACAGCCAGTTGCCGCCCACACGTTGCGATTCGCCGCGCATGCGCAGAATGATCCACAATGCGAGGGCCGCGGAGACGATACGCACCGTCGTGAACGTCGCAGGATCGATCGACGTGCCTTTGAGCGCGACGCGGCACAGCAGCGAATTGCCAGCGAAGGCGAACATCGCGACGATCGTCAGCAAGACGATGCGCACGCGTGGCATGGAGGGCTGAGCGGCAACCTGCATCGAAGGAACGAGGGCTTTAAAAAGACGATGCCGGATGGCAGACGGGCTGCCATCCGGCACGTCTGGCGCGTGGCGTTCAGGCCATCGCGGACGGTTTGATGTTCTGATTATGCCGGAACAGATTCTGCGGATCGTACCGGTCTTTCACGGCGACGAGCCGCGCGTAGTTCGGACCGTATGCAGCACCCACGCGGCCGGATTCTTCCTCCGTCATGAAGTTCACGTAGACGCTGCCGAGCGCAAACGGCGTGGCTGCATCGAAGAAGGCGCGCGACCATGCGATACAGCGTTCGTCGTCGGCGGCCTCGGTCCAGCGGCCGTGCACGTTCATCACGTACCTGGCGTCGCGATTCGAGTAAGCCATCGCATCGGGCGCGACACGCATCGTCTGTCCGCCGATCGCGCCAAAGAAGATTTCGCAGTGCGGCGACGGCAGGTTGCCGATTGCCTCGACGAATGCGTCGATCAGGCCGTCGTCGAGCGTCGCCAGGTTATGCGACTTCCAGTAGTTGCGCGCGCCCGGCGTCAGCAGAGGATCGAATGCCTGTTGCCACGCGGTGAACGGCATCGGCCCGAGATGCTCGCCGTAGGGCGTGCCGAACTTGCGCACCTCGTCGACCACGGCCGGCCCGTTCGCGACGGGCCCCGTGTAGCAGACGGCGAACGCGATGATCGGCTTGCCGTGCACGTCGGCGGGCAGGAAGGGCAGCGGCGGCGCAAAGCGCGCGACGGCCCAGACGGTCAATTCGTCCGGCCATGTTTCGAATGCCGCGCGGTATTTGACGAGCGCGTCGCGCGCCTGATCCATCGGCAATACGACGAGGCCGCCATACACTTCGGGACCGACTTCATGCAGCTGGAACTCGAACATCGTGACCACGCCGAAATTGCCGCCGCCGCCGCGAATCGCCCAGAACAGATCTTCGTGCGAATCGGCGCTGCAGCGGATCAGTTCGCCGTTTGCGGTGACGACGTCGGCTGAAATCAGGTTGTCGATTGTCATGCCGAAGCGCCGGCTGATCCAGCCGAAGCCCCCGCCGAGCGTCAGGCCCGCTACGCCCGTTGTCGAATTGATCCCGAGCGGCGTGGCGAGACCGAAGGCTTGCGCTTCGTGATCGAAGTCGCGCAACAGGCAACCGGGTTCGACGTAGGCGCGCCGCGCAACGGGATCGATGCGGGCGGACTTCATCGGCGAAAGATCGATCAGCATGCCGTCTTCGCACACGCCGCTGCCCGCGATGTTGTGGCCGCCGCCCCGCACGGCCAGCAGCAGCTGATTGTCGCGCGCGAAATCGACGGCGCGGCGCACGTCGGCTGTGCCCGCGCAGCGAACAATGATCGCCGGGCGACGATCGATCATGCCGTTCCAGATGCTGCGTGCTTCATCGAACGACGGGTCGCCGGGCAATACGACCTGGCCTCGCGTGAGAGCTTTGAATTCGTCGATTGCACTGCTGGACAGATTCGCCATGCTACACCTCCGGTACGGACAAACAACGTCCGAACCCCTCGATCATGTCTGATCAAAGTAGTTCGGACGACCTGGCTTTCATCAAGTAAACGGGGCATGGCGGCGTCTACAAATTAACGTATACCCGCATCGGTCTTTGCGCTTCGGGAAGCCCTTTGAAGGTGGGCCGTCACACAGAAAAACGCCTCGAAACAGGGCGTTTTCATGAAGACGATCACGGATGGAGCGCTTCGTAAATAACGCGCGCGACGACGCGTGATGCGTCCAGTTGAATACCGGATTCGTGCATGTATTGCGTGCGCGAGTCCTGAGCAGATGGACCTGTCCGGCCTTCTGAAGACGTGACGCGTGTGCAGTCGCGGACCATAAGCAAGGTGCTTTTCTTTTGAATCGAAACGCGAACGACGACCACCGCGCAGCGAGCCTGGCCCGCATGCGTTGGCTCATGCGAACGAATCTCATCGTCAACGAGAGAGGGTATTTCTTCTGTTACGCTGACCGCCAACTTGCTCTCCGTAAGTAAACAGGCGTCAATGCGTAATAGATTGTTCTACTGTCCGTAAGTACAGTAGATGGTGATTGTTCGTGTTTTGTATGGTTAACCCCGATTTAAACGTAAACGAACAAAAGAGAACATTGTTGCTGTTGTTTTGATTTCCTTTTTGAACATCGGCCATGCGGCCTGTTTTTGAAGTACCCGAATAAAAAAACCATCGGGACAATGGATCGACAACAGCTTCTCCGGCGCCTGTCTGGCGCTATCCCTTGCCCTGTCTCTCGTATGCAAACCGGACTGCGCTTTCGCGCGCCCGGCGATGTCGGACGTCGTAAGCGAACGCCTTGAGCGAATCACCGCTGTAGCCGTACCTAAGCATCTGCATTTGCCTCGAAGCCGCGTTTGAACAAAGAACAAGCAGAAGAAAGCGAAGCCTTGGAAGCATCGAAGAAAGGAGAGCAATTTGGTTTTGGAACTGGAGCGGGTCACCGTCGTTTCAGGCGGGCTGACGCATCTGTATGGCGTCGATCTGCGGCTCGTCCCGGGGGCGATCAATGTGCTGCTGGGTCCGACTCAGGCAGGCAAGACCACACTGATGCGCGTGATGGCGGGGCTCGACAGGCCCGCGTCAGGGCGCGTGCTCGCCGACGGCCAGGACGTGACGGGCGTGAGCGTGCGTCAGCGCAACCTCGCGATGGTCTATCAGCAGTTCATCAACTATCCCGCGATGACGGTGTTCGACAACATTGCGTCGCCGCTCAAGCTGCAAAAGACGGACGCCGCCGAGGTACGCCGCCGCGTGAACGAGGTCGCGTCGAAGCTGCATATCGAACATCTGCTCGAACGGCGGCCAGGCGAACTGTCGGGCGGCCAGCAGCAGCGTTGCGCGCTGGCGCGCGCGCTCGTCAAGCGCACCTCGCTCGTGCTGCTCGACGAGCCGCTGGTGAACCTTGACTACAAGCTGCGCGAAGAACTTCGCGCGGAACTCACGACGCTCTTTTCCGATGGCAAGACAACCGTCGTCTATGCGACGACGGAGCCGCTCGAAGCGCTGCTGCTCGGCGGCTACACGGCTGTTGTCGACAAGGGGCGCGTGCTGCAGTTCGGACCGACGCTCGATGTCTACAACGCGCCCGCGAACGTCGACGTGGCGGCCGTATTCAACGATCCGCCCATGAACATGCTGACGAGCGAACTGCTCGAGAACGGCGACGCGCGTCTGCCCATCGGCGTCGACGTGCCCGTGCGGCGTGCGGCCGCGACGGCCGTCGGCACGGGCACCTGCCGGATCGGCGTGCGGCCCGGCCATCTGCGTCTGGCACCGCGCAATGCGCACTCGATTGCGGTGCCGTGCCTGCTCGAACTCGCCGAGCTGAGCGGCTCGGAAACCTATCTGCACCTGCACACGCGTCATGGCGGCATCGACCTGGTCGCGCAGTTGCAAGGCGTGCATCAGATCGAAATCGGCACGCAACTGGACGTGTACATCGACCCCGACGAACTGTTCGTTTTCGGCGCCGACGCCAATCTTGTCGCGCGTCCCAAGGTGCAGGAGGTGGCGTATGGCGCGCATTGAGTTTCAGAACCTCGGGCATGCATACCGCCCGAATCCTGCATCGCTCGACGACTACGCATTGCAGCCGATGAGCATGGTCTGGGAAGATGGCGGCGCGTATGCGTTGCTCGGACCGTCGGGTTGCGGCAAATCGACCTTGCTCAATATCGTGTCGGGCCTCGTGAAGCCATCGGAAGGCAAGGTGCTTTTCAATGGCCGCGACGTCACAACGCTGGGCGCGCGCGAACGCAACATCGCGCAGGTGTTCCAGTTCCCCGTGATCTACGACACGATGACCGTGTTCGACAATCTCGCGTTTCCGTTGCGAAATCGCGGGCTGCCCGCGGCAGAAGTCCGCACGCGCGTGCACGAAGTGGCCGACATTCTCGACATGGCGCGGGAGTTGCCGCGCAAGGCGAGCAATCTGTCGGCGGATGCGAAGCAGAAGATTTCGCTTGGACGCGGACTCGTACGCAAGGACGTGGCGGCGATTCTTTTCGACGAGCCACTGACTGTTATTGATCCGCACATGAAGTGGATGCTGCGGCGTCAGCTAAAGAAGATTCATCAGCAGCTGAAGCTCACGCTGATCTACGTGACGCACGATCAGGTCGAAGCGCTGACTTTCGCCGATGAAGTGGTTGTCATGACGAATGGACGTGTCGTGCAGAAGGGCGGTCCGGAAGCGCTGTTTCTCAGGCCCGATCATTCGTTTGTCGGCTATTTCATCGGCAGTCCGGGGATGAATCTGTGTCCCGTGAGTCTGGATGAGAGCGCGATCAGGCTCGGTTCACAACGCATTGCCGTCGACGCGACTACGCTCGCGACACTCAAGAATGCGAATGGCGATCTCACACTTGGTATTCGCCCGGAGTTCGTGCGCCTCGCTAGCGACGGCGAAACGGGCGCCGTCAAGGCGCACGTCACGCGCGCGCAGCAGCTCGGCAATTACCAGCTCGTGACGGCGAACTGCGAAGGCCATACTTTCAACGCAAAGATGGAGCCCAATTTGCGCGTCGTCGATGGACCCGTATGGTTGCGCGTCGCCGCGCCCGAAACCGTTTATTTCAGCAACGACGAACGCATCGCGGTACGAGCGGCAGCAGGAGGCGCGCGATGAACAAGCCGCTCAACCAGAAAGCGTGGCTGCTGGTCGTGCCCGTGTTCATTTGCGTCGCATTCTCCGCGATCCTGCCGTTGATGACGGTCGTCAACTATTCGGTGCAGGACATCATCAGCCCGACGCAGCATGTGTTCGTCGGGACGGAATGGTTTCGCAACATCATGACGGATCCCGATCTGCGCGGCGCATTGGGGCGGCAGATCATCTTTTCGGCCTGCGTGCTGCTGTTCGAAATACCCCTCGGCGTCGCGCTGGCGCTTGCGATGCCTGCGTCGGGCTGGCGTGCATCGGCGGCGCTCGTCGTGCTGGCGATGCCGCTGCTCATTCCATGGAACGTGGTCGGCACGATCTGGCAGATCTTCGGGCGGCCCGACATTGGCCTGCTGGGCTACGCACTGAATCGCATCGGCGTCGAGTACAACTACACGGCAAGCCCGACCGACGCATGGGTAACGGTGCTCGTCATGGATATCTGGCACTGGACGCCGCTGGTTGCATTGCTCTGCTATGCAGGCTTGCGCGCGATTCCCGATGCCTTCTATCAGGCTGCCGAAATCGATGGCGCCAGCCGCTTTGCCGTGTTCCGTTATATCCAGTTGCCAAAGATGCGCGGCGTGCTGATGATCGCGGTGCTGCTGCGCTTCATGGACAGCTTCATGATCTATACGGAGCCGTTCGTGCTCACGGGCGGCGGCCCCGGCGATTCGACGACATTCCTTAGCCAGTACCTCACGCAAAAGGCCGTCGGTCAATTCGATCTTGGTCCTGCGGCCGCATTCTCGCTGATCTACTTCCTGATCATTCTGTTGCTCTGCTTCATTCTCTATAACTGGATGGAGCGCGTAGGCAAGGGCGGTCCTGCAACGACGGGAGACGACAATGCGTGACAACCGCCGCTGGATACGCGCGCTCGTATTACTCGTCTATATCGCGTTTGCGCTGATTCCGTTGTACTGGATGCTGTCGATTTCGCTGCGCACGAACGAAGAAACGATGTCGGCTTTTTCGATCTGGCCGCATCATGTCACGTTCGACAACTTCAAGATCATCTTCACCGACCCGTCGTGGTACTGGGGCTATATCAACTCGATCGTCTATGTGTTGATGAATACCGTGATGTCGGTGCTCGTCGCGTTGCCCGCTGCGTATGCGTTCTCGCGTTATCGCTTTCTCGGCGACAAGCACATGTTCTTCTGGCTGCTCACCAACCGGATGACGCCGCCTGCCGTGTTTCTTCTGCCGTTCTTTCAGCTCTATTCGAGTGTCGGTCTGATGGATACATATGTTGCCGTTGCATTGGCGCACATGCTGTTCAACGTGCCGCTCGCCGTGTGGATTCTGGAAGGTTTCATGTCGGGCGTCTCGCGTGAAATCGACGAGACCGCGTATATCGACGGTTATTCGTTTCCCGCGTTCTTCATCAAGATCTTTCTGCCCCTCATCAAGGCGGGCGTCGGCGTGACGGCGTTCTTCTGCTTCATGTTCAGCTGGGTCGAGTTGCTGCTGGCGCGCACGCTGACCACGGTCAACGCGAAGCCGATTGCCGCCGTGATGACGCGAACCGTATCGGCGGCGGGCATGGATTGGGGCGTGCTGTCCGCCGCCGGCGTGCTGACGATCATTCCTGGCGCGCTCGTCATCTATTTCGTCCGCAACTACATCGCGAAAGGCTTTGCGATGGGGAGAGTGTGATGTTCACGTGGATGTACTGGACGCCGGAAGTCGCGATCTTCTTCGGCTGCGTCGTCGTGATGCTGGCGGGCATGACGCTTTGGGAATTGCGCGCGCCGACCATCGAACGCAAAGGTTTCTTGCCGATTGCGACGACACGCGGCGACCGGCTCTTTATCGGGCTGTTGACAGCGGCGTATGTGAATCTCGCATGGATCGCCATCAGCGGCGAGGGCGCGAGCGCATGGCCCGGCTTTGCGGCATCCGTCGTCGTGCTGTTCGCGATCATGTGGCGAGGATAGAAGAGTAAGAACAAACCGGTTCCGTTGATGCCCCGGGCGGCAATCGGCTGATGATCCATAAGGGGTGTGGAGACAGGAGAAGACCATGCAACACAGGAGACGGATCGTCGCGCTTGCAGTGGCAGGAGTGGTCGCGGGGGCTTGTGCGAATCATGCTGCGCTGGCGGGCACGCCCGAAGCGCAGAAATGGGTCGACAGCGAATTCCAGCCGAGCACGCTGTCCAAACAGCAGCAGATGGACGAAATGAAATGGTTCATCGATACGGCTGCAAAGCTTAAAGCGCAGGGCGTCAAGGAAGTCCACGTCGTGTCGGAAACGATCGACACGCACATGTACGAATCGAAGACGCTTGCGAAGGCATTCACGGAAATCACCGGTATTCCCGTCAAGCACGACATCATTCAGGAAGGCGATGTCGTCGAAAAGCTGCAGACCTCGATGCAATCGGGTCAAAGCATTTACGACGGCTGGATTTCTGACTCGGACCTGATCGGCACGCATTATCGCTATGGAGTGATCGTGCCGCTCTCCGATTACATGACAGGCGAGGGCAAGGCGTACACGAATCCGGGCCTCGATCTGAAGGACTTTATCGGCACGAGTTTCACGACTGCGCCGGACAAGAAGCTCTATCAATTGCCCGACCAGCAGTTCGCCAATCTCTACTGGTTCCGCGCGGACTGGTTTGCGCGCAAGGACTTGCAGGACAAGTTCAAGGCGAAGTACGGCTACGACCTCGGCGTGCCTGTTAACTGGTCGGCGTATGAAGATATCGCCGATTTCTTCACGAACGATGTGAAGACCATCGATGGAGAAAAAGTCTTTGGCCACATGGACTACGGCAAAAAAGACCCATCGCTTGGGTGGCGCTTTACCGATGCGTGGCTTTCGATGGCCGGCGAAGCCGACAAAGGCATTCCGAACGGCATCCCCGTCGACGAATGGGGCATTCGCGTGACACCGGATGGATGTCATCCCGTGGGTGCCTCCGTGTCGCGCGGCGGCGGTACGAATAGCCCCGCCGCCGTGTTCGCGACGACGAAATACGTCGACTGGCTGAAGAAATATGCGCCGCCGGAAGCGTCGGGCATGACGTTTAGCGAGGCAGGCCCCGTTCCCGCGCAAGGCAAAATTGCGCAGCAGATCTTCTGGTACACGGCATTTACGGCCTCGATGCTGAAACCCGGTAACGTCACGAATGCGGACGGTACGCCCAAGTGGCGGATGGCGCCGTCTCCGCACGGCCCCTATTGGAAGGACGGCATGCAGAACGGCTATCAGGACGTCGGCTCGTGGACCTTCTTCAAGTCGACGCCTCCGAACCAGCGCGCGGCTGCGTGGCTCTATGCGCAGTTCGTCACGTCGAAGACGGTGTCGTTGAAGAAGTCGATTGTCGGTCTTACGTTCATTCGCGATTCCGACATTCATAGCGACTACTTCACAAAGAACGCGGATAAATACGGCGGCCTGATCGAGTTCTATCGCAGTCCGGCGCGCGTGGCGTGGACGCCGACGGGCAACAACGTTCCCGACTATCCGAAGATGGCGCAGTTGTGGTGGAAGAACGTCGCGACGGCTGCTGCCGGCGAGAGGACGCCGCAAGCGGCAATGGACAACCTCGCGAAGGAAATGGATCAGGTTCTGGGCCGCTTGCAACGCGCGGGCATGAAAGTCTGTGCGCCGGAATTGAATGCGGAAAGCGATCCGTCGAAGTGGCTTTCCGATCAACACGCGCCGTGGAAGAAACTCACGAACGAAAAGCCGAAGGGCGAAACGGTCAAGTACGACCAGTTGCTCGCGGCATGGAAGGCGGGCAAGGTGCGCTAAGTGTCTTAAGCATCGAAGCGGGAAGGCTTGAATGGGCGGCGTCGAAAGGCGCCGCCTTTTTTATTTGACTTTTCGATTCGATTTTAAAGCGGCAGCAGACAAGCATGATTTAAGGATTTAGCAACAGCCAATCGTCATTCAAAAGAATGACGCGCAATGACCACACATGCCACATGCATTATTGCGAACCATTACCGTTCGTGTAATGATAGCGATTCTCATTTAAGAGGGGCCGGTCGACGCAGCTTTGGCTCGGCGGGGCGGTTCGCGCAAATGCGTGACCGGACGGGCAGGCAGTGCCCGTTGCACCAAAAAAATAGTGACAACGACAGGGAATCGCGATGCATCGAACCACGCCACTCGCAGCGGCCGTCATGGCCGTCTTTGCGACGCCGCTCTACGCACAAACGACGACGCCTGCCACACCGGCAGCACAAGTAGCCCAGGCCGCATCGTCCACATCTCCCGCCAGCCAGCCCTCCGCCAGCCAGCCTTCCGACAACGCCACACTGCCCACCGTCAAGGTGACGAGCCAGGCCGACAACGCCGCCGACTTCCAGCCCGACACGTCGAGCGTCGGCGCCAAGGTGCCGACCGCGTTGCGTGACATTCCGCAAGCCGCGACCGTCGTGCCCAAGGCCGTGCTGCAATCGCAGGCCGTCAGCTCGTTCTCCGACGCGTTGCGCAACGTGCCCGGCATCACCATTGGCGCGGCGGAAGGTGGGCAGATCGGCAACAACATCAACCTGCGCGGCTTCTCGGCGCGCACGGACATTTACCTCGACGGCTTTCGCGATCGCGGCCAGTACTATCGCGACACGTTCAACCTCGAGTCGATCGACGTGCTGTATGGCCCGTCGTCGCTGTACTTCGGCCGCGGCTCGACAGGCGGCGTGATCAACCAGGTCAGCAAGGAGCCGACGCTGAAGAAGCGCGCCGACGTCTCCGTGCAGGCAGGCACGCACGACCGCTATCGCACGACCGTCGACCTCGACACGCCGATCACTGACACGTCAGCGCTCCGCATCAACGCGTTTGGCCAGAGCCTCGGTTCGTCGCGCGACGTGATGAAGAACAAGGACTACGGCGTCGCGCCCGAAGTGAAGTTCGGCATCGGCACGCCGACGGAAATCACGCTGTCGGCGCTGATCCAGCACAACCGCGATCAGCCCGACTACGGCATTCCGCCGCTGAACGGTCATCCCGCGCCCGTGAATCGCGGCACGTTCTACGGCTACACGGATGACCGCACGATTCAGGACGTGCAAACGCTGAGCGCGCGCATCAAGCACCGCTTCAACGAAGACCTGATTCTGCGAAACCAGACGCAGTTCAGCCACTACAGCACGGAAGCACGCGCGACCAACGCGGCATCGGTGCTGACGGGCCCGCTCGCGACGTCGCCGGCGCTCTCCAGCGGCAACTTCACGACGATCGATCCTTCGAAACTGTTCGTGAAGCTGCAGGGTAAAGACCGCAACATTAACGACCACTCGGTCTACAACTCGACCGACCTCGAAGCGAAGTTCACCACGGGTCCGCTCAAGCACGACGTGATCACGGGTCTCGACCTGAGCCACGAAACGTATAGCAACCAGAGCTTCACGGCGACCTCGCCGGGACTGCCGTCGAACACGATCGGCGTCGTGCCGCTGATCGATCCGCCGTATCTGCCGCGTCCGTCGAACGTCAAGGAAGTCGCGACCAATCTCGCTGAATCGAGCGCGAATGGCGTGGGCGCGTATGTGAACGATACGGTTTCCATCGGCCAGCACTGGAAGGTGGTGGGCGGCGTGCGCTGGGACCGCTACGAAGCGTCGATCCACAACTCGATCAACGTGCCGGGCTACGCAACGCAGACCAACTACTTCACGAGTGTGCGCGGCGGCATCATCTATCAGCCGGCCGACTGGCAATCGTATTACGTGTCGTACGGCACGTCGTTCGATCCGTCGCTCGAAGCGCTGACGCTGACGAACGGCCAGCAGAGCCTGCCGCCCGAGCACAACAAGTCGTATGAAGTGGGCGCGAAGCTGGATCTGCTTGGCGGCGGCCTGTCGGTCACGCAATCGCTTTTCAACATTGAAAAGACGAATGCGCGTACGGCGAACCCGGACGGCAGCTACACGCTCGACGGCGATGTCCGCGTGCGCGGCTATCAGCTCGGTCTCGCGGGCCACATCACGAACAAGTGGCAGGTGTTCGGCGGCTACACGTACATGGACGGCGAAATCCTGAAGGCTTTGGATGGCACACAGGGCAAGATTCCCGCCAACACGCCGAAACACACGCTGACGTTGTGGACCACGTATCTGTTCACGCCGCATTGGGAAATCGGCGGCGGCCCGACCTATATGTCGTCGCGTTATGCAGCCAACAACAACTTCGTGCAGGTCGGCGGCTACACGCGCTGGGACGCAATGGCCGCGTATCACGCGAAGCGTTACGACGTCCAGCTCAACGTGCTGAACCTGACCGACAAGAATTACTACGACGCGCTGATTCCGTCCGACGGCGGACGCGCGGTGCCGGGTTACGGCCGCACGTTCCTTGCGACGGTAAACTATCGCTTCTTCTGATCGCATGAAGCGATAGCCCAGGACATGCCGTGCGCTTTCCCGCATGAAGCGATTCATGCAGACCGCGCGCGGCGCGCTCCGTTATGCAGGAACCTTGAACGATGATTGTCTCGATCCCGGACGTACTGAGTCCCGCCGAAGCCGCCGCGATGCGCGCTGAACTCGAAGCGAGCGATGCATGGGTGGATGGCCGCGCGACAGCCGGCTATCAGGGCGCGCCCGTCAAGCGCAACCAGCAGATCGAGCAAACGTCTCCGATCGCGCTGGAAATGGGCGACCGGATCGTCGCGTCGCTGGAACGTCACCCGCTTTTCATCAGCGCTGCGCTGCCGAACAGGGTATATCCGCCGCTCTTTAACCGCTATGAAGGCGGCATGCACTTCGGCAGTCACGTCGATGGCGCGATCCGTCTCGTGCCGGGTAGCGGCGTGCGCGTACGCACCGACATCTCGATCACGCTCTTCCTCACGCCGCCCGACGAATACGACGGCGGCGAACTGCTGATCGAAGATACGTTCGGCGTGCAAGAAGTGAAACTGCCCGCCGGACACGCGATCGTCTATCCGGGCACGAGCCTGCATCAGGTGCGGCCCGTGACGCGCGGCGCGCGCGTGTCGAGTTTCTTCTGGGCGCAAAGCCTCGTGCGCGACGACACGCAGCGCGCGATGCTGTTCGATCTTGACGGCGCGATCCAGCGTTTGAATGCGTCGAATGGCGATGAAGCGGCGCGACGGACGCTAGTGGGCTGTTATCACAACCTGCTGCGCATGTGGAGCGAAACGTAAAGCGCTACGCGGCGCTTCTTGCCGAAGAGGAGGGCGCAGGATTCTTCCGCGGATTGCGCCCGCTTTGCAGCAGAAACACGCCGCCGAGAATGCAGACCATCGCCAGCAGATCGAGCGAACGGATCGGCTCGTGCGCAAACAGCACGCCGATCGCCAGGGCGACGACGGGCGGAATATACGTGACGCTCGACGCCGCCAGCGCGCCGAGCCGCTCCACGATGAAGTAGTACAGGATGTACGCGAGGGCCGTGCCGAGCAGGCCGAGCCCTAACGCGATGCCGACGGCTGCGCGCATGTCCTGCGCGATGTGCGTCATGCCGTCGAACGGCGTTACGCAGGCAATCGTCAGAAGCGCAAAGCCGATCTGCCACGTCGACAGCGCGACGGGCGACATGTCGAGCTTTGACAGAAAGCGCCGCGCATACACAAACGAGCAGCCCACGCTCAACGACCCCGCCACCATATACGCGACACCGCCCAGGTTCACGCTCGCGACGGCGCCATGCCACGGCCGCGCGATCATCAGCACGCCCACGAAACCGCACACCACGCCGGCGATCATGCGCGCAGTCGGCCGCTCGGCGCGCAACAGCGCCCACGCGCAGACGAACGAGAAGAGCGGTATCGCGCCGCTCAACATGCCCGCCACGCTCGACAGCAACAGCGAAGCGCCTTTCGCAAACGCATAGTAGTAGACGCTCGTCGCGAGCAGCGACATCACGATGAAGTGATGCGCGTAGCGCAACTGCTTCCACGACAGCACCTTCGTTGCAAGCGCGTAGACGAGCAGCGGCAGAAAGCCGAACAGCACGCGCAGGAAGACGATCTGGGCGGGCGTGATCAACACGCTGGCCCACTTCATAAACAGAAAATTGCTGCCCCAGATGAGGCCGAGCAGCGCGAACGCGAGATAGGCGGGGTTCATGGAAAAGACCATCGGATGCAAGGACGATGGGCCGATTGTGCTGCGTGCGCAGATGCGGTACAAACGATTTGTTCTCGTCGATATTGCAGAAAAACTATCGTATGTCCAGCATGCCTCCACTCAAGGCACTGGTCGCGTTCGAAGCGGCCATGCGCCTGAACAGTTTTTCTCTGGCCGCCGATGAGCTGAACGTGACGCCCGGCGCAGTCGGCCAGCAGATCCAGAAGCTCGAAGCCTGGCTCGGAGTCTCGCTGTTCGCACGTCAGGTGCGGCAGATCGTGCCGACGGACGAAGCACGTGCCTACTGCGCGCAGATTCAACCCGCGCTCGCGCAGATCGTGCATGCGAGCCGCCGCATTCGGGAGAACCAGAACAAAGGCGT
This sequence comes from Paraburkholderia azotifigens, assembly GCF_007995085.1. GTDB lineage: Bacteria > Pseudomonadota > Gammaproteobacteria > Burkholderiales > Burkholderiaceae > Paraburkholderia > Paraburkholderia azotifigens. The sequence goes on from NZ_VOQS01000003.1 coordinate 2,607,178, forward strand.
GCGCATATCGATGCCGCCCAGTTTCGCCGCCAAATGGTTTGCGCCGCGCATGACGGAGTTTCTGATTGCGCATCCGGGCGTCGCGCTGGAACTGAATACGACGACCGCGATGGTCGATTTCGAATTGCAGTCGATCGATCTGGCCGTGCGCTATTTCGACGGCAATGCGCCTGAATTGAACGTGCAACTGCTGCATGCCGACGAAGCGCGAGTCTATTGCAGTCCGTCGTACGCACGAAGGCTGAAGCTGAAAAGCCCTGACGATCTGCAACGCGCGACGCTGCTGCACAACACGCTGCACCCTCACTGGACGACGTGGCTCAGGAAATTCGGCAAACTGTCCGCGCGGCAGATCGACGGCATTGCGGGGATTCACTTCGACCAGTCGCTGATGGCGATCGAAGCGGCCGTGCGCGCGCAGGGTGTCGTACTGACGAGCGCGGTCCTGACGGAAGCCGAGCAGGCGGCGAAGTCGCTGATCGATCCGTTCGGTTTGAGCTTGCCGTTGAAGACCGCGTATTACCTCGTGTATCCGAAGTCGATCGAACTCAAGCCCGGTGCCGCGACCTTGAAAGCGTGGTTCATCGGCGAACAATAAGCAAAACGCCCGCAAAATGCGGGCGTTTTTCAAACACGAAGCAATCGGGCGCTTAACCGGGCAGCATGCCAGGCAACACGTAAGCCTGCAGCAGCGTGATCAGACCGACGATCACCGCGAACAGCAGGCTGTGCCGCACGGTGAAGCGGAACAGTTCCGACTCGCGCCCGACAAGACCCGTCGCCGCGCAAGCCACCGCGATCGATTGCGGCGAAATCATCTTGCCCGTCACGCCGCCCGTCGTATTGGCGGCCACGAGCAGCGTGTCCGACACACCGATCTGATGCGCGGTCGTATGCTGAAGCGAGCAGAACAGCGCATTCGACGACGTATCCGAACCCGTCAGGAACACGCCAAGCCAGCCGAGGATCGGCGAGAAGAACGGAAACGCAGCGCCTGTGCCGGCGAGCAGCAAGGCCAGCGTCGACGACATGCCCGAATAGTTCGCGACGAACGCAAACGACAGCACGAGACCGATCGACAGCACCGGGCGGCGCAATTCCTTCAGCGTTTCGCCGAACGTCGTGATCGCATCGCGCGGCTTCACGCGCAGCAAGACCATCGAGATCAGCGCGGTCAGCAGAATCGCCGTGCCGACTGCGGAGAGCAGGTCGATCTTGAGCACGGCCTCGTACGCCTTCGGCGTCGCGACGATGGGCGCCGTTTTCATCACGAGCTGATCCAGCCCGGGCACCTTGAACTTGATGATGCTCCAGGCCAGTGCGCCCTTCGCGCCGAACAGTGTCTTGAACGACTGCAGGCTCCACACGGTGACGACCGCGGTGAGAATGCCGAACGGCGCCCACGCACGGATCGTCTGCGCGAGCGTATACGGCGACGCGCGACGGCTCGCGCCAGTCGATCCTTCACCGCCGCCAAAGCCGCCGAAGCCCGACAGCGCCGCTGCGCCGCCGCTCATCGTGCCGCGTGCCGTATCGTGCGCACGGCGCGGATGCCAGACCTTCAGGAACGAAGCGAGCGCGACGAGGCTGACCAGCGCCGACGTGATGTCCGGCAGTTCAGGTCCGATGTGATTCGACGTGAAGTACTGCGTGATGGCGAAGCTGCCGCCTGCCACGAGCGCGGCCGGCCACGTTTCCTTGATACCGCGCTTGCCGTCCATCATGAACACGAGCCAGAAGGGCACGGCCAGCGACAGCAACGGCAACTGGCGGCCCGCCGTCGCGCCGATCAGGAACGGATCGATGCCCGTCACCTGGCCCGCGACGATGATGGGAATCCCCATCGCGCCGAACGCCACGGGCGCGGTGTTCGCGATCAGGCACAGACCTGCTGCCTTCAGCGGATCGAAGCCCAGACCGACGAGCAGCGCCGCCGTGATCGCGACGGGTGCGCCGAAGCCTGCCGCACCTTCAAGAAACGCGCCGAACGAAAACCCGATCAGCAGCAGTTGCAGACGTTGATCATCCGTCAACGCGAGCACCGATGCGCGGATGATGTCGAACTGGCCCGTCTTTACGACCAGCTTGTAGAGGAACACGGCCGTGATGATGATCCACGCGATCGGCCACAAACCGTAGGCGAAGCCGAAGCCCGCAGCAGCGAACGCCTGCGGTGCGGGCATGCCGTACGCGAAGATCGCGACGGCCAGCGACAGGATCAGCGTGCCCGCCGCGGCGACATGTCCCTTCAGGCGCAGCGCTGCCAGCGCGACGAAGAAAAAGATGATCGGGATGCTGGCCGCGAGCGCGGATAGCCAGAGGCTGCCGAGCGGCAGATAGGTCTGATACCACGGGTGCATGTCGGTCTCCTCCGAAAATGCGTTCAATAAATTCTTTTTTGGCGGCGCGCGGCCGCTCACCGCGCATCGCCTGATAAGCGATGCACGCGTGCCGAGGTTCGTGGAAAGGTAAAAGCTATTCGGGTTGGCCGCGCTCGCGCATCAGATCGTGCAGGCTGCGCGCAGCGGGCTTGAGCGGTTCGCGATGACGGGTCCAGCCCATCTGGTTCTTCGGCGCGAAGCCGCGCAGCCGCGTCGCGGCCCAGCGCAACATCCGGTAGGCGCGCGGATGTGCGAACGCGCCGCTCCAGAAGCGCCACACGAACTGTTCTTCGCGGCTGAACTTCGCACCCTGGCCGCGCAGCGGATGCGCGACCACTTCGTTCGGATCGCGATTCGCTTCCGTGCGCAGACGCACCAGCAGTTCGGGAATCGGAATGCGCACGGGGCACACTTCGCCGCATGCGCCGCACAGACTCGATGCCGTCGGCAGATCGGCGGTTTCTTCGAGGCCGAGCAGATGCGGCGAAATGATCTTGCCGATCGGACCCGGATACGTCGTGCCGTAAGCATGCCCGCCGATGCGCGTGTACACGGGGCAATGATTCATGCACGCGCCACAGCGGATGCATTGCAGCGTCGCGCGCAACTGTTCGTCGGCATAGGCTTGCGTGCGACCGTTATCGAGCAGCACCACGTGCATGTCGCGCGGACCGTCGCGCTCGCCTTCGCGCCGCGGGCCGGTGATCAGGTTGAAGTACGTCGTGATCGCCTGGCCCGTTGCGGAGCGCGTGAGCAGGCTCGAAAGCGGCACGATATGCGACAGCTTCGCGACCACTTTCTCCATGCCCATGATCGCGATGTGCACGTCGGGCACGGTGGTCGACAGGCGTCCGTTGCCTTCGTTTTCGACGAGCCAGAGCGTGCCCGTGTCGGCGGCCGCGAAGTTGACGCCGGACAGGCCGATGTCGGCATCGACGAATGCGCGGCGCAGTGCGCGGCGGCCCGTCTGGATCAGCTCGTCGACGTCTTCCGTGTAGCGCGTGTCCGGGATGTGCTGTTCGAACAGTTCGGCGATATCGGCCTTCGTCTTGTGGATCGCGGGCATCACGATATGCGACGGCTTTTCGTGCGCGAGTTGCACGATGTACTCGCCCATATCCGATTCGATGCAGTCGATGCCGCGCGCTTCGAGGTAGTGATTGAGCTCGATCTCCTCGCTCGCCATCGACTTGCCCTTGATCACGCGCTTCGCGTCGTGCGATTTCGCAATGCCGTGAATGATCGCGGTGGCGTCGGCGGCCGTTTCGGCCCAGTGCACGTGAACGCCGCGCGCCGTGAGCTTTTCTTCGAGCTGCACGAGCAGATCGGGCAGGCGCGACAGTGCATGCTGGCGCACGGCTTCGCCGAGATCGCGCAGATGCTGGAGTTCGTCGTCGTCGGGGAATTGCGTGCGGCGCTTCGTTTGCAGGAAGTCCATTGCGCCGCGAAAACTGCTGCGCAGCTTCGGATCGTCGAGTGCGGCACGGGCGCGCGTCTTGAAGTCTTGCGGCGGCACGAAGTGCATCGGGGTGGCGTTCATGCTGCGTCTCCGTGCTTAAGCGCCGCGTTATCGGCCTGATGTTCGACGATCACGACCCACAGTTCGCGCGGACCGTGCGCGCCATAAGCGAGCGTTTGCTGAATGTCGGAGGTCTTCGATGGTCCCGAGATCATCACGAGATTGGTCGGCATGCCCGCTTGCCATTGCTCGGCGCGCATCGCGGCGTGCAGGTCAGCGTGCAGCGTGTGCGCGTAGACGAGCGCGATGTGCAGCGGCGGCACGAGCGACATCGTGCGCGGCGAACCGGCGTCGGGTGCGACGATCAGCGTGCCCGTCGCGGCAAGGCCCGAGCGCGCGACGGTGAAGCCGGCGTCGATCGTGTCGAACAGTTCGGCCTTCCAGTGCTCGATCGGCTGATCGTAGTTGCGTGTCGCGACGGAAGGCGGCAACGCCTGTTGCAACGCAGCGCCTTCCGCTCGCGATGTATCGAGCAGCAAGCGCTGCACGTTGGCTTGCTGCAAGCGTTGCGCGATCAGCGCGGGCCACGTGCGCTCCGTCGCGCGGAACACTTCGGCGTGTGAGGCAGTCAGCGCAGCCTGCATCGATTCGACGAGTGTCTGCGTGGGCAATGCGGTGCGGCGGCCGTCGTAATGCAGATCGATGCCATCGTCGAGGCGCTTCAGATCGTCGCCCGAAACCTGAGCGGGTGCGGCGGCGCGCAAGCGGCCGAGCATGCGTTCGCGGGCGTTCATGCCTTGCGCCCCTTGTTTTGCGCGTCGGCGCGTTGCGTGCGGCGCCACAGGAAGCTCGCGATATGCTCGACTTCAACGGGGGCGCCCTGATGACGGGCCGCATGTCCGATGTTCAGCAAACAACCGCAGTCGGCGGAAACGATACGCTCGCAGCCTGTTGCACAGGCGGACGCGACCTTGTCGCGCACCATCGCGCCGGAAATGTCGGGATGCTTGAGCGAGAACGTGCCGCCAAAACCGCAGCATTCGGATTCGCGTTCGTGTTCGATACGCGTGACCCCCGGCAACGCATCGACGAGTTCGACGCCGTGCACGCGCGTGCCCATTTCGCGGCGCGCCGCGCATGAGGTGTGCAGCACGACACGTTCGTCGGCGGCATCGCTCGTCGCGGGCAATTCGATGTGCAGCACGCGCAGCAGGAATTCGCTCAGTTCGTAGACGCGTTCGCTGAGTTCTTCCGCCTTCTGAGCCATTGCGGGATCGCCAGCGAACAGCTTCGGCCAGTGATGGCGCATCATGCCCGCACACGAGCCCGACGGCACGATCACGGGCCAGGGCTTCGAGAAGATATCGAACTGGGCGCGCGCGACGTCGCGGGCCTGTTCGGGATTGCCGCTGCTGTACGCGGGCTGGCCGCAGCAGCTTTGCTCCTGAGGAAAGTGCACGACGAGCCCTTCGCGTTCGAGCAGCTTCACGGCGTCGAGTCCGGCTTCGGGCACGAACAGGTCGACGAGGCAGGTGGCGAACAGATACACATCGCGCGGGGCCGCCGGATATTGCCTTTCCTTCATATCTCGCTCCAGAATGCGTCCGCTTTGCGCGCCGCTCGCATGGCGAGTGACTGCGCGGATCGCTTGAATCGTTGACGCATGATTCCCAAATGTGGGCGACAATACAAATTGGTTGGACCACTGAAGAGGCAAGAACATGGCGACGCAGACGCGGGAGCGGGGCAGGGTGGAGCGCATCATGCGTGAAATGGAAACCGCGCTGCTGGACGGCACATGGCCGCCGGGCTCGCGGCTGCCCGCCGAGCGCATGCTGGCGCAACAGTACGAGGTATCGCGCAACACGGTGCGCGAGGCGATCCAGCGGCTCGCGGCGCGCGGTCTGTTGCAGAGCCGGCGCGGTGCGGGCGTGTATGCGACGGATCAGCTGCGGGCGGGCATTGCGTCGCCCTGGGGGCAGCTGGTCGCCGATCACCCGGTGCTGCGCAACGACATTCTGGAATTCCGCCGCGTGCTCGAAGGCGCGACGGCCTACTTCGCGGCGATGCGCGCGACGGGCGCGGACCTCAAACGTATCCGCTCATTGATGCGCGAACTCGAACGCTCGCACGGCTGCGACGACAAGGAAAGCGAAGCGACGGCGGACACGCAATTGCACGACGCGATCGCGCAAGCCTCGCACAACACGATGTTCCTGCATCTGCACACGAGCATTCTCGGCATGCTGCGCGAGCACATTACGATCAGCGGCACGGACTTGCGGCAGCTCGGCGCGAAGGAATCGGCACAACTGCTGGTCCAGCATCGCGCCGTGTGCGACGCGATCTGCAAGCGGCGGCCGGAAGAAGCGCGCACGGCGATGCACACGCATATCGACTACGTGCGCAGCAACCTCCACGAATGACGTGAAACTGGTCCAACCACGTCATCGCAACAAAAAACGCTAAACATCAGACGGTTTCGGCAACCTGAAATGCGTCCACCGAAGTCTTCAGCCGACCGGCCTGCTCGGTCAGCGAATGCGCGGCGGCCGCCGCCTGCTCGACGAGCGCCGCATTCTCCTGTGTGAGGCTGTCCATCTGCGTGACGGCGAGGTTCACCTGATCGATGCCCGCGCTCTGTTCGGCGGCCGCTGCGGCAATTTCCTGCATCACGCCCGTCACGCTCGCAATCGCATCGCGTGCCTGCTGGATCGTCGAGCCCGTGCGTTCGACGATCCCTGCGCCGTTGCCGACCTTGTCGACGGCGCGGCTGATCAGTTGACGCACTTCCTTCGCGGCGCCCGCGCTGCGATGCGCGAGCGTGCGCACTTCGCCCGCGACAACGGCGAAGCCGCGTCCCTGTTCGCCCGCGCGCGCCGCTTCGACGGCGGCGTTGAGCGCCAGAATATTGGTCTGGAACGCGATGCTCTCGATCACCGCGATCACCTCGACCATCTTCTGCGATTCCGTCGAGATGTCGCGCATCGTCGACACGGCCTCGCCGACCATCACGCTGCCCTGATTCGCGATCTGCGCGGCGCTTTCGGCGAGTTCGCTGGCGGTGCGCGCGTTTTCGGCCGTCTGCCGCACCATCGACGTCATCTGCTCCATGCTTGCCGCCGTCTCCTGCAACGACGCGGCCTGATTCTCCGTGCGCGACGAAAGATCGGCATTGCCGCTGGCGATTTCGCCTGCGCCCGTCGCGACGTTGTCGGCGGCATGCTTGATCGCGCGGATCGTGTCCGTCAGCGTGTCGCGCATGCGGCGCATTTCGCGCAGCAGGCTGGCATCGTCGTTCTGACGCGTGTCGATCGAGACGGTCAGATCGCCGATGGCGATCGCGTTCGCGACGTCCGCCGCGTAGCCGGGATCGCCGCCGATGGTGCGCTGGATGCTGCGGTTGGTCAGCGCGACGATCGCGGCCAGCAGTACGGCGATGCCGATGAATACGCCGCCGATCAGATACAGCGAACGCATGAACGCGGCGTCGATGTCGTCCACATACGCGCCCGTCGCGATGATCCAGTCCCACGGCGCATAGCGCACGACGTAGCCGATCTTGCCGACGGCTTCGGCGGGCGCCGATGCGGATGCGGGGCGCGAATGCGGAAATACGTAATCGACGAAGCCGCCGTCGGCCGACTGCGCGACCTTCGCGAACGTGACGTAGTGGTGGCGGCCGTCGGCGTCGGCCGTGCCTGAAAGATCCTTGCCGTTGGTCGCGGGCTTGATGGGATGCATGACCATGCGCGGCGTCGAATCGATCACGAGGAAGTAACCGTCCTCGCCGTAGCGGATGTTACGCAGGCGCGCGAGCGCTTCCTTGCGCGCGTCCGCTTCGCTCAGCTTGCCGCTCTGCGCGAGCGCCGCGTATTCCTGAACCAGCGACAAGCCGACATGCGCGACGTTGACGAGGTCGTTCTTGCGTTCCTCGATGCGCGTCTCACGCGACAGATACGCCGCCGACACCGAGACCAGCAACAACGCGAACAGGCTGATGACGAGCGGCAACCACAGTTTCTGGGTAAAACTCAGCTTCACCATTCGGACGCCTCGCAACGTGGGCGATATTTGAAATGTGGGCGCGCTGCGTACGGATGCAGCGCGCATGTCTCCACCTGATATATCGACCGATGTGGCGGCGTCTTGCGTACAGAAAAACCCTGTCATGGATTCTTCTTATATCCGGCTCCGGCATGTGTTTCGAATGGCGCGGTCAACGCGCGTCGAAGCGCGCCGCGAGCCGCCGCTCGCGAAACGCCTCGACGACGAAGTCGATGAACACGCGGGTCTTCGCGGGCAGCAGCTTGCGGTTCGGGTAATAGAGCGTAAGGGGGCTGATTTCGGCATGCCAGCCGGGCAGGAGCCGCATCAGCTGCCCGCTTTCGAGCCACGGCGCGGCGTGCGGCGTCGGCAGGAAGGCGATGCCGAGCCCTTGCAGCGCCGCGTGCGCCATCGCCTCGGGATCGTCGAAGATCATCCGCGTCCGGCACTCGGCGAGCGCCTCCTCGCCGACCTGGTTGCGCATCGTCCATGCGCGCAGGCGGCCCGTGCTGCTGGAGCGGCGCGCAATGCCATCCAGCTCCGCGAGATCGGACGGATGCGCGGGCAGCGGCCGGCCTTTCATATAGGCCGGCGACGCCGCGACGATCGTGCACGGCCGCGCGATCTCGCGCGCGACGACGCCCTGCGTCAGTTCGATGCCCGCGCCGATGGCGGCGTCGAAGCCGCCCGCGATCAGGTCGACGGCGCGGTTGTCGAAATGCCAGTCGGGCACGATGTCGGGATAGCGTTCGAGAAACTCGCCGAGCAGCGGCACCAGATACTCGCGCCCGAAAGCGACGGCCATGCCGACCTTCAGCACGCCCGACGGCTTGCCGCCATGCTGCGACGCGCGCGAAAAGGCGTCCTGCAGGCTCGCGAACGGCACGCCCGCGTCGGCCCACAGCTGCTCGCCGCCGGGAGTCATCGTCAGCTTGCGGGTGCTGCGGTGAAAGAGCCGCACGCCAAGGTGCGCCTCCAGCCGCGCGACGTTCTTGCTGACGGCGGCAGGCGTGAGGCCGAGCCTGCGCGCGGCCGCCGAAAAACTGCCCGTTTCGGCTGTCTGGATGAACGATTCGATCAGATTGAGGGCTTCCATCGCGTTTCCGGCTTTATACCTGTGGTTGAAACTGTTGATAGCGATTCGATGCTACCGGCAATGGAATCGGCTGGCCATACTTGCATCACCTGATCACCACTTCATCTGGAGCACAACATGAACACGAACACGAATCTGCAAGGCAAGGTTGCTTTCGTCACGGGCGGCGCGCGCGGCATCGGCGCGGCCGTGGTTCGCCGGCTCGCCAGCGAAGGCGCGACGGTCGCTTTCACGTACAACAGCTCGGCGGCATCGGCGAACGATCTGGTTGCGAGCATCGAGAAGGCGGGCGGCCGTGCCGTCGCCGTCAAGGCGGATGTGGCGGATCCCGCATCGCTGACCGACGCGATCAACGACACGGCGCGCACGCTCGGCAAGATCGACATCCTCGTGAACAACGCGGGCGTGTTGCGCCTCGGCACGCTCGACGTCTTCTCGCTCGAAGACTTCGACGCGACCGTGCAGGTGAACGTGCGCGCCGTGTTCGTCGCGTCGAAGGCGGTGCTGGCGCACATGGGCGAGGGCGGCCGGATCATCAACATCGGCAGCACGAACGCGGATCGCATGCCGTTCGCGGGCGGCGCCGTGTACGCGATGAGCAAGTCGGCGCTGCAAGGTTTCGTGCAAGGTCTCGCACGCGATCTCGGTCCGAAGGGCATCACCGTCAACAACGTGCAGCCCGGTCCGATCAACACGGACATGAACCCGGAATCGAGCGATTTCGCGGCGTCGCTGCACGGCCTGATGGCGATTCCGCGTCACGGCACGGCGGATGAAGTCGCGGGCATGGTCGCGTATGTCGCGAGCCCTGAAGCACGCTTCGTGACGGGCGCGAACCTGATGATCGACGGCGGGTTCGCGGCGTAAGCATCGGGCGCGGCTGCCGCCGTCATGGGGCAGCCGCGGCTCGCCGGCGCGAGGATCGCCGCTTCGGACGATATGCCCGCTGCACGATCTGTCTAAAGCCTGCCAACGTGTCGACAAGCAAACGTCAAGCAGCTGACACGTAACGCTTCTGCCGCGTGCTCATGTCAGAATGGCGCCTTCGCGGACCCCCACCCCGAAACGCACATGACTTTGAACCTGGCGCCCACTACTTATGGAGCGGACCGCTCCGGCCTCGTTTGCGGATTCCGTTTTGCGCTCGACCAGCCCGGCCTCGCCGTCGATACCGACACGGCCGCCGAATGGCTTGCCGAATGCCGCAACGAGACGAAGGCGTCGGGCGCTCACCAGAGCGAATTTCTCTGGCTGCATTTCAACCTGGCGCATGTGTCGAGCGAACGCTGGATCCGCGCACATCTCGATCTGCCCGACACCTTCTTCGAGGCCCTGCGCGAAGGCTCACACTCCACTCGCATCGAACATCAGCACGGCGCGCTGCTCGCCGTCGTCAACGACGTGATGTACGACTTCGAGCAGACGCCCTCCGAAATCGCGACGCTCTGGGTCTACACGCACAAGCGGATCATGGTGACGGCGCGCCTGAAGCAGCTGCGCTCCGTCGACCGGCTGCGCGCGTCGGTGCGCAACGGCGAGAGCTTCGACACGTCGGCGGAACTGCTGATCCACCTGCTGCGCGATCAGGCCGATCTGCTCGTCGAAATCGTGCGGCGCACGAGCATCGAGGTCGACCGCATCGAAGATCACTTCCTGTCGCAGCGCGTCTATCAGAGCCGCCGCGATCTCGGCGCGATGCGGCGCGTGCTGGTGCGCCTGCAGCGGCTGCTCGCGCCCGAGCCCGGGTCGATCTTCCGGCTGCTGGTGCGGCCGCCCGCCTGGCTGTCGCCCGCCGACGTGCAAAGCCTGCGCGATTCGACGGAAGAGTTCTCGCTGGTGCTCGGCGATCTGTCGGGTCTCGCGGAGCGCATCAAGCTGCTGCAGGAAGAAATCGCCGCGCGCCTGAACGAGCAGACCAACCGCACGCTGTACACGCTGACCATCGTCACGGTGCTTGCGCTGCCCATCAACATCATCGCGGGTCTGTTCGGGATGAACGTCGGCGGCGTGCCTCTCGCTGAGAACAAGCACGGCTTCTGGATGATGGTGCTGCTGGTCGTGAGCTTCACCGTACTCGCGGGCTGGTGGGCGTTGCGCCGGCGGCCGTCGGGCTGACGGGCCGACGGGCCGACGGGGCATGGGGGCCGCCGCCCGGCGGTCCCGAAAACGCGTCCCTTCACACGGCCCTCGCATGCGCCGGGCGTAGAATCCATGAGCCGTTCGAGCGGCATCGATCCGTATCAGCCAGCTTCAATCAGCACTGCACTGAACGTCCGTTTCAGGAGGCATGACATGGCAAAGCTCGTCGCGCTCTACAAGACTCCCGCCGATCGCAACGCATTCGACGCCCATTACTTCGACAAACACGTGCCGCTAGCGAAAACGATTCCCGGCCTGAGCCGCTACGAAGTGAGCGTCGGGCCCGTGGCGAGCGCAAAGGGCGAGTCGCCGTATGCGCTTGCGGCCATCCTCAGTTTCGACAGCTTCGAGTCGCTTCAGCAGGCGATGGGCACACCCGAAGCAGCCGCCACCACCGCCGATCTTCAGAATTTCGCGCAGGCGGGCGTCGATCTCCTCGTGTTCGACGCGAAAGACGTCTGACGCGGACAGGGCGCTTGCCGCAGCGCCGCCCGGCGCGCTTCAGTCCGATTTCCCGCTGCGTCTCCGTACTATCCCTGGCGGACGCGGCTAAATGATAACGCTACCATCCGTGCATCCCGATCATCGCTTCACAGCCGCTTTCACAGCCGCTTTCGCAGCCGCGAAAGCTCATACGCCGCGCCCCGCCGGTGTTGTTGCGGCCGAAAATGATAGCGTTACCAAGGAGACAGATTTGTCCTCGAATCGCAAGAAGCCCGAAGAACTGCGCAGCTACCGCTGGTATGGCGTCAACGATCTCCGTTCGTTCGGTCACCGCTCGCGCACCGCGCAGATGGGGTATCACTCGTCGGACTACATGGGCAAGCCGGTGATCGCCGTGGTCAATACGTGGAGCGAGATCAACTCGTGCCACACGCACTTCAAGCAGCGCGTCGAGGAAGTGAAGCGCGGCATCTGGCAGGCGGGCGGGTTTCCCGTCGAAATGCCCGTGATGACGCTGGCCGAGCCGTTCCAGAAGCCGACCACGATGCTCTACCGCAACTTCCTCGCGATGGAGACGGAGGAACTGCTGAAGTCGTATCCGTTCGACGGCTGCGTGCTGATGGGCGGCTGCGACAAGACCACGCCCGGCCTGCTGATGGGCGCGATCAGCATGGATCTGCCCGCGATCTATCTGCCCGCCGGCCCGATGCTGCGTGGCAACTGGAACGGCCGCACGCTCGGCAGCGGCTCGGACACGTGGAAATACTGGGCCGAACTGCGCGCGGGCAAGATCACGGAAGACGAATGGAAGGGGATCGAGAGCGGCATCGCGCGCTCGCCCGGCCATTGCATGACGATGGGCACGGCCTCGACGATGACGAGCGCGACGGAAGCGCTCGGCCTCACGTTGCCTGGCTTCTCGTCGATCCCCGCAGTGGATTCGCGTCACGCGCAGTATGCGTCGCTGACGGGCCAGCGCATCGTCGAGATGGTGTGGACCGACCAGAAGCCGTCGGACATTCTCACCGCGAAGTCCTTCGATAACGCCGTCACGACCGTGCTCGCGATGTCGGGCTCGACGAATGCGATCGTGCATCTGGTGGCCGTCGCGCGCCGCGCGGGCATCGATCTGACGACGGCGCGCTTCGACGAACTGGCGCGCGTGACGCCCGTGCTCGGCAACCTCCGTCCGGCGGGCCAGTATCTGATGGAGGACTTCTATTACGCGGGCGGCCTGCGCGCGTTGCTGGTCGAGCTGGGCGAGCTGATCGACGGCACGCAGATGACCGTGAACGGCAGCACGCTTGGCGAGAACATCGCGGGCGCGGAGATTTTCAACGACGAAGTGATCCGCAAACGCGGCAATCCGCTCGTCGAACGCGACGGTCTCGCCGTGCTGACGGGCAATCTCGCGCCCGATGGCGCCGTCATCAAGCCCGCCGCAATGGAGTCGCATCTGCTCAAGCATCGCGGTCCCGCCGTCGTGTTCAAGGACTACAGCGACATGGCCGCGCGCATCGACAGCGAAGACCTCGACGTGACGGCCAACTCCGTGATCGTGCTGCAGCACGCCGGTCCCGTCGGCGCGCCGGGCATGCCCGAATGGGGCCAGCTGCCGATTCCGCAAAAGCTGCTGAAGCAGGGCGTGCGCGACATGCTGCGCATCTCCGATGCGCGCATGAGCGGCACGAGCTACGGCGCGTGCGTGCTGCACGTCGCGCCCGAGTCGTTCGTCGGCGGGCCGCTCGCGCTCGTGAAGGACGGCGACATCGTCGAACTGGACGTGGCCGCGCGCCGTCTGCATCTCGATGTCAGCGATCAGGAACTCGCCGCGCGCAAGGAAGCATGGCGGCCGCCGAAGCGTCCGTTCGAACGCGGCTTCGGCGTGATGCATCAGCTGCACGTGACCCAGGCGAACAAGGGTTGCGATTTCGATTTCCTCGAAGAAAAACTGACCGTCTCGTCCGACGCGAACCGCGATGAGCCGGAAATCCATTAACGCCCACAGAGCCCCAGCAAACCGAACATGACCGCAAACGAAACGACCGTGAGCGCCGAAACGCTCGAACAACTCCGCCACGTCAGCACTGCGACGCTGACGACGCAGCTCTTCAAGCGCGGCCTGCGCAATGTGTTTCTGCAAGGCGTCGCGCCGCTCGTGAAGCCCGCGCCGGGCGCGCCGAATCTCGTCGGTCCCGCGTTCACGCTGCGCAATATTCCCGCGCGCGAAGACCTCGATCACGTCGGCGTGTTCCAGAACCCCGATCATCCGCAGCGCAAGGCCGTCGAGACCGCGCCGCCCGGCAGCGTGCTCGTGCAGGATTGCCGCGGCGACCGCACGGTGGCGTCCGTCGGCTCGATTCTCGCGCTGCGTCTCGCGAAGCGCGGCGTCGCGGGCATGGTGTCGGACGGCGCGGTGCGCGACAGCGGCACGATCTCCGAACTCGGTTTGCCGATCTGGTGCGCCGGCGCGAGCGCGCCGCTCAATCTCGCGAAGCATCACGCCGTCGACATGAACGTGCCCATCGCCTGCGGCGGCGTGCCCGTTTATCCGGGCGACATCGTCGTCGCGGATGTGGACGGCGTCGTGATCGTGCCGCGCGAAATGGCCGCAGACGTCGCGCGCGATGCGAGCGAGCAGGAGCAACTGGAAGTGTTCATCCAGCAGCGCGTCGCCGAAGGCAGTCCGCTGCGCGGCACGTATCCGCCGAACGAGGAAACGCTGGCCGCTTACAAGGCGTGGCGCGAGCAGCAGAAGAAGTAACGCGCAGCAACGCGCACGCCGCACTCAGGCAGCGTCACGACAACCAGCACAACGAGGCCCGCACATCGATAGCGGGCCCAGGAGACACCGTGAACACCGTCACTTCCGCGATCGACGAATCGCGCCTCATCAATCGTCTGGGCCTGCGGCTCATGCCGCTGCTCGGCGTCCTGTATCTGGTCGCGTATATCGACCGTTCGAACATCAGCTTCGCGAAACTGCAGATGCTCGGCAGTCTCGGATTGTCGGAAGTGGCGTACGGGCTGGGCGCGTCGCTGTTCTTCATCGGCTATCTGATCTTCGAAGTGCCGAGCAACGTGATGCTTCACAAGTACGGCGCGCCGAAATGGATGGCGCGCATCATGCTGACGTGGGGCATCGTGACGATCCTGCTCGCGTTCACGAAGAACGCGACGATGTTCTATGTGCTGCGTTTTCTGCTCGGCGCGTCGGAGGCCGGGCTGTATCCCGGCGTCATCTATTACCTGACGCTGTGGTTTCCGCAGCGGCATCGCGTGCGGATGCTCGGCTACTTCACGGTCGGCAGCAGCCTCGGCAACATGATCGGCGCGCCGATCTGCGGATGGCTGCTCGACAAGGGCGGTTTTCTCGGGCTGCAAGGCTGGCAGCTCGTGTTCGTCGTGACGGGGATTCCTTCCGTGCTGCTGACGCTCGTCGTGCTGTACTGCCTGCCCGCGTCGCCGCGCGAAGCGAAGTTCCTGTCGGACGAAGAGAAGGGCTGGCTCGCGCGCACGCTCGAAAGCGAAAGCGCGCAGGCGCGCAAGAGCGCCGCGCGTCACACGACGCTGCTCTCCGTGCTGACCGAGCCGCGCGTGATCGGCATGGCGCTCTACTACATGATGCTGTCGATCTCCGTGTACGGCGTGAGCTACTGGCTGCCGACGCTCGTCAAGGGCTTCGGCGTCAGCAATACGACCAACGGCTTTCTCAACATCATTCCATGGCTGATGGCGACGATCGTGCTCGCGTGGCTGCCGTCGAAACTGCGCGCAGGCAATCGCGCGATCATCGCGATGCTCGCATCGGCGCTGCTCGGCATGGTGTTCTTTCTGTCGTCGGTGTTCATGCCGACCAACACGCTGCGCTTCATCGCGCTGTGCTTCGGCGCGCCGTGCATGTATCTGCTGATTCCGTGCTTCTGGACGCTGCCGCCGAAGTTCCTGTTTGGCGCGCGGGCCGCAGCGGGCATCGCGGCGATCAACTCGCTCGGCAATATCGGCGGCTTTATCGCGCAGAACCTCGTGCCGTTCGTCAAGCAGACGACGGGCAGCACCCAGGCGCCGATGCTGATTCCCGCCGTATGCATGCTGATCTTCGCGGTCGTGACGAGCTTCGTTCTGCGCCGCAGCGGTCGCGCGGCACAGACGGTGAACGGCACACCCGTCACCGAATGAAAGCGCGCACGACGCATTGGCTTCCGCGTTGGCTACAATAGCCGCGCAAATTTCAAGGTGCATCTGTTCATGCCGACCGCCAAGCCAACCGACGACGCATCGATCGACCTCAAGGGCAGCGCCACGCCCGCGCGTCGCACGCGCGGCGGCCCGAAGGGTTTGCGCATCACGGACGTCGCGGCGCAAGCGGGCGTGTCGCCCATCACGGTGTCGCGCGTGTTCAACAGCCCCGAATCCGTCGCGCCCGAGACGCTCGAGCGCGTGCGCCAGGTCGTGCAGAAACTCGGCTATGTGCCGAACCGGCTCGCGGGCGGGCTGTCGTCGGCGCGCTCGCGGCTGATCGCGGCCATCGTGCCGACCATCGCGCACTCGTTGTTCTCCGAAACCATTCAGGTGTTCAGCGAGACCATGTCGCGTGCGGGCTATGAAGTGCTGCTCGCGCTGAGCGGCTACAGCGACACCAACGAAGAAAGCCTGCTCGATACCGTGCTGAGCCGCCGACCCGAAGGCGTGCTGCTGACGGGCGTCGCGCATACGGCGTCGTTGCGCGAGCGTCTGCGCAACGTCGGCATTCCCGTGGTCGAAACATGGGACATGACGGAGTCGCCCATCGACATGCTGGTCGGCTTCTCGCACTACCAGATCGGCGAAGCGGTGGCGGAGCGCTTTCTCGCGCGCGGCGCGAAGCGGCCCGCGCTGATTTCGGCGAGCGACGTACGCGCGCTCGCGCGCCGCGCGGGCTTTCGCGACCGGCTCGCGAAAGCGGGCATGACGGAGGTGGCCGAACTGATCGTTGCGCCGCCCAGTTCGCTTGCGACGGGCAAGGCGGCGTTGCCGCAACTGCTGGCGAGTTCGCCGGATGTCGATGCCGTGTTTTGCGGCTCCGACCTGCTGGCGATCGGCGCGCTCGGCGCGGCGCGAAAGATGGGACTCGATGTGCCTGCGCGTCTCGCGATCTGCGGTTTCGGCGATCTCGACTTCGCGGCGGAAACGACGCCGCAACTGACGACGGTGCGCGTCGACGGCACGCGCATCGGCGTGAGCGCGGCGCGTGCGCTGCTCGACCGGCTGAATGGTGCGCATGAGCGTGCGTTCGTCGACGTCGGGTTCAGCATGGTGGAGCGCGAATCGGCTTGAGGTGCCGGGCGGCGCAGCGCCGCCATCAAGGTTAAATCGACTCGATGTCGAGTCATAACGACTCGGGTGCGAGCGACTAGCACTTTTAGTAAGTGACTGTTTTTCTGGGCATTCCTGTGTGGCACGAAACGTGTGTAAGGGTTAACGCGATCCGCAAGGCCGCATACCCAGTCAACACAACATAAGAATGTGCAGGTCCAACACCATGTCACTGATCACCACGCTCAAGCACGACCACGAAGAGATTTTCCGTTTGCTCGATGAATGCCGCTCGCTCGGCGTCGGGTCCGAAGAGGGCCGCCGCAAGCTCAAGCAGCTGCGCGGCGTGGTCGTCGCGCATCTCGCGCGCGAAGACCAGAAGCTCTATCCCGCGATGCAGAAGCACGACGCGACGCGTGCGCTCGGCGATATGTACGCGCAGGAAATGCGCGCGATGTCGGCGGAAATTCTCGGCTTCTTCGATTCGCTCGACACAGGGCGTTCGGGACTCGAATCCGCGCGTGAAATCGGCCGCGTGATTTCGCATTTGCGGCAACGGATGACGCGTGAAGAAGTGCGTCTCTATCCCGCGTTCGAAGCGCACTGCGCGTAACGCATCTCCACCTGGTGGAAGAGCGGCGGCGCCGCTTTCCCATCGCGAGCAAGCGAGCGAATCATGCAACCCATCGAGCCCCGTGCGACTTTCGTGCCACCGCCGGGACGCTATCGTCCCGCGCAGCGCTTCGCGCTGCTCAACCTTGGCTTTCGTCCGTTCTACCTGGCGGGCGCGGGCTTCGCCGCGCTCGCGCTCGGCGTGTGGCTGCTCGTGCTCGCGGGCGTGCCCGTCATGGGCAACTATCTGCTGAAGCTCGATCCCATCGGCTGGCATGCGCACGAGATGGTGTTCGGCTTCGCAGCGTCGATCGTCGCGGGCTTTCTGCTGACGGCCGTGCGCGCCTGGACGGGTATGCCGACGACGAGCCGGCGCGTGCTCGCCGCGCTCGCGCTGCTGTGGCTGTGCGCGCGCGTGCTCGTGTGGAGCGGCCCGGCTGTGCCGGCCGCGCTCGTCGACAGCGCGTTCCTGCCTGGCGTCGCGTTCGTGCTGCTGCGTGTGCTGATGAAGGTCGGAAACCGGCGCAACTATTTTCTCGTGCCCGTGCTGCTGACGTTCGCCGCGCTCAACGCCGCGTTTCATGTGCTGACGCAAACGGGACGCGCCGATCTGGCGCTGCGCTGCATCTTCGCGGCGGCGGGCGTCGTCGTGCTGCTGGTCAGCGTGATCGGCGCGCGCGTGATTCCGATGTTCACGTCGAATGCAATACCAGGTTTCGTCACGCGCCGCTGGAAGTGGGTGGAATCGATCGCCGCACCATTGACGCTGGTTGCGCTGTTAGCGGATGCGGCTGCGTTGCCGTCAGCGGTTGTTGCGACGCTCGCGTTTGCCGCGTGTGCGGTTCACTGCGCGCGGCTGATCGGCTGGCGCTCGTACAAGGTGCGCGGTCCGGCGATTCTGCTGATCCTGCATGTCGCGTATGCATGGATGCCCATCGGCTTTGCGCTGCTCGGCGCGAGCGCACTGGGATTCGTGCCGCATTCCGTCGCGCTGCACGCGTTCACGGCGGGCGTGATCGGCGGAGCGATCATCGCGATGATCACGCGCACAGCGCGTGGCCACACGGGCAGGCCGCTCGCCGCCGATAAGCGCGATATCGCGAGCTATGCGCTCGTCACGCTCGGCTCGGCATTGCGGATCGTCGGTCCGCTGGTGGCGCCGGGGCATTATCAGGTGTGGATCTGGAGCGCGGGCGTGTGCTGGATCGCGGCATTCGCGATTTACGTCGGCGCTTATGCATTGCCGTTGATGCGTCCGCGCGAGGATGGCAAGCCGGGTTAGAGGGCTACCCGACCCCGGATTAGAGGGCTACCCGACCGTCAGCGGCCGCGACGTGAACCGCACGCATCACTCCGCCGTCGCACGCGTATCGCTCCGGCCGCCTTCCATCGACGCGACGCGATTCTTCCCGTCGCGTTTTGCGCGATAGAGCGCGAGATCGGCGGTCTCGATCAGCGTCGTCATCGGCGCATCGCGCGCGGGCACGAGCGTCGCGCAGCCCACGCTCACCGTCACGTACTGTCCCGACGACGAGCCGGCATGCGGAATCCTCAGCGCCTCGACTTCGAGGCGGATTTTCTCGGCGAGCAGACGCGTGCCGCCCGCCGACGTGCCCGGCAGCACGACCGCGAATTCCTCGCCGCCGAAGCGCGCGGCGAGATCGCCTGGCCGTCCGAGACAGCCTTCCACCGTCGACGCGATCTGCTTGAGCACCTCGTCGCCCGCGACGTGCCCGTAGGTATCGTTGTACGGCTTGAAGTTGTCGACGTCGAGCATCAGCATCGACACTTCCGTTTGCGCGCGCATGCCGCGCCGCCATTCGGCGTTCAGATATTCGTCAAGATAGCGCCGGTTCGAGAGCCCCGTCAGCCCATCCGATTGCGTGAGCTTGCGCAGTTCGAGATTCGCTTCGAGCAACTGCTGCTGCGATTCGCGCAGCGCGCGATACGCCTCGTCGCGTTGCAGCAGGTTCACATACGAGCGCGAGTGATAACGGATACGCGCGACCAGTTCGATCCGGTCGGGCAGCTTGACGAGGTAATCGTTCGCGCCCGCCGCAAAGGCCGCGCTCTTGATGGTCGGTTCTTCCTTCGCCGACAGCACGATGATGGGCACGTCGCGCAGCTTCGCGTTCGCGCGGTACGCCTTGACGAGCGTGAGACCGTCGATGCCCGGCATCACGAGATCCTGCAGGATCACCGTGGGGCGCGTGTGGGTGGCCGCGCGGATCGCTTCGTCGGCGCTCGCGCAGTAGTGCAGGTCGATGCCGTCCTCGTTGGCGAGCGCGCGCTTCACCGCTTCCGCGACGATTGCCTGATCGTCGACGAGCAGCACCATGATGGGGACGTCGGACAGCGCGGCCGTTTCCAGCGCGGCGCGCGCGGCTTCGAGCGCGGCATTCGCGCGGTCGACCGACGTCGATGTGGAACCCCCCTGGTCCCGTGCCCCGATTTGATCGAAGTCCATTTGCGTACCCCTGTCGGAAATGCTGCTCATGCCCCGTCTCTGTGTTGCGGCGCGCCTTGCTTACGTTCTCGCCGTGAATCCCGTTACCCGAACCCGTTTCGCCGTGAGCGCGCTCAACGGCGCGCGAAGGCCGCCAGCTGATCCGCGATGCTGCCGAGCGGCAGGATCCGGCTCGCCGCACCGAGCGCCGCAGCCGCCTTGGGCATGCCGTAGACGGCGCTGGTCGCTTCGTCCTGCGCGATCGTGTCGTAGCCTTTCGCACGCATCGCCTTGAGACCGATCGCGCCGTCGCGGCCCATGCCCGTCAACAGTACGCCGAGTGCGTCGCCGGGCCAATGCTCGACGACGCTATGAAAGAACACGTCGACGGAAGGCCGGTACGGCAATTCTGCCGGATCGCGAGTGTAGTGCAGCGCGCCGTTTTGTGTCATCAACAGGTGGTCGTTGGTGGCCGCGAGCAGCGCGACGCCCACGGCGGGCGGCTCGCCTTCGCGGACGGTGCGCACGGTGAGCGGCGTCTGTCCGTCGAGCCACTCCGCCATGCCGTCGGCGAATACCTTGTCGACGTGCTGCACGATCACGACGGGCGCCGCGAAGCTCGCGGGCAGGCTGCCGAGCACCCTGGCGAGCGCGGCCGGTCCGCCCGCCGACGCGCCTATTGCGACCAGCTTCTGCGCGTCAGGCCTGAGCGGCGCGACGGCCGCTTGTCGCAGCGCGGACGGCCGGTCCATCAGCCGGCCGATCTGGTCGATCTTCTGCAGCATCAGCTGCGCGGATTCGCCGATGCCGCGCCCCGCGAGCGTGGGTGTATCGACGGCGTCGAGCGCGCCTGCGCCCATCGCCTCGTAGACGCGCCACGTGTTCGCGCCGACGCTGCTCGTCACGATCAGGATCGGGCAGGGCGTGCGCGCCATGATGCGGCGCGTCGCTTCCACGCCGTCGACCTTCGGCATGATGAGGTCCATCAGCACGACGTCGGGCGTCTGCGCCGCGCAGAAGTCGACGGCCTCTTCGCCATTCGCGGCGACCCACAGCACGCGATGCTCCGGGCGCAGCGCGATCACGCGGCGCAGCGCCTCGACGGCGAGGGGAAGGTCGTTGGCAATGCCGATGGTCATGCCCGCGCTTCTTCCTGAGGTCATTGCGTCGCCTCTCCGATCAGATCGCGTACGGCATCGAGCAGCGCTTCGTCATGGAAGCTGCCCTTCGCGAGATAGTAGTCCGCGCCCGCTTCGAGCCCGCGCCGCCGGTCCTCGTCGCGGTCCTTGTACGACACGATCATCACGGGCACGTGCTTGAACGCCGGGTCGCGCTTGATCAGCGTGACGAGTTCGATGCCGTCCATGCGCGGCATGTCGATATCGGTGACGACGAGATCGAAGCTGCCGCTGCGCAGCGCGTTCCAGCCGTCCATCCCGTCGACGGCGACCGTGACCGCGTAACCGCGCTTTTCCAGCAGCTTGCGTTCGAGTTCGCGCACCGTCAGCGAATCTTCGACGACGAGCACATGCTTGCGCTGCCGCGCGGCCACGTCGTGCGCGCGGCCGATCTTGTCGAGCTGGCCGCCGCGTACGAGCTTGTCGACGGAGCGCAGCAGGTCGTCGACATCGACGATCAGCACGGCGTCGCCGTTTTCCATCAGCGCGCCCGCCGCAATGTCGCGGATCTTGCCGAGGCGCGCATCGAGCGGCTGCACGACGAGCATCCGCTCGCCGAGAAAGCGGTCGACGGCGATGCCGTATGTCTCGCGCTCGTCGCCGATCACGACGACGGACACCGACTCGCGCGCCGCATCCACCTGTTGGGCGCCGAGCAGCTGATGCGCGGTGACGAGCCCGACGGGCTTGCCGTCGAATGCAAAGTGCTGCTGGCCTTCGAGCATGTCGATACGGGCGCGCGCGAGTTCGAGCGTGCGGCGCACGTGCGCCAGCGGAAACGCATACGCCTCGCCGCCCACGTCGACGAGCAGGCTGCGCACGACGGACAGCGTCAGCGGCAACTGCATCACGAAGCGAGAGCCTTTGCCGGGATCGTTGAAGATGCGCACGGTGCCGCGCACGGCCTTGACCATCTCGTGCACAGCGTCGAGTCCGACGCCGCGGCCCGAGACGTCCGTGACATGCTCGCGCATCGAAAAGCCCGGCAGCAGCAGGAAGTCGAGCAGTTCCTGTTCGGACAGGCGCGCGGCAGTCTCCGCGTCGGCGAGCTTGCGGCGGATCACCGACGCGCGCACGGTGTCGAGATCGATGCCCGCGCCGTCGTCGCTGACGCTGATCAGCAGCTTGCCCGCGCTATGGCGCGCTTCGAGTGTCACGTGCGCGTCGGCGGGCTTGCCGCGCGCCATGCGTTGCTCGGGCGTCTCGATGCCGTGATCGATCGCGTTACGCAGCAGATGGCCGAGCGGTGCGTCGAGCATGTCGAGAATGTCGCGGTCCACCTGCGTCGACGTGCCGACGATCTCGAACGTCACGCGCTTGCCGAGCGAGCGCGCGAGATCGCGCACGACGCGCGGATACGCATGCGTCGCGTCGCCGAACGGCCGCATCCGGCATTGCAGCGCTTCGTCGTACAGCAGTTGCGCGAGGTTGGCGCTGCTGCGCTCGTAGCGATCGAGTTCGTCGATGCGCGCGCCGAGCGTCTGCTGCATCCCGTTGAGCGCCGTGCGCACATCGGCGAGCGCGGACAGCGCCACTTCGTCGAGGTGCCCGGCGAGCGTGTCGTAGAGCGCATCGAGTGCGAGCGAGGTGTCGCGCTGCGTGCGCTTCATGCGCAGCATCGACGAAGCGAACGGCTTGAGCCAGCGCGATTCGACGAGCACTTCGCCCGACAGGCTCAGCACGCGGTCGAGATTCGCGGCGCGCACGCGCAGCATGCGGTCGGCGTGCCGTGCGGCGTCGGGTTTTCCCGTTGCGGCGGCGGAGCCGGTTGAACCGGTGGAACCGGTGGAACCGGTGGAATCGGTGGAGTCGGCGGGCACGGCTTCCTGACGTTGGGCGAGCGCTTCCGCCTGCAACTGCGCCTGCAGTTGGGCATACACGTCGACGTCGGCGTCCGTGTGCTCTACGTCGTTCGTTGGCGCTTCGCCAGCAACGGCGGGAGGCGACGACAGCCGCCGCACGAATCCGTCGATATCCGCGCGCGTGACGGGCGCATCCGGCTTCGCTTCGCCCACACGCAACAGCAGATCGACGCCGCGCAGCAGCACGTCGATATGCGCGGGCGTCAGCCGCAATTCGCCGCGCTGCGCGCCGACGAAGCACTCTTCCATCAGATGCGCGATATCGACGCCGTCCTGCAAGCCGATGATGCGCGCCGCGCCCTTGAGCGAATGCGCGGCGCGCATGCATGCTTCGAGCGCGGCGGCGTCGGCGGGGCGCTGTTCGAGCGCGAGCAGGCCGTCGGACAGCACGCGCGTCTGCGCGCCGGCTTCCTCGCGGAACAGTTCGAGCAGCGACTGGCGGCTCAGATCGTCGTCGGTCATCGCAGGCTCCGGGCGATCGAGTCGAACAGGCGCCCGGGATCGAGCAGGCCGATGCTGCCGTCGCGCCACGCGAGCACGCCGCGCGCGTGCGACGCGGTGGCATGCGCGAGCGTCGCGGGCACGGGCAGCAGTGCTGTTTCCGCGTAACGGATCACGCCTTCCACTTCATCGACTGGGAATGCGACGGGCTCGCTGTCGTGCGCGGCGACCAGCATGCGCGGATAGCCGTTGCGTGCGGACCGTTGCGGGTCGGCGGCGTGTTCCACGTTCAGCATTTCGCCAAGCGAAACCGCAATGGTTAGCGCGCCGCGCACGTTGACGACGCCGAGCACCGCACGCGAGCGCTGGTGCGGCAGCGAATGGATCGCACGGATATCGTCGATTTCGCGCAGCACGGGGGTCGGCAGCGCGAGCCATTCGCCCGCGATGCGAAAGGCGAGCGCCGAATGCACGGCGGCCTCCTGGCGAGGCGCCTCGCCACTCGCGGTATCTGTGTTCCGGCGCGATGCGAGGTCCGCGTCGCTCAAAGGCCGGTCGAGCAGCCGTGCCGCACCTTGCGCGAACACGGGGCAATTCAGGCAGCGCGAATAATCGGCGAGGCGCGGACACGTGTTGTCGCCACGCGTGCCGATGCGGTTCCAGCAGTCGTCGACGCGCACGGTCGCCGGGCTCGCGAGATCAGGAGCGTCGTGAAGCATGGAATCCTCGTGACCGTTGTGCTTCGTCCGCAGATGTATCGGCCGCTTGCGCCGCTTGCGCCGCTTGCGCCGCTTGCACCGATAACGCCGCGCGCGCCGCCGAGCGTTGCGCGCGCTGCATCAGGTTCTGCGCCCCGGCGCGGTCGCCGCCGCCGATGTCGAGCAGGGCGGCCAGATGCGTGAGCGCCTCGTAATGCGCAGGGTCGAGATACAGCGCCTTGCGATAGAAATCGGCGGCGTCGGCGCCATGGCCGCGCGCATCGGCGATCAGGCCCAGCAGATAGAACGCGTCGACGTCCGGGCCATGCACGATCGCATGCTGATGCGCGAGACGCTCGGCGGCGTCGAACTCACCGGCATCGGCGAGACGGCGCGCGGCATCGAGCGACCGCTCTGCGGCAGGTTGCGGCGACGCATCTGGCGGCACCGCTTTGGCCGTCTGCGGCGCGCGCCAGGGCGTACGAGTCAAGGCGCGGTTCGCAGGCGATGGTTTTGCGGTCTCGCGCGTGTCCGCTGCTGCGAACGCAGACGCATGCGTCGCCGCCTTCGCCGCCTTCGACGCCAAAGGTTTCACCACGGGCCGCGCCGCATTCGCATCCTCCGGCGTGCTGCGCCGGAACGCGAACGCGAGCGGAATGCGCGCCGACGTCATCGCGTGACGCATCATCAGGCCGGTTTCGGCGGGGCCGACGAAGATCGTGCCGCCGTCGGCGAGATTCGCGTCGAGCAGGCGGATCGCGCGATCCTGCGCTTCGCGGTCGAAATAGATCAGGACGTTGCGGCAGAAGATGAAGTCGTAGGGCGCCTGCGTATCCGGCTGCAAATCGAACAGATTGGTCTGCGAGAAGCACACCGTCTGCCGTACGCGCTCGCTCAGTTGCCAGCTGTCCCTGACATCGTCAAGCGCGGTGAAATGCCGGTCGCGAAACGCGAGCGGATGGCCGCGAAACGAATTGCGTCCGTAGATGCCAACGCGCGCATGCTCGATCGCGCGCGTGCTGATATCGAAGGCATCGACGGCGAAGCGGTTCTCGCCGATGCCGTCGTCGAGCAGCGTCATCGCGACGGTGTATGGCTCCTCGCCTGTCGAGCAGGGCAGGCTCAGCACGCGCAGCACATGAGCAGGATCGCGCACGAGCCGCTCGTTCGCGAGCCGCGCGAGCGCGACATACGCTTCGCGGTCGCGATAGAACCAGGTTTCGGGCACGACGAGCGCTTCGATCAGCGCCTGACGTTCGTCGCGCGACATCGTCAGCTGCTGCCAGTACGCTTCGATGTCGGCGGAATCGGCGGACACGTCCGTATCGTGCGCACCTGCACCGAGGCGAACCACGCGCACGCGCTCGAGCACGGCGCGCTCCAGCGCGTTGACGCCGAGCGACGACGCGTCGATTCCCGTCTCCCGCAGGAGCCAGGCTTCGAAGCGCGGCACGAAAGCGTTCGCGGCGTTCATGACGTGTGAGGTTCGGGTTGAGGGAACAGCAGCGCTTTCACGTCGTCGTCGAGCATCTGCTGCACGTCGATCCACTGGATCATGCCGAACTCGTCGCTCGCGACGGGGCCGAGCCAGCGCGCATGCGGCGTCGCGATGCCGCTATCGGCGAAGCGCTCGCGTTCGATGCGGCGCGTCTGCGTCGCGCGTTCGACGATCAGGCCGATCACGCGCCCCGTCGTTCCGTGCGTATTGCGCGCATCGCGATAGCGGACGAACACGAGCCGCGTCGAACGCCATGGCTGCGACGGCCGGCCGAGCGCAAGCTGCGCGAGATCGATCACGGGCACGGATTCGCCGTGCCGCTCGATCAAACCCGCGACCCACGCGGGCGCGCCCGGAATCGTCTTCGCGGCCGTCAGTGCCTGCACTTCGACGATGCCGGCGGCATCGAGCGCATAGCGGTCGCCGTCGAGTTCGAAGAGAAGAAAGAGCATCGCCATCACCTTGTCAGGCTTGCCGGACGCATGCGTGCAAGATGGCGCTCAAACGCAGGCTCAAGCATCGATCTTGAAGCGCGACACGCCCGTGCGCAGCTGGTTCGCGACCAGCGTGAGATCGTCGATCGCCTGCGACGACTGGCGCAGCGATTCCGCCGTCTGCTGCGCGGCCTCCGACAGCTGCGACAAAGCCTGCGTGATCTGCTCGGCGCTCGTTGCCTGCGTGTGCATGCCTTCGTTGACGAGCTGGAAGCGCGGCGCGAGCGTCTGCACCTCGTGAATGATCTCCGACAGTTGCCCGCCGACCTGCTGCACGTCGCGCATGCCGCGCCGCACTTCTTCGGAGAACTTGTCCATGCCCATCACGCCCGCCGACACGGCCGACTGGATCTCCTTGACGGTCTGTTCGATGTCGTAGGTGGCCACGGCCGTCTGGTCCGCGAGGCGGCGGATTTCCGTCGCGACGACGGCGAAGCCGCGCCCGTATTCGCCTGCTTTCTCCGCTTCGATCGCCGCGTTCAGCGACAGCAGGTTGGTCTGGTCGGCGACCTTCGTGATCGTCGCGACGACCTGATTGATGTTGACGGCTTTCTCGTTGAGGATCGCGAGCTTCGCGTTCACGGAACCCGCCGCTTCCATCACGCTGCGCATCGTGTCTTCCATGCGCGTGAGGCCGCTCTGGCTCGTGCCCGCGAGCGTCGCCGACTGCTCGGCGACGGCCGACACCTCGTTCATCGTGCGCAGCAGATCGCGCGAGGTCGCGAAAATCTCCCGCGAGGTCGCGCCGATTTCCGTCGTGGTGGCGGCCGTTTCCGTCGCGGTCGCCTGCTGTTCCTTCGAGGTCGCGGCGATCTCGGCCACCGACGTCGTCACCTGCAGCGACGACTTCTGCGCCTGCGCGACGAGACTGTTCAGTTCTTCGGCCATGCGGTTGAAGCCGTCTTCGAGCGTGCCGAATTCGTCGCGCCGGCCGAGCTTCAGACGCTGGGTCAGATTGCCCGTGCGCATCACGTTGTGCACGTCGACGAGATTCGCCATCGGCACCGTGATCGCGCGATACAGCGAGAAGCCCGTGAACAGCGCAACCAGCAGCGTGACGCCAAGCGCCGTCGCGAGCGTGATTTCGGTGCTGGTGACGGAATCGCGAATGGCTTTCGCGGATTCGTCGGCCTGCATGCGGTTTTCGGTGACGAGTTCGTTAGCCGCGCGGATCACGCTGTCCCAGGCGGGCGCGAGCCGGGTGAACGTGGCCTGCGCGTCCGCTTTCGAAGCGGGCGCGGCGCGGATCGCGTCGTTCAGTTGCGGCAGGTATTGATCCCAGGCGGCGCGGAAGGCGCGGAAGTGCTCACGGTCCGCATCGCGATAGAGCGTGGCCTGATATTGGGCCGACACCTGATCGAAATTACGCAGCAACTGCGGCATGCGGTCGAGATCGCGCTTCGTCGCGGCCTCGCTGCTTTCGACGAACAGCGCGCGTTGCAGCGTCGCGTAGCCTTCATTGGCCGTCGCGCGCAGCGTCGTCGCGAGGTAGAGGCCGGGTACGGAATCGCGGCCCATGCTCAGCGCTTCGTCGTCCATCGCACGCAGGCGCGTCCACGAGATCGCGGCCATCACCAGCATCAGCACGAACAGCGCGCCGAAGCTCAGCATGATCCGGTTGCCGAGCGTGAAGCGGCCCGCGTGCTTCGGATCGAGCAGGGTGGTGTCGCTGGTGCGAGGCGTCGCAGTGGCCATTGTGATGACTCTTCCTGTGTGGAGGATGTGAGGCGGCGCGTGGGATGGAAAACATCCGGACGGTCCACGCCGACGCTAATGAGAAATTACACGATCGTCAGACGATTCATTATCGCAAAAAGGCTGGCAAATTCACGCCAGCTCGGCCATTTGGAAGGATTGGCCGGTTGCGTGCAAACGACGTCCGGCACTTCGAGCCGGGCCGTCCGCGCGCCGCGTCGCCGACATTGCACGATACATGCCTCGGACGCCATTTACGCGACGGCGATATGCATGCGCCGCGTGCACTTCGCTGCGGGCTTCGCCGCGCATCATGCGCTGAGCGACGAAGACTTCATCCGCGCGCGCAGCTATGTCGAAGAGGCCGTCGAGCATGATCCGAGCTATGCGCTCGGTTATCCCGGTCTGTCGAACGTGTTCGGCAGTACGGCCGCGCACGGTTTCCGTGCGTCGGCGCAAGGCTATCCGCGCGCGCTCGAACTCGACGGCAGCCTGCCCGAAGCGCATGAAAAAATCATCAAGCGCCGCGTGACAGCGGACATTGTCACAGCGTGTCCCAGCGCCACGCCTGCGCGAGCCGTTCGCGCAGAAAATCGACGAACGCGCGCACGCGCGGCGCGAGATGCTGGCTGTGCGGATAGATCGCGTGCAGCGGCGCGGCGGACATCGAATGCTGGGGCAGCACGCGGCGCAGCTTGCCCGCTAGGATGTCGTCGCCGACGTCCCAGATCGACTTGACTGCGATGCCCGCGTCGGCGAGCGCGAACAGGTGCGCGGCTTCGCCGTCGTTGGTGACGATCGCGGCATCGACGCGCACGGCGATGCTCTCGTCGCCTTCGAAGCGCCATTCCGCCCGACGCTGGTCGCCGATCAGGATGCAGCGGTGCGCCATCAGATCGTGCGGATGCTTCGGCGTGCCGTGCTGTTTCAGATAGGCGGGCGACGCGCACAGCACGCGGAAATTCGGCGCGAGCGGCCGCGCGATCAGCGACGAATCCGCAAGGCTGCCGAAGCGGATCGCGAGATCGAGGCCGCCTTCGACGAGATCCACGACGGCATCCGTCAGTTCCAGTTGCACGGCGAGTTGCGGATGCAGCCGCTGAAAATCGGCGATCAGCGGCGCGATCTTCTGGCGGCCGAGCTGGCCCGGCGCCGTCACGCGCAGCAGGCCGCTGACTTCCTGGCGGCGCTGCGACAGCAGTTCTTCCGCCTGCTCGATTTCGTCGAGGATGCGAACGACGCGCGCGTGAAACAGGGCGCCTTCCTCGGTCAGCGTCTGGCGGCGCGTGGTGCGCTGGATCAGCCGCACGCCGACGCTTTTCTCCAGTTGCGCGAGCCGCTTGCTGATCACGGACAGCGGCAGATCCATGTCGCGCGCGGCCGCCGACAGACTGCCCGCCGATACCACGCGGGCAAAGGCGATCAGCGCGGGGAGGCTGTCGATCCGGGTGTCGCTCATTCTTCTCAAAAAAGAAAGGATTCATCAGTCAGGAAGTGGTATTTCTTCCGTATCGCGAAGACTAGCATACGACTCAACGAATGCTTTGTTTTTCTTCAAGGAGCCCATCATGTCGAGCCGTCTTGCTTCCTCGCTGCGTCGCGCGGTGTCTGCTGCACTGGCTGTCGCTTCGCTGGCGGTTGTACCCGCATTTGCCGCTGCGCCGTCTGGCGCGCTCGTCGAGCCGCAGCATCTGAGCGTCGATTCGAGCCTGCCGAAGGCACAGCGCGACGCGCAGGTTCTCGCCGCGCGCCGCTACGACACGTTCTGGAGTACGGGCGATGAAGCGCTCGCCCGCGCCGCGCTCGCGCCCGGCTTCACCGACCGCACGTTGCCGCCGGGACGCGCGCAAGGTATCGAAGGACCGCTCGCTGCGTCGAAGTTCGTGCGCGCCGCAGTGCCCGATCTGCAGGCGGAGATCGAGCAGATGGTCGTGGCAGGCGATCGCGTGGTCGTGCACCTGCGCTTTCATGGCCACTTCACGGGGCAGTTCAAGGGCGTGCGGGGCGAAGGGCAGAACATCGATTTCATCGCGACGGACATCTACCGGATCGCCGATGGCCGGATCGCGGAAAACTGGCATCTCGAAGACAACCTGACGTTCCTGCAGCAGCTTGGCGTCGTCGCGAAGTAACGGCGCGACCTTTTTCATTTTCTGGCAAGGAGAGACATCATGAATTCGCTTCAATCGAAACGCGTGCTGATCGTCGGCGGCAGTTCGGGCATCGGCGCGGCGGCGGCGAAGGCGTTCGCGGCGCTCGGCGCGCAGGTGACGATCGCGTCGCGCAATGCGCAGAAGCTGACGGCGGCGGCACAGGAGATCGGCCGCGGCGTGCAGACGGCGGAACTCGACACGACGGACGCCGCGGCTGTCGACGGATTCTTCGCCGCGCAGCAGCCGTTCGATCACGTCGTGATTTCGGCTGCGCAGACGCCGTCCGGGCCCGTGCGCCAGTTGCCGCTCGACGACGCCTACCGGGCGATGGACAGCAAGTTCTGGGGCGCTTACCGCGTGGCGCGCGCCGCGAAGATCGCCGAGGGCGGGTCGCTGACGTTCGTGTCGGGCGTTCTTTCCGTGCGTCCGAGCAAGACGTCCGTGCTGCAAGGCGCGATCAACGCGGCGCTCGAAGCGCTCGCGCGCGGTCTGGCGCTGGAGCTGTCGCCCGTGCGGGTGAACACGGTCTCGCCGGGACTGATCGCGACGCCGTTGTGGTCGAAGCTGTCCGACGAGGCGCGCGACAGCATGTTCGAAGGCGCCGCAAACCGTCTGCCCGCACGCCGCGTCGGCCAGCCGGAAGACGTCGCGAATGCGATCGTCTATCTGTCGAGCACGCCGTACGCGACGGGCTCGACGGTGCTCGTGGACGGCGGCGGCGCGATTGCCTGAGCGCGCGCCGCGCAAGTTCTAGATGACTTTCGCGCCCCGGTCCGCGAGCAACTGACGCAGCACGCTGCGATGGCAGCGGTTCTCGTCCTCGCAATAGCAGCCGACCGAGAAATTGCTCGTGGCCGATAACGCGGCGAGCGTGTCGAGCACCTTCGACGCGTCGCCGTGATTCATCTCCGCGCGAAACTTGCGCACGAAGGCCTTCCATTCGGCATCCGTCTGCGCAGCCAGCGCCTCGCTGACGAGTTCCGGCGTGGGCGAGAGCGTCGGCAGCCAGACATCGTAGTAATTGCGGCGGCTGAAGTCGGACTTCGGCACGCCGCGCGGCGGACGCCGCACGGTGCCGATGCGCACGCCTTCGTCTGCGGCGCGGTCCGATCCGAGTCGAACGATGCGAATGGTCATGAGTCGAGGTCTCCTCTCGTTGTGGTTGTGACGATGCCGTTTCGATGCGCCGGCGCGCCGCCGGCAAGCTCAGCCGGGCGTGTTCTTCATGCCCAGCACGTCGATCCGGCCGATCTGCGGCGGCCCCGTGAACAGGTCGTTGGCGACGCCCATCAACGCCTTCGCGATCGGGCCGTCGAGATGCGCCTGACGGCCCGCCTCGTCGGGGAATGCGTCGAACACGCCGTAGGTGTGCTCGGCGATCTTCAGCGCGAACCAGATCGGCGTGGTGGTTTCCTGATTCGCCAGTTCCAGTCCTTTCTGCAGAAACGCCTCGACCTCCGCTTCCTTGCCGGGCTTTGCCTCGAAACGCGCGAACAATGCGTACCTGATCATCATCAGCCTCCTGTCGATGGATGGGGCCTGCTGCCATCCTTCCAATGTAATCGCATGTCGCCGCCGATGGCGACCGCTTCCGCGCGCCGCAAACTGTTGTCAAACGATTACATGGAAAACACCTAGTGCTCCATAGGTTGTTTGACAACATTGGCGCGCCGATGCTAATTTCTGGCACGTCCGCCATCCATTCGAACCACGAGACCTTATGAACGAGTCCCAGATCGATGCACGCGAATTCGCGTCTACCGTGATGGCAGTTCCGCCGCTCGCGCGTCGCGCCGATCTGTCGCTCGACATCGACGCCAACGCGGCGCTGATCCGGCATATCGAAGCGGGTGGCGTGCGTACGCTGCTGTACGGCGGCAACGCGAATTTCTATCACGTGGCCGTCAGCGAATACCGCGAACTGCTCGACATGCTGGCGGAGCACACCGCGCCCACTACGCGCGTGATCCCGGCCATCGGGCCGGACTACGGCAAGATGCTCGATCAGGCGCGCATCCTCGCGCAGACCTCGTACCGCACGGCGATGGTGTTGCCGCTGTCCGGTTTCACGACGCCGGCGGGCGTCGAAGCGGGGCTCACGCGCATCGTCGATACGGCGGGCATGCCGCTTACGCTGTACATCAAGAGCGAAGATTACGTGGATGTCGACACGCTCGCGCGGCTCGTCGATCGCGGCACGTTGATCGCGGTCAAGTACGCGATCGTCCGCGAGAACCCGGCTGACGATCCGTATCTGCGGCGTCTGCTGGAAAGCGTGAGTCCGTCTCGCGTGATCTCCGGCATGGGCGAGCGTCCCGCGCTGACGCACGTGCGCGACTTCGGCCTTGCAGCGTGGACGACGGGCAGCGGCTGCATCGCTCCGCACGCCGTGATGGGACTGCTCGCGGCCGCGAAGGAAGGGCGCGCCGCCGACGCGCAGCGCCTCTACGACGCCTTCATGCCGCTTGAAACGCTGCGCGACAACATCTCGCTGATCCGCGTGCTGCACGACGCCGTAACGTTTTCGGGCATCGCCGACATGGGTTCGATGCTGCCGCTGCTGAGCGCGACGCCCGTCGAACATCATGGCGCCGTCGCGCGGGCGGTGCGCGATCTGCTCGCGTTCGAACGCGAGTACGCGGCGGCCGCGGCTTAAGGCGAATCGGACGGCCGCTGAATTCGAAGAACAGAGCAGGGCAACAAGAACTCTCGCGCTGCGCGACCCTTGAGCGCACAGCACGACGAAATCAGGCAACAGCAACAGGCAACGACAGGCAACAACATCAATACCAAGCCCGAGGAGGGGATACGGATGGAGAAGAAGCAATTTTCTGGCGCCACAGCGGCACTCGTGATCGGCGCGTCGCTGGCAACGGCGGCGCCTGCCTTCGCGCAGAACAGCGTGACGCTGTACGGCATCGTCGATAACGGCATCGGTTATCAGTCGAGTTCGACGTCGCTCGGTTCGACCGCAAACGGCCACTCGGCAGTCAAGATGGTCACGGGCGTGTGGGCAGGCAGCCGCTTCGGCTTGAAGGGCGCGGAAGACCTCGGTGGCGGCACCAAGGCGATCTTCACGCTGGAAGAGGGCTTCAGCGCGAACAGCGGCGCAATGTCGACGAACAACCTGATGTTCAGCCGCCAGGCGTTCGTCGGCGTGACGAACGACGCATACGGTTCGCTGACGGCGGGCCGCCAGTACGCGTCGTACTACCAGCTGCTCTCGCCGTACAGCCCGACCACCTGGCTCACGGGCTTCTACGGCGCGCACGCGGGCGACGTCGACGGTCTCGATACGATCTACCGCGCGAACAACACGCTGCTGTACATGTCGCCGAAGCTCTACGGCTTCAAGTTCAGCGGCTCGTATTCGTTTGCGGGCGTGCCGGGCAGCGCATATCAGGGTTCGACGTGGAGCACGGCGGTGCAGTACGCGCAGGGCCCGATCGGCATCGCGGTCGGCTTCTCGAAGATCAACAACTCGAACGTGAACGGCGGCGCTTTCGGCACCGATTCGGCGACCTCGAACGCGGGTGCGCAGGCGGGTATCTCGGCCGTGACCAACGGCTACCAGTCGGCACGCGCGCAGCAGCGCTTCGCGGTCGGCGCGGGCTACACGTTCAACAGCCAGTTCGACATCACGGCGACGTACTCGAACGTGCAGTACATTCCGGGCGTCGGCTCGGGCTTCCACGATCTGTCGATCTGGAATTCGGGCGGCATCGTGCTGCACTGGAAGCCGACGGCGGCATGGGACTTCGCGACGGGCTACGCGTACACGCGCGCGACGAAGGCCAACGGCATCTCGAGCAACGCGTCGTACTCGCAGGTCAACCTGTCCGAGTACTACTCGCTGTCCAAGCGTACGGGCATCTACGCGCTGCAGGCGTATCAGCGCGCGAACGGCCAGACGCTGGCGCCGAACGCGACGGGCGGCGGCACGCACATCATCAACGCAACGGCAACGATCGGCGATGGCTTCAACTCGACGCCTTCGTCGTCGCGCAGCATGGTGGGCGTCGGTGCGGGCATTATTCACCGGTTCTAATGCTGGTCGAAGGTTGTGAAGCAGGACAGGGCGCCGCAATTGCGGCGCTTTTTATTGCAGGCGGCTGTGAGAAAGTTGTGATCAGGCAATGTCGGTATCAAACGACGGCGCCCGAAACGGTTCGGCGCGAAACAGCCGTTACCCAGCGTGCAGAACGCTACTGGCCATTCAGTCAAAACGCCGCCCGTGGGCGGCGTTTTTCATCATGTGATCGATGACCTGCATCAGGGCCCTGCACCTTGGGCCTGCGTCAGGCAGCGCTCTCCTCAGTCACGGCCACCGCGCTTCTCAGGCGGCGTGTAGTCGATCGTCACGAAGCTGCCGCCCTGAAAACGCTGAGCGACGGGATCGAGCGGATTGGCTTGCTTGAGAATTTCACCCGCATAGTCTTCGGAGTTCTGCTTCGGCTGATAGCCGAGCGGTGCCGCTGCGGAGTTGTCCCAATAGCTGCGCGTGTTGTTCGACACGCCCCAGACCACCTGAAATCCCAGTTCAGGCACCTGGATGCAGCGGTCGATCAGATGCAGGAAATCGTCATGGCCGAGCCATGTGCTCAGATGACGGAACTCGGTCGGCTTTTCGATGCAGCTGCCGATGCGGATGCACACGCTCTCGATGCCATGCTTGTCCCAGTACATGCGCGCGAGCGATTCGCCCCACGCCTTGCTGAGCCCGTAGAAGCCATCGGGGCGGAACGCGCAGTCAAGCGTGAGTTTGTCTTCGACGGGATACATGCCGATAGCGTGATTCGAACTCGCGAAGATGATGCGGCGCACGCCATGCCGCCGCGCGCCTTCATACACCTCGACGAGGCCGCGCAGATTGTTCTCGATGATTTCGGGCAGCGGCCGTTCGACGCTCGTGCCCGCCATATGAATCAGCACGTCGACGCCTTGCATCAGCCGGTCCACCACCGCGGGATCGCGCAGGTCGCCGTGCATCACGTCTTCGCCATCGAACATCGGTTCCAGTGCACGCGAGCCCGCGGCGGAACGCAGGTTCACGCCGCGCCCGTTCAGCGCGGCACGCAGGAAGCGGCCAAGCTGACCGCCCGCACCGCTCAACGCAATCTTTTTCGTCATGGTCAAACCTTCTTGTAGGTCAGGCAGGGGGTCAGCGGATCAACGGCCCGGCGTCTGCCGTCCGGCGAATTCCAGGGGCACGGCAGCGCGGGCCTGCGTGGAGGTCTCGCCATGGGTGATGAGCTTCCAGGCGACGATCGCGCCGATCACGTCGAACAGCATCAGGCAGACGAACAGCGGGTTATAGCCGAGAGTAGCCGCCAACGCGCCGACGATCAACGAGAAGATCATGCCGCCCAGCCAGCCGAACATGCCCGAGAAGCCGGTAGCCGTGGCCACCTCGTGCTGGCCGAAGACGTCGGAAGCGAGCGTGAACAGCGCGCCCGAAATCGACTGGTGTGCGAACGCGCCGATGCAGAACAGCGCGATCGCGACATATGGGCTGGATGCGAGCCCGATACATGCTGGGCCGATCATCAGCACCGCGCCGCAAATGATGACCAGCTTGCGCGACGTGATCAGCGACGCGTCGAAGCGGCGAATGAAGAAGGGCGCGAGGTAGCCGCCGACGACGCAGCCGAGGTCCGCGGCCAGGAACGGCATCCAGCCGAACAGCGCGATCTCTTTCAGGTTCATGTGACGCACGCTGAACAGATAGAGGGGAATCCAGAAGTTGAAGGTCTGCCACGCCGGCTCGGCGAGAAAACGCGGTATCGCGATGCCCCAGAAACGGCGCGTCGACAGCACGTGTCGCCACGACGGACGCGTCGTCGCATCCTGCGCGCGGCGCTCCTGGCCGGAGAGGATATATTGACGCTCGTCTGTCGACAGATTCGGATGATCTTCAGGCTTGCGAAAGAACACGAGCCACAGTGCGACCCAGATCAGCGCCGAGCCGCCCGTCACGACGAAGGCCATCTGCCAGTTGAAGGTGAGAATGCAGTACACGACGAGCGGCGGCGCGAGCATCGCGCCGACCGAGGTGCCCGTGTTCAGCCAGCCCGTCGCGATCGAACGCTCCTTCGCCGGAAACCATTGGCTGATTGCCTTCATGCCCGCCGGGAAAATCGCAGCTTCGCTCATGCCGAGCAGGCCGCGGAAGAATGCGAGCGAGGTCCAGCCGGTGGCGAGGCCGTGCAGCATGTTCGACGCGGCCCACGCGATGGCGAAGATCGCAAAGCCGATCTTGAGGCCGACGAAGTCGAGGATATAGCCTGCGATGGGCTGCATTACCGTATAGGCGCCCTGGAAGGCGGCGACGACATACGAGTATTGCTGGGTCGTCATGTGCAGCTTGTCGGTCAGCGTCGGTGCGGCGACGGACAGCGAACTGCGCGCGAGATAGTTGAAGATGGTCCCGAGCATGATGAGCCCGATGATCCACCAGCGTAGTCCTTTGATCGTGTGGCGTTGCATTGCTTGTCTCCTGCGGATGACGGTCGTCGTGTACCGCTGGCGATGCCGTCTGATGCGTCTGCGTATGTCTGGCGCGAGGTTGTGGGGAACGCTGCGGGGCGCGCCGTGCCGCCGCAGCGCGTGTTGCGAACGGGGATCGTTCTGTGTCGGGCATCGTCGCTTCGAGTCGTCAACTTGTCAAGCAAATGTTGTTGAAGCTTAGGGCGATCCCTGGTTTCAGCGACAGCGTCGTACTGCCTTTAATCTCACTATTTGCTTGATTAAAGCTATTTGTGAGGCCTGCGAAAGCATGACGCAACGTCTATCTGAGGTTTGAAAAGTTGTTTTACAACATGGCCTTGCGCTGCGGGGTTGTACGTCCGTATGAGACTGTATGGGCGCGCCGTCGAAATCGATACCTTGCTGGCGTCGTTCGAGCGGGTCATGGAAGAAGGCCGGCCCGAACTCGTGCTTGTTTCCGGCTACTCGGGCGTCGGCAAATCGTCGCTGGTCTACGAGCTGCATAAGCCGCTCGTGCCGCCGCGCGGCTTCTTCGCATCGGGCAAGTTCGACCAGTACAAGCGTGACATTCCGTATGCGACGCTAGCGCAAGCCTTCCAGAGCCTGATTCGCCCCATCCTCGCCAGACATGACGACGAGTTGGCCCGCTGGCGCGATGCGATTCGTGAGGCGCTGGGTCCGAATGGTCAGTTGATGGTCGATCTAGTCCCTGAGCTGAAGCTCATCATCGGAGAGCAGCCGCCTGTTCCCGAGCTTCCTCCGCAGGATGCGCCGCGCCGTTTCCAGCTGGTCTTCCGCCGGTTCATCGGCATGTTCACGCGCGAGCATCCGCTTGCGCTCCTCGACGATCTGCAGTGGCTCGACGCCGCCACCCTGGATCTGATGGAGGATCTGCTCACGCATCCGGACGTGAATGATTTCGCAGGTGCTGTCGAGCGAAATCGTTCTTCCCAGACTGATCGAGACGCTGATACGGATCGCGGTCGAAAATGCGGGCGCCGAGCGCGGTCTCCTCATCCTCGTTCGAGGCGGCGCGCGCGGAGGCGAGCCGTGCATCGAAGCCGAAGCGACGAGCCGACTATGTGCGGCGCACGCGGTCGCGGTCCGTGTTGTGCCTGCCCATGGTCAGGCAGGGGGAGCTTGTCGGCGTCCTGTATCTGGAGAGCAACCTCGCGCCGTGCGTCTTCACATCGGACCGCGTCGCGCTGCTGCAACTGCTGGCTTCGCAAGCCGCCATTTCACTGGACAACGCCGCGCTCTATACCGACCTGCAGCGCAGCGAGCATCGCTACCGGCAGCTCTTCAGCGAAACGCCCGTCGGCCTGTGGCAAACGGAGGCACAGACGCTGGTCGCGATGTTGACGTCGTTGCGGCAACACGGTGTGCAGGATCTGTCGCAATACATCGACGACCATCCCGAGTGGCTCACCAGTGCATACGAAGGACTCGTGCTCGAAGACGCCAACCATTACGCGATGCAGATGTTCGGTGCGCGCGACGGGCGCGAGCTGCTCGGCCCGTTGTCGTGGGTCTGGCGAGCGAATCCCGGCACATTCCGGCGCGCTGTGACAAGCCGGTATAACGGCGAAGAACTGTTTCAGGAAACGACGAAGCTGCCCACACTCGACGGCCGGGTCATCGATGTGCTCTTCACCGTTGCGCGTCCGCGCAAGAACGACGATCAGGGCATGGCCGTCATCAGTCTCGTCGATCTGACCGAGCGGATTCGCGCGCAGGACATGCTTCAGCGGGTGCAGGCGGATTTCGCCCATGCTGCGCGTATTTCGATGCTCGGCGAGCTGGCGGCGTCGATCGCGCACGAACTGAAGCAGCCGCTCGCCGCGATCAATATGAGCGGCCAGGCCGTACTGCGCTGGCTCAACCGGCCTGTGCCGAACCTCGACGAAGCGCGCGCCACGGGCGAGCGGATCATGGTCGACGCCGAGCGTGCCGTGAACATCATTCAGCGCATCCATGGGATGGCGGCTCGCGACACGCCCCAACACACGCTCGTATCGCTTGCGGACCTCATCGACGAGGCGCTTGGCTTCCTCGATCACGAACTTCAGTTGCACAGCGTCGCGGTGACGCGCGCGTATGCGGCGGGCGCGCAGCACGTGCTTGCCGACCGCGTCCAGTTGCAGCAGGTGATCGTCAACCTCACCGTCAATGCGATGCAGGCGATCACGCAAGCGCAAAGTGCGCGGCGCGAGATCACCATTCGGGTTGACATGCAGGATGCCGCCACGCTGTGCTGCGCGGTGGAGGACAGTGGACCGGGCATTGCCCCCGAACATCTCGACAGCCTGTTCGAAAGCTTCTTCACGACCAGGGAAAGCGGCATGGGCATGGGCCTGCCCATCTGCCGCTCGATCATCGAGGCCCACGGCGGGCGCATCCCGGCTGACAACAAATCGGTTCATGGCGGCGCGCGGTTCGGCCTCACGCTGCCGATGGCCAGCGGCATCCGATGAGCCGCTGGCGGGCGTCAGCCGCTCAGAGGCCGCTGACTGTCTTGACGGTCACCCACTGGCCGTTCTTTACCTGATAGACCGTGGACGAGCCGTTCTTCAGCGAGCCGTTCGCGTTGAACTCGATATGGCCCGTGATGCCGTCGAAGCTGATGCTTTGCAGCTTCGCGCGGTAGTCGTCGGGCTTCGTCGAATTGGCCGCCTGCATCGCCTTGATGGCCGTCCACGCCGCGTCATAGCCGAACGGCGCGTACGAAAGCACATCCTCGCCGAACTTCTGCTTGAAGCGTTCGGCGAACTTCGCGCCGACGGGCGTGCTGTCGAGGGGACGGCCATATTCCCAGGCCATTGCGCCTTCGGACACGTCGCCCGCGAGCTTGATGAAGTCGATGTCCTTCACGCCGCCGCCGCCCACGAATTGCGCCTTGATGCCGAGCTGGTTCATCTGCTTCATGATGCCGGCCGCCTGCGGATTGAGCGCGCCCACGAAAATCAGATCGGGGTTCTTGGCCTTGAGATTGGTGAGCTGCGTCTTGAAGTCGGACGCCTGGTT
Organism: Paraburkholderia azotifigens; assembly: GCF_007995085.1. Taxonomy (GTDB): domain Bacteria; phylum Pseudomonadota; class Gammaproteobacteria; order Burkholderiales; family Burkholderiaceae; genus Paraburkholderia; species Paraburkholderia azotifigens. Next base: position 2,646,626 of record NZ_VOQS01000003.1, read on the forward strand.
GGTCGTGTATTCGCGGTCGATGATGTCGCCGCCATGCGCCTTGACCGCCTTCACGAATTCGTCGGCTTCGCCCTGGCCGAACGCTGTCCGGTCGTCGATCACGGCGATGCGCTTGGCCTTCGTCGTCGTGACCGCGTAGGCGCCCGCCGTGCCCGCGTTTTGCGCGTCGCTCGAGATCACCATGAACATGTTCTTGAAGCCGCGGTTGCTGATGATCGGGTTGGTCGCGGCGGGGTCGATGTCGGGCAGACCTGCCTTTTCGTAGAGATCCGAAGCGGGGATCGTCGTGCCCGAGTTGAAGTGGCCGACAACGACCGAAACGCCCTGGTCGACCAGCTTTTGCGCGACCTGCACGCCGACGCGCGGGTCGGCCTGATCGTCCTGCGAGAGGAGTTCGAACGAGACGGGCTGACCGTTGATCTTGACGCCTTGTGCCTTGGCGTCGTCGAGCGCCATCTTGACGCCGTTCTGCAGGTCTTTGCCGTAATTGGCGTTGGGCCCCGTGAGCGGCGCGGCAAAGCCGATCTTTACGACTGTGTCCGCGCGAGAGGCGAGTGGTGCAACAGCGAGAAGTGCTCCAACTGCAACCGCGATCGGGGTGAGAGTCTTTGCAAAACGCATGTTGTTTCCTTTGTCGACAAGCATGAAATCGTTGTTATGGCATATAGGCCGGCTTTGTTCGCGTGCGTCCCGCGCTTCGCGCGGCGGGGCGGCGGCCGGTGCGCGGCTCCTGTCCGTATCGACTGCGTGTGAGTACCTCCTCAATAGGCGTGGCATCGGCAGAATCGCCCCGAACGGCCGACGCAGCGGCGATTGCTGGAAGCGACCGCGTGAAAAGACTATAGGAAGCCAATATCGCCCGGTCTTGATGTTTCGCGACGATTCCAATGCGCATTTCGGCATAACAGGCTTGTTCCAGGCAATCAGGGAAAATACGCGCGCACGGGCGTGCGGCAACGGCCGGATGAGGTGGTTTCGCGGCTGCGCGCGAAGCCGTGGCGAAGCTGTCGCCATCGCCCGGAAAACCTTGCCAGGAAAGGCACCGGGGGCCATGACACGAGTCGACATAATTCGTCGATAGCCATCGTCCGGGCGCTCGACCATACTGCGTTCCGCGTGCTGAGCTGCAACAACAAAACGAACCGGCGATTCACGCAACCGTGACATCGCCGATGCCGCCTCGAATGAAGCAAATCATCGGCCGATCCGCTCAGATCAATTGATCGATGACAGGACTTCACATCATGTTTGCAGCTCTCAATTCCGTTCGTGGCAAGACCATCCGCAGCGCTTCCGCCGCACTCGCATTCAGCGCAATGCTGCTGAGCGGCTGCGCGGCAGCCAGCGTCACGAACACGGCTCAATACTCGACGCTCACGCAGGCGAATCCGCAGAACGTCTACGTGTACACGTTCGCGAGCAACCCGGAGTCCGTGAAGCTCGACAACAGCGGCCTCGTGCACAAGCTGGGCGCGAGCTTCTCCGGTTCGTCGCAGGCCGCGCAACAGACGCAGGAAGCGGCCGAAGCCAGCGACGCGCTGACGGATGAGGTAGTGGCGAAGCTGCAAGCGATGGGCATGCATGCGATCCGCACCGATGCGCCGCCCCCTGCCGACCAGAACGTGCTGATCGTCGAAGGCGCGGTGGGTTCGATCGACGCGGGCAACCATCGCCGCCGCACGCTGATCGGCCTCGGCGCGGGCAAGAGCGAGGTGACGGCGCACGTGCAGGTGCTGTACAAGCCGGCGGGCGGCATGCCGCAGCTGGTGCAGACCTTCGACGCCGACGCGAACAGCGGCCATATGCCAGGCGTCGCGGAAACGGCGGGCGTCGGCGCGGCGGTCGGACATGTCGCGACATCGGCGGCCGTCGGCGGCGCGCTGCATGTCGGCTCGGAGCACAAGAACGACACCGTGACGAGCGACTCGAAGAAGCTGGCCGACTCGGTGGCGAAACAGGTTGCGCAGATCGGCGTCGCGCAAGGATGGGTGTCGGGCGACCTGGTGAAATAACGCGGGAGAAAGGGGAAAAGCAGGGGCAAAGCAGGGGCAAAGCGAGGCCGCCTATCGACGGCCGTGTTGCGAGGAGGCGAATGGCGATGCCGCATGGCATCGCCGTTTGTCGTTACAGCGCGGGCGCGTGGCGCAAGCCGCTCAGCCTTCGCGGAACAGGAAGCTATAGGCGTTCAACGCGGGCACGCCGCCCAGGTGCGCATACAGCACTTTCGATCCCTCCGGAAATTCGCCGCGCCGCACCTTGTCGATCATGCCGTGCATCGACTTGCCTTCGTACACGGGATCCGTCATCACGCCTTCGAGCCGCGCGCACAGGCGGATCGCTTCGAGCGTGCCGTCGTTGGGCAGGCCGTACTCGGGGCCGCCATAGCGCGTGTCGAGCACGACATCCTGCGCAGTGATGTCGCGGCCCAGATCGACCAGTTCCGCCGTACGCTTCGCGATACGCGTAATCTGCTCGTGCGTCTGCTCCGGTTTCGCGGAGGCGTCGATGCCGATCACGCGGTCCGCGCGCCCGTCCGCTGCGAAGCCGACGATCATCCCCGCCTGTGTGCTGCCCGTCACCGAGCACACGACCACATAGTCGAACTTGAAGCCAAGTTCGGCTTCCTGCTGCCGGACTTCTTCGGCGAAGCCGACGAAGCCCAGTCCGCCGAGCGGATGCTCGGAACAGCCGGCGGGAATCGGGAACGGCTTGCCGCCCGCTGCGCGCACGCTGTCGAGCGCATCTTCCCAGCTCTTGCGAATACCAATGTCGAAGCCGTCGGGGACGAGCCGCACGTCGGCGCCCATGATGCGCGACATCTGGATATTGCCGACGCGGTCATACACGGCGTCGTGATAGTTGACCCAGTTCTCCTGCACGAGCACGCACTTCATGCCGAGATGCGCGGCAACGGCCGCCACCTGGCGCGTCTGGTTCGACTGGATGCCGCCGATCGACACGAGCGTATCGCAGCCTTGCGCGAGCGCTTCGGGAATCAGGTACTCGAGCTTGCGCGTCTTGTTGCCGCCGAACGCAAGACCGCTGTTGCAATCTTCGCGCTTCGCGTAAAGCTGAACCTTGCCGCCGAGGTGGTCCGAGAGGCGCTTGAGCGGCTGGATCGGCGTCGGCCCGAAGGTGAGGGGATAACGGGGAAAGCGTTGCAGGTTCATGGTCGGGATCCGTTGGTCTGGGAAGGGCGCGCATCGGGCGTCGGACGCTTGGGCCGGACGACACGCAAACGATGCCGCGCTGGGAAACATGATAGGAAAGACACGGCGAAATGAGCTTGCGAAATAAATCGTGTACGGATACTTTGAGAAGATAGATACGCCATTTCACCTTCTTTCATTTCTTGAAATCGCTCATGTGCGCAACGAAATTACGCAGCCAACAGGCAGCGGAAGCCACGCCGCTCTCGCAACTCGACCGCATCGATCGCGCGATCCTCAAGCAGCTACAGCAGGACGCGTCGATCTCGAACGTTGCGCTCGCAGCCAGGGTGAAGCTGAGCGCGCCTGCATGCTTGCGGCGCGTCGAAAGGCTCAAGGAAATGGGCATGATCCGCGCGACGGTTGCGCTGCTCGATCCGAAAGCGGTCGGCGCGGGAATGCTGGTGGTGATCGGCGTGGTGCTGGACCGCTCGACACCCGACACCTTTGCCGCTTTCGAAAAGGCCGCGCAGAAGGTGTCGGGCTGCATGGAATGTCACGTGGTGACGGGCGAATTCGATTACTTCATGCTCGTGCGTACGCGCGACAGCGAGAGTTTCAACCGGCTGCACGCGGAGCAATTGCTATACCTGCCAGGCGTGCGGCAGATCCGCAGCTTCATGGTCCTCAAGGAAATCCTCTCGACGACGAAATTTCCGCTATGAAGCATGGCAAGGCGTTTGCTTCGGGATTGACGGGCATTCCGGCGGCACGTTCATGCTTATACAATAGCCGTGCAGAGAGGCCATATTCCGGGCAATGAGCGACGACGAAAAAGACATCGGCAGCGTAGCAGGGCGAGACGGGCAGCCGCCTCTTCCGCGCGCGAAACACGATGCTGCGGCAGGCGGCATGGATGCGCTCGCGGAAGACTTCAGCAGCGAATGGCTGCGCCTGTGGGCCGAAACCACCACCGACTACTCGATCTACGCTCTCGCGCCCGACGGCACGATCATCAGCTGGAACCTCGGCGGAGAGACCATCCAGGGTTACGCGCCCAACGAGATCATCGGCCAGCACGTCCGCGTGGTGTACACCGCGGAAGACCAGCGCAACCGCGTGCCGGAGATGGAACTCGAGCGCGCGCGCGAAGACGGCCGCTATGAAACGGAAGGCTGGCGCGCGCGCAAGGACGGCAGGCTGTTCTGGGCGAATGTGATCGTCACGGCGCTTTACTCGCCAGGCGGCGAACTGCTGGGCTATGGGCGCGTCGTGCGCGACATCAGCGACAAGAAGAACGCGACCGACGCCGCCCTCGAAAGCGACCGGCGCTTCCGTCTGCTGGTGCAGGGCGTGAACGACTACGCGATCTTCATGCTGTCGCCGGAAGGCTGTGTCACGAACTGGAATCCAGGCGCGCGGCGTATCAAGGGCTATACCGACGAACAGATCATCGGCTCGCATTTTTCGTGCTTCTACACGCCTGAAGATGCGGCATCGGGCGTGCCGCAGCGCGGCCTCGAAACGGCCGCGCGCGAAGGCCGCTGGGAAGCCGAAGGTTGGCGCGTGCGGCGCGACGGCAGCCGCTTCTGGGCGCATGTCGTGATCGACGCGATCCGCGACGAGAGCGGCACGCTGATCGGCTTCGCCAAGATCACGCGCGACATCACCGAGCGCCGTCAGGCCGCCGAACTGCTCGACCAGACGCGCAATGCGCTGTTTCAATCCCAGAAGATGGAAGCGCTCGGCAAGCTGACGGGCGGCGTCGCGCACGACTTCAACAACGTGCTGCAAGTGCTGCGCGGCAATCTCGAACTGCTCGGCGCGCGGCACGACGATGCGTGGAGCCGGGCGCGTATCGGCCGCGCGATCGAGGCCGTCGAGCGCGGCTCGAAGCTCGCGTCGCAACTGCTCGCGTTCGGACGCCGTCAGGCGCTGCAGCCGGTCGCGAGCAGCCTCGGCGACGTGCTGCACAACATGGAAGACCTGCTGCGCCGCGCGCTCGGAGAACGCGTGCGCGTGCGCATCCATGAGTCGCAGGGCAGCGGCGAGTTGTGGAACGTGCTGGTCGATACGCACCAGCTGGAAAACGTGCTGCTCAATCTCGCCATCAATTCGCGCGACGCAATGCCGGAAGGCGGCATGCTGACGTTTGGTCTGTCGAATGCCGTACTCGATTCACGGGCGGCCGTGACCGCGCAGGTCGACCCGGGTGAATACGTGAAGATGACGGTCACCGACACGGGCACGGGCATGAACGCCGATGTCGCCGAGCGCGCCTTCGATCCATTTTTCACGACCAAGCCAGAGGGTCAGGGCACGGGGCTCGGCCTGAGCATGGCGTACGGTTTCGTGCTGCAAAGCGGCGGCCATATCGAACTGGCGAGCACGCCGGGCGTCGGCACCACGGTGACGATCTATCTGCCGCGCTCGACGCAGACACCCGTCGCGCGGCCCGCCCATTCCGTCGAACCGCACACGGGGGACGAGCTGCGGGGCGACGAAACCGTGCTCGTCGTCGAAGACGACCGGCGCGTGCAACTGACGGTGGTCGACATGCTCTCGCAGCTCGGCTACGGCGTGCTGACCGCGAACGACGCGACGGAAGCGCTGACCGTGCTGCGCAGCGGCGCGAAGGTCGATCTGCTATTCAGCGACGTGGTGATGCCGGGCCCGCTGCTGAGCCCTGAAATGGCGCGCCAGGCGCTGCTGTTGCGGCCGTCGTTGAAAGTTCTGTTCACGTCGGGCCACACGCGCGACACGATGGGCCTCGATGCGCAGTTGCGGCGCGGCGCCGATCTGCTGCAAAAGCCGTATAGCCGCATGCAGCTCGCGCGCAAGATACGCGGCGTGTTCGACGGCACGCAGCGTGCGATGCTCGATGAGGCGCGGCCCGGTTCGCCGCACGCGCTGCACATCCTCGTCGTGGAAGACGACCGCGACGCGCGCGAAGCACTGTGCGAACTGCTCACGATGCTCGGTCATACGTTCGAGCCCGCGGGCAACGCGGAAGAGGCGTTGCAGCGCCTGAAACTGCATCCATTCGACGTGCTGCTCACCGATCTCACGCTGCCGGGCATGTCCGGCTTCGATCTCGCGCGCGCGGCGATCGCGATGCATGCCGCGCAGCGTGTCGTGTTTTCATCGGGGCTGGACGCGCAGTTGTCCGATGCAGCGCTGCCGTTCGCATGGACGGCGCTACGCAAGCCGTATTCGCTCGATCAGCTCAAGCACGCGCTCGACGCGCAGGCATGACGCCCATCATTTGTTGCTCTTGCGCGCCGCTTCGCGTTGCGCGAGCATGCCCGCTTCCCGCAGTGCCGCGACGATAGCGGCATACGCGCGATGGCGCGTCGCTTCGTCGGGCGCGCGCAGCGCGAACGAAGGATGATAGGTCGGCACCACGTGCCGGCCGCCGTGTTCGAGCACCTTGCCGACGACAGCCTGCAGCCGCGCATCGCGATCTTCGAGTATCGACTTGAGGGCAGTCGCGCCGAGCGCGACGAGCACGCGCGGCTCCACGGAAGCCAGTTCGCGTTCCAGCCAGTAGCGACACGCATCGATTTCGCGCTGCGCGGGTGTCTTGTGCATGCGCCGCTTGCCGCGCGGCTCCCACTTGAAATGCTTGACGGCATTCGTCACGTACACGTCGCGGCGAGCGACGCCCGCTTCCTGCAACGCGTCGTCGAGCAACTGGCCTGCGGGCCCGACGAACGGCATGCCCTGCAGGTCCTCCCTGTCGCCCGGCTGCTCGCCGACCATCATCATGGGCGCGTGCTTCGGCCCGACGCCGCCGACCGCTTGCGTCGCGCGCGACCAGAGTGCGCAGCGCCGGCAGTCTTCGAGGCGCTCCGGTTGCTGGTCCCGTTCGACGGATGATGGGTCTTTCGCGGCGCGCTTCGTTGCGCCGGTTTCATCGGTGGATGACGGTGTGGGTTTGCGCGTGCTCATGATGCCTGGTTCGCCATGCATGTGCGGGCAGATCAGCAATACACGTTCCCTTCAGTTGCACGAAGCGTCGATCGTCGGGTAGGTCAGACGAGCGCGGACGGGCACGGACGGGCGGAATGCTTTTTGCGCCCCTGATTCAAGGCAGTTTCCGAATCAACCCACTCTGGAGGCCGGCATGAGCACACTGAATCCCGACGACGAGCAACGCCCCGTGGTCAGGCAGACGGGACACGACAACGCATCGCTGGGTCCGAGCGATTCGTCGGATAGCGGCAGCGACATGGCGGGCGCGAAGCGTCATGCGTTCGACATCGACGACGAACTCGACAACCATGCGCTCGAAACGGGCGAAGCCGAACTGGCGAGCGACACCGACCGTGCGGGCACGGGCGAACGCGCATCGGCCGATGGCGATTCGACGCTCGAGCAGAACGAGGACATCGACGTCGATCGTGTGATCAGCGCGACGGGCGAAGAAGCATCCGAAGGCATGGCGGGCGAGATGATCGACGGCTCGGATGAAGGCGTGCAAGACGAAGGTGAAGACGCAACGGAAGACGAAGCGCTGCGCCAGCGCCGCAAATAAAGCGCGGGCGCATGCCTTGCTCAACTCAGGACATTGGCGGGCGGTGTCGGCGAAAGAGGATGCTAAAGAGATTTGCAGCGCGCCGCCGCCCTTTATCGAACGAAGTCTGGAACAAGGGAGGCATCATGTCGCTCATCGTTGCCGCACGATTCATCACTTTCCCCGCGGCCGAATCCGCAGCCGAACGTCTGTTCCGTGCGGGTTTCCTCGAAGAAGACGTGTCGCTGTTCTTCGTCAATCCGCGCGGACAGCATGCGCGCTTTCCGATTGGCGGCGATGAAAACAAGGACGCCGCCGCCACCGATGCGCCGAAGGGCGCGGGCATCGGCGTGACGATCGGGGCCGTTGCGGGCGCCGTCGTCGGCGTCGGCATCTTTACGGCGTTTTCCGCGCCCGTATTGGTATCGGCGATTGCCGCCGGGGTCGGCGCTTACATCGGCTCGCTGATCGGCGCGATGTACCGCACGCGCGGCGGCGGCAAGGGCATGCATCGCGAGCCGGTGCATCACGAAGAGCGCGACTCGGGCGTGCTGCTCGCCGTGCACGTGACGCCCGAAACACAGCATACGGCCACGCACGTGCTGCGCGAGGCGGGCGGCGCGGCGATCGAACGCGCCACAGGGCGCTGGCAGCAGGGCCGCTGGGCGGACTTCGATCCGCTGCGGCCGCCGCAGCCGGTGCAGGCCGACCGCGCGGTCGACGAACGCGGCATGGATGGCCGCGAACGGCACGCCTGATTTCCCTCCGCGTACCACCGCACAAACAAAAGCAGCGCGCGGCGTCACACCGCGCGCTGCGTTCTTTCATCACGCTTTCGCTGGTCGTCAGTCGCTAGCCGTCAGTCGCTAGCCAATCAACGGGCGCCTTCCGCATCGTCCTCTTCTTCATCGTCCAGGTCGTCCTCGAGGTCATCATCGTCGTCGAGGGTGATCCGGCCCATGCCGACGCCCGCGTCCTTGTCCGCATAGGGTTGGCGAGGGGCGTTTTCGTCCGGGGCGTAATTCTTTCTGACCATTGGCAGCTCCATGAAGAATGTTGAACGAACCCGCAGAGCGCGCAAGCGTTGCGCCTGCGCTTCACCGCGAACTACTAATAATGCTCCCGCGCGATCCGCGCGACCAGCGGCAAATGATCCGATGCGACACGCGCGCGCATGCTGCCGTGCACCTGCACATCGAGCAGGCGGTCGGAGGGGTGCATCCAGATGCGGTCGAGCGCGAACACGGGCAGCCGCGACGGGAATGTGCGCGGCGCGGGCGCCGCCTGAAAATGGGTGACGAGCATGCGCAGCGCGTGGCCCCAGACGAACCATTCGTTGATGTCGCCCATCAGCAGCACGGGCATGCGGGGCGTATCGAAAGCGGAGATCAGCGCGCGGATCTGCGCGCGCCGTTCGCGCGCCGACAGTCCCAGATGCGTCGCGACGACACGCAGCGCCGTGCCCCGGCCATCCGTTTGCACATCGACGTCGAGCGCGCCGCGCGCTTCGCGCGTGCCGAACGACAGATCGAGCGCACGCGTCGCGCAGATGGGCAGGCGGCTCAGGATCGCGTTGCCATAGCGGCGTTCGGGCGTATCGAGCGTCGGTCCTGCGACGGCATTCATCCCTGTCATTTCGCGCAAGACGGGCAGCGCATTCGGCGCAAAACTGCCGCCCAACGGGACTTCCTGCAACGCGACGATATCGGCGTCGAGTTCGCGGATCACGTGGGCGGTCCGCTCCGGCGCGGCGATCCCGTCCGTGCCGATCGTGCCGTGGATGTTGTACGTGGCGATGCGCAACGCACGGACATCGTCGGCCGCGATCCGCTCCTGCAGGGAAGACAGGCCCGGATCGTTCATGAGCGCCGCGCAAAGAAGCGTTGCAAGGCAACGGACAGACCCACGAGCGCGGCGCCGATCAGTGCGACGAGTGCAAGGCCTGTCATCGACGGATGGCGGACGGCCGCCACCAGCTGATGGGCGAACGTCGTCGCGAGGACGATGCCGGGCGTCATGCCGAGCACGGTGCCCGCGAGATAGTCGCGCAGGCTGATATGCGACGCGCCTGCAGCGAGGTTGATGATCGTGAACGGCGCAACGGGCACGACGCGCAGAATGACGACGGCGACCAAGCCCTTTTTGCCGAGCTTTTCGCTGACCCGGTTGATGCGGCTGCCTGCGAGCTTGCGCACGGTATCGTGACCGAGCGATGCGCCCGCATAGTACGTGATGCACGCAGAGGTCATCGTCCCCGCGAACGCGTACGCGCTGCCCCACAGCGCACCGAACACGAAGCCGCTCGCAGCGATCAGCAGCGGGACGGGCACCGACACGCTCGCGGCGATCGCGTACAGCGCGACGATCGCAAACGGCCCGAGCGGCGCGGCGTGCACGCGCTGCGCGCCGTGCACGAGCGTCGCGAAGCTGACGGCGTCGCGCAGCGGCGTGAAGCGCCACAGCACGGCGAGCGCGACGACGACCAGCGCGAGCGTGCCGAGCGCGAGCAGCTTGCCCGTCAGCGGACGGCTGCGCTCTTCGGGCAGAAAGTGCCGCACGAGTTCGTGCGGCGCGACGGGCGCTTCGGCATCGAGCACCGATACATGCGACGCAAGGTCTTCGAGATCGCCGGACACGACGGGATCGAGCGGTATCAGCGTGCGTTCGCCATGACGCAACTGTGCGATGGCTTCGTTCAGACGCTGCGTGCCGAGCGCGGCTTGCACATCGGCGGGCGAGACATCGAGATGCTCGGCCAGCAACCGGTTGCGCACCGACGCCACCGCTCGCTGCACGCGCGGATCGCCGCGCGCTGCGAGCGTGATATTGCATTCGGTGTCGAGCACCATCGAGCGATTGTTGAGATTTGCGCTGCCGACGATCAGCACGTCGTCGTCGACAGTCATCAGTTTGCTGTGCACGTTGATGAACTGGCCACGCGTGCCGCCTACGGTGCCGCTCATTGTGCCGCTCATGCCGCCGCCCGTAGTCGGCGCATACAGCGCGTAGCGTCCCTGTCCGTCCGCCTGTTTGAGCAAGCCATGCAGACGCGCGCGCAGCACGCCCATCGTCGCTTCCTGCAGCCAGCCGCTCGTTCTTTCAGGTCCGACGACGGCGATATCGGGACTGTCGGCGTCGGCGAGACGCGCAGCGAGCGCGGCGCCGACACGGCTTGCCGTGAAGTACTGGTTTTCGATGTAGATGCTGTGTTTCGCGGACGCGATCGCATCGACATACAGCTGCTGGATCTGCTCGACGAGCGGCCGTCCTTCGAAGGCCGGTTGCGTCAGCGAAATGCCGAGTTCGACCTGTTCTATGTCGGCTGCGATATCGGCGGGCCAGATGCCGGCGTCGTGCGCGAGCGAAGTCGAGCCGGGCGCGGCGTCGATTGCTTTGGCTGTCGCGTGGCGCCAGCGCTCGCGCACGAGCAGACTCACGGCATGCGCAGCCGGGCCGTCGAACATCGCCTGCACGTCGTGCATCGGTTGATACGGCGTGTCACCCGCATTGCGCCGCAACGGCGCGTGAGGATGATGCTCGGGCGTATCCCAGCGCGAGCGCGTCAGGTCGATGCCGCCGACGAACGCGAGCCCGTCGTCCACCACGACGATCTTCTGGTGGTGCGACGCACCGAGCGGATGCCGTCCGTCCTGCCGGAAGCGGATGCGCCGATGCGTGCGCCAGCCGAGCTTGTACACGGGCAGCCATTCGCGTTCGAACGCATAGAGCATCGCGAAGTCCCATGCGAGCACGTAGATGCGCAAATGGCGGTTCGCTTGCGCGAGCGCGCAAAGAAAGTCGGCGAGCTGCGCAGGCAGACCGTCGGGCGCGCCGCCGGGCACGAGTTGAAGACGGCTGTCGATGTCCCAGCCGACGATATAGATGCTGTGGCGCGCGCGGATCATCGCGGCGCGCAGCGTTTCGAAATACTCGGCCGCATCGATCAGGACACGGAAATGATGCGCGTGCTCCTTGCGCTCGCAGGTGCGATTCAGGCGCAACAGACCCGGCGCGGTTCGAGTGGGCGGCGTCGCTGTCGGTGCGCGGGTGGCGGCCTCGGTGCCCGCCTCGGTGCCCGCGTGAGTTGGATTGTGCGTCATCGGCCAGGTGTGCTTCTCGTTGCGGTCGCAAGAAAGAAGCCATCGCTTACATACGGTCACATACGGTCAGACGGTCAGCAAACGATGTTCCTTGCAACGGGAACGCCGCTTGCCGCGTCGGTCAGACAAGCGTGCCGCGCGCCGCGCGACATGTGTTCAACCCGAAGCGTTCGACCCAAACCGTACCCACAGAGGACATTGACCATGAAGCAATCGATGAGCACGCAAAAGGCGCAACCGGATCATCCCGCCACCCCGCATCAGCCGAACCGCGACGGCGGACAGCAGCAGCAAAACCAGAAGCCGCCGCAGCATCAGGGCGGACAACGCCAGCCGTGACTCGACACGAACAACGAACGGCATGCCGATGCGCGCGGCGTTCGGGAGGTGTCCGAGAGGCGGCCCTGCAAACCTTTCAGGCCTGCATGTAGATCTTCCAGCCCGTGTTGCATGCAGAGCGCGAATTCATCCAGCAGGCATGTTCATGACGATCGCAGTGATGCCGGGCGACGGGCGCGATATCGCCGAAACGCTCGGCCGCTATTTCGAGGCACAGCGTGTTGCGTTCCGGATCGAGGAATTGAGCAACGGCATGCTGTATATCGGCGTCGATGCGGACGGGCAACGCGCGTCGGTGGCGGTGTCGTTCGACGACGCAGCGTTCGATGCGTACAGGCAGTGGGACGTGGTGCAGAAGCGTCATTCGCCGACGCGCATCGCGGTGGAGTTCGAGAAGCTGAGGCAACGGCGCAATACCACTGCGCTGGCGGGCGACTTCAGGATCAACCGGTTCTGAACCGCGCGCCTGAGCGGTGACACGAAGGGAGAATAGAGATGGAGCAGAAACAGACTGACAGGCAGCCCGGCAAGCAGGACGATGGGCGCAAGACGGCCACTACAACCGAGCCAGGCGAGCCGACGGAAACGATGAAGGCCACGAATCCGCCCCGTTCGAATCCGCATGCGAAGCAAACGGCCGAGGTGCCGCTCGGCAGCGGCGATCGGCCGGAGCCGCCGGGAGCGGGTGGCAGTCCCTCGCACAACAGTTGACGAAGGACGCGCGAGCCGCGCATCGCATGAGATCGTGCGATGCGCGGCCTGCTCAAGTTCAACCTGCCGCTTCAAACCCGCTTTCAAACCTGCTGCTTCAAACCCGCTGCTTCAACGCTGCTTCAAAGCGCTTCATGCCGACCCGGCAATCTTCGCCGCATCGGCGAGACTCAAAGGTTTGCGCAGCGCTTCCGCCAGCATACCCATCTGCTTCTCGCGGTTGCATCCGACTGCTGCGACCAGTCTTCCTTTTTCGCCCAGCAGCGCGATGAATTCGAATGTATCGGGCGTGCCCGTGAATTTCGTGTCGTCCCAGTGCTTCGCGTGACCGACATACTCGAATGTCTTGCCGAAGTGATAGGTCCAGAAAAACGGCACCAGCGGCTCTTTCGGCGGCATGCCGAGCATCGCGTGCGCGGCGATGCGCGCGTGCTGCTGCGCGACGCGCCAGTGCTCGATCCGCACGCGCCCGCTGACGGGCGCCTGCAATTCGAAGCGCGCGATATCGCCCGCTGCATAGAGGCCGTCCGTCACGCGCATCGACGTATCGACATTGACGCTCTTGTCGTCGTTGCGCGTGACGCCTTCGAGAAAATCCGTCGCAGGCGTCACGCCGATCCCCGCGACGATGAAGTCGCACGGCACGGTGTCGCCATTGTCGAGCGTCACGCGCAGTGCGCCGTCTGCATCGCCTCGCTCGACGGCGCGCGCGTGATGGCCCATGCGTACCTTCACGCCATGCGCTTCGTGCAGCCGCATGAACAGCCTGCCGAGTTCGGGACCGAACTGCTTCTCGAACGGCACATTGCCCGGCGACACGACCGTCACGCGCAGCTTGCGCTCGCGCAGCGCCGACGCAACCTCCAGGCCGACGAAGCTCGCGCCGAGCACGAGTGCGTGTTCGCCTTGCGTTGCTGCTTCGACGAGGCGCCGCGCGTCGTCGCGATCGCGCAGCAGCCGGATGCGCGGCTTGACGTGGTCCGCCTCGCTGCCTTGCAGCGACAGCCGCTTCGGGATGCCGCCCGTGGCGACGAGCGCCGCGTCGTAGCGAATCGACGGCGCGCTGCCGATATCGATGCGGCGCGCTTTCGCATCCAGCGCCGTAACTTCGGCCTGGATCCTGTCGATGCCATGCGTCGCGAAGAAGTCGTCCGGCAAGAGGGGCGGAATGTCTTCGACAGGCATCTCGCCGGACGGCACGAATTTGCTCAACACGGTGCGGTCGTACGGCGTGCGCGGCTCGCGATCGATCAGCACGATGCGTCCCGCGAAACCCGCTTCCCGCAGCGCGGCGCAAGCGGCCGCGCCCGCTGCGCCCGCGCCGACGATCGCGAACGTGCGCTTGTCGGCGGCCGTTGCCGTGGCTGTTTTCGACGGTTCGGGCGTACTGCCGACCAGTACGTCGTCGTGTTCGATACGTACGGGATAACGCGTCAGCGGCAGCAGCGCAGGCGGTTCGACGAGCGCACCCGTCGCGACGTCGAAGGTGCCTTTGTGCCAGGGGCAGACAAGCCGGTCATCGCACAGCGCGCCCTGTTCGAGCGGCGCGCCCGCATGCGGACAGTCCGCGCTATACGCATGCACCGCGCCGCCGCGACGTATCAGCAGGATCGGCGTGCCGTCCAGTTCGATGCGCTTCATGCCGTCGTCAGCGAGATCGGAGAGCCGGGCAGCTCTTTGCAGCTTTGTGTTGGTGGTCATCGTTGTCCTCGTCGGGATCGGCAGCGCAGGGAAGTCGGGGAGCCGTGTGCGGGAGGCGCATCTGCCGCGTCGGTCCCTTCCGGACCGCAATCGCCATGCCGTCTAGCGTAGCGTCGCGAATGGATTCGTGCGCGCAAGGGAAGCGCGCGCACGAAATGCATCGCGAGACATGGGCACGTCGCTTGCATCGTCGCTCGCAAGCGTGCGCACCGTTGGCGGCGCAGTAACACAGCAACCCGCAGCCACCCGCAGCACAACCATCAGCAACCGTCAGCAACCATCAGCAACGGGCAGATGCCTTCGGCCTTCGCAGGCCCTCATCAAGGAGCAACGCATGAACGATCTCGGCCACGATCCCCTGCGGCGCGCCGCGCCCGCTGCGTGGTACATCAACAGCGGACTGCGTCTGAACGACGAGGAACCGGACGCCGACATCGAGCCGCGGCGCTATGCACTCGTCCCGGCGCTCGAGCGATATCTGGCGGGCGTGCGCTATGGCGACGAAGCCTCGGCGAGCCGCGCGGCCACGCTCGATGCGTTGCGCGGCCGCGGCATGGACTGGCTGCCGCTGCCGGGCCGCGGCGAAACGGCGACGCGCTGGCGCGGACTCGCGGCCGTCGCCGCGTGCGATCTGTCGCTGGTCAAGCTTTACGAAGCGCATACCGATGCGCTGGCGATTCTCGCGGAACTGGATCGCGCCGAACTCGCCGACGACGGCAGTTGGGCCGTCTGGGCCGCCGAACCGCCGAACGCGAAGCTGATCGCACATGTGTCCGACGACGGCGTTGTGTTGTCGCTCGAAGGCACGAAGCCGTGGTGCTCGGGCGCGCCGCACGTCTCGCATGCGTTGGTTACAGCATGGCGAGACGACGAGCCAGTGTTGGCTGCCGTCGAACTGTCGCAACCTTCCGTCTCGATCGATCCTGCCGGCTGGGAGGCCGTCGGCATGCGCGCAACGGGCACGAGCAACGTGAGCTTCGATGGCGCGCGCGCCGTGCAGATCGGCGATGCGGGCGCGTATCTGTCGCGTCCGGGCTTCTGGCATGGCGGGGCGGGCATCGCCGCGTGCTGGTACGGCTGCGCGGCCGCGCTCGCGTCGATTCTGCGCGACAGCGTCAGGCGTCACGCGAACCCGCATGCCTGCGCGCATCTCGGCGCCGCCGATGCCGAACTGTCAGCGGTGGCCGCGTTGCTGCGCGAGTCGGCGGCGTGGATCGACGCGCATCCTCGCGAGGACGCGCAGCAATGCGCGCTGCGCGTGCGCGTCGCCGTCGAGCAGGCGGCGGCGCAGGTGATGGAGCATGTGTCGCGCGCACTCGGCGCCGTACCGTTCTGCACCGACGCGTGGTTTGCCCACGCGATCGCCGATCTGCCCGTGTTCCTGCGCCAGAGCCATGCGGAGCGCGACGAATGCGCGCTCGGGCAGACACTGCTCGACGGGAACGACGAGAACGACGGGAACGGCAAAGGCAAAGGCATGGACCAGCCCTGGAATCTGGGCAGACGCTGAGGCGGCGCGCGCATGTCATTTCCCTCCGCCTATTTCGACGATCTGTACCGCCAGGACGACGATCCCTGGGACTATCGCGCGAGCTGGTACGAGCGCCGCAAGCGTCTGCTGACGGTCGCGGCGCTGCCGCGCGAATGCTACCGGTCAGGCTTCGAGCCCGCGTGCTCGAACGGCGAACTGTCGGCGCTGCTCGCGCAGCGTTGCGAGAGCCTGCACGTGTGCGATATCAGCGGGCGCGCGGTGCATCTGGCGCGCGAACGTCTCGCCGGCAGGCACAACGTCACGTTCGAGCAGCGCGCGATTCCCGAGCAATGGCCCGACGCGCGCTTCGATCTGATCGTGATCGGCGAGCTGTGCTACTACCTGTCGCGCGAAGCTACGGCGGAACTCGCGCAGCGCGCGTGCGCCTCGCTGACGGACGACGGCACGCTGGTCGCGTGTCACTGGCGGCATCCGTTCGAAGGCAAGCTGCAAACGGCCGACGACGTGCACGCGACCTTCGACGCGCTGCCTCCCCTGAACCGCATCGTCCGGCATGCCGAGCACGATCTGCTGCTCGACGTGTGGTCGAAGGACGGACAGTCGGTCGCGCAATGCGAGGGGCTTGCATGATCGGCATCGTGATTCCCGCGCACGACGAGGAAGAACTGCTCGCCGATTGTCTGCAGGCGGCGCGCATCGCGGCCGCACATCCGGAACTGCGCGGCGAACTCGTGAGAATCGTCGTGGCGCTCGACAGCTGCACGGACCGCTCGGCGTCGATTGCGCGCTGTTTCGATACGCACGCGTTGTCGCTCGACGTGCGCAACGTCGGCAAGGCGCGTGCGGCGGGCGCGGCGGCGTTGCTGGAGCAGGGCGTGCGCTGGCTCGCATTCACCGATGCCGACAGCCGCGTCGCGCCCGACTGGCTCGTCGCGCAGCTCGCGCTCAATGCGGAAGCGGTGTGCGGTCCCGTGATCGTCGACGACTGGCGCGAGCACGACGAACTGACGCGCGACGCGTTCTATCGCGCCTACATGCACGCCGATGGACACCGGCATGTGCATGGGGCCAATCTCGGCGTGTCGGCCCTCGCGTATTGCCGCGCGGGCGGTTTTCCGCCGCTGGCGTGCAGCGAGGATGTCGCGCTGGTGGGGCTGCTGGTCGAGACGGGCGCGCGCATCGCGTGGAGCGCGGCGCCGCGCGTGGTGACGAGCGCGCGGATGGCGTCGAAGGTGCGGGGCGGGTTCGGCGATACGCTGGCGGGGCTGGCGGGGCTGGTGTCACGCGAACGCGAATGACGCGCGGCGCGTCGCTCAGGGAGGGTTTTTCGTCTTGACTTCGTAGCGCGCCAGAAACATATCCGCCGAGGTTTGCACAACCGCCGTCTGCTCGTCCGCCGATAACGGCGGCTGCCCCATCGTCACCTGCGGCCAGAACGCGAATCCTTTCACGAGACCGTGCAATTGCTGCGCGGCGAACGCCGGGTCGGGCGTATCGAGTCTGCCGTCTGCGCAGGCCGCGCGAATCCAGACGGTCAAGCCTTCCTCGCGCTCACCGATGCGCGCCACCATGTCCCGCGCGCGCTCGGGAGAATGAATGCCCGCCGCGATGGCCACGCGCGCCAGCGACATGAACGCCTCGTCGTTCATGAGGCGCAGCTTTTGCGCGAGCAGATCGATCAACTGCGGCCGCAGCGGCTGGTCGGCGCGATAACCGGGCGCGTCGCCCGCCTTGCTCGCGTCCCACAGTTGCTGGAGGATCGCCGCGAACAGCGCTTCCTTGCTGGGGAAGTGGTTGTAGACCGTGCGCTTCGACACGCTCGCGCGCGCCGCGATGCGGTCCATGCTGGTGGCGTCGAAACCGGAGGCGCGAAATTCGTCGATGGCCGCTTCGATCACGGCCGCGCGCTTGCGATCGGTCAGACGGGGAAGTGTGGTGCTGTCGTGCATCTTTTAATTTTACACCGCCGGGTTTACTTTTTGAGTTAATAAACTACACTGTGCAGTCTACCTTCCGTCTCGGGCGACGCTACGCATGAAATCGATCATCGGCAACATTAGTCAGATTCTGGGATTCGTGGCGGCGCAGCGCAGCCGCGAGCTGTCCAGCGCGTCGCCGCAGCACGACGGCGAGCGCTTTCGCAACGTGAAGCCGCGCCCGGTGGAGGGCTTTGGCAAGACGCTGCGCATCGCGTGGAATGTGCTGTTCAACAAGCCCGACGGCACGATGCCGTCGGCCGAACTGCCCGTGGACCCGCTGACGCGCGCGGATCTCGATGCCGCGCCCGACGGCAGCCTGTTCCGGCTCGGCCATTCGACGATGCTGCTCAAGCTGCGCGGCCAGTTCTGGCTGACGGATCCCGTGTTCGCGGAGCGTGCGTCGCCGTTCAAACGGATGGGCCCGAAGCGTTTTCATGCGCCGCCCATCGCGCGCGAAGATTTGCCGCCGTTGCGCGGCGTGATCCTGTCGCACGATCACTACGACCATCTGGACCGCGAGACGGTGCTCGCACTTGCCGATACGACGGGCGTGTTCCTGACGCCGCTTGGCGTCGGCGACCGGCTGATCGAGTGGGGCGTGAATGCGTCGAAGGTGCGTCAGTTCGACTGGTGGCAGGGCGTCGAGATCGAGGGCGTGCAGTTTACGGCAACCCCGGCGCAGCATTTCTCGGGGCGCAGCCTGTTCGACGGCAACAGCACGCTGTGGGCGTCATGGGTGATCGTCGACGGCGATCTGCGCGTGTTCTTCAGCGGCGACACCGGCTACTTCGACGGCTTCAGGGCGATCGGCGAGCGGCTCGGCCCGTTCGACGTGACCCTGATGGAGACGGGCGCGTACGACGCGCAATGGCCGTACGTCCACATGCAGCCCGACCATACCGTGCAGGCGCATATCGATCTGCGCGGACGCTGGCTGGTGCCGATCCACAACGGCACATTCGATCTGGCGATGCATCGCTGGCAGGAGCCGTTCGAGCGCGTGGTGGGGCTGGCCGCCGCGCACGGCATCGCGCTGGCGACGCCGCGCATGGGCGAGCGGCTCGATCTCAGCGCGCCGCATCGCGGCGAGCGCTGGTGGCGCGACGTGCTGGATGTGGCCGATGCGCCGAAACCGGCGCGCCGCCGCGCATCGTGCCGTCCTGCGGGGCAGAGCAACGCCTGATAGCGTTTCGCACCGGCAGTCCCGCGAAAAAGCGCGCTTCGTAAAAGAGCGCGCTTTTTTTTTGCGCCCGTGATTTTGTCCGGCGACGATGGCTCGCTGCACGCGCAGCAGCTTCATGCAAGGCTGCACGAAGCGCGTTAAGGTATGCCTTCACGCGTGCAGTCGACGCAAGTTTTCAATCGATCGATGCGAAGTCCACGGAGTTTCAACAGATGAGCGAAACCACGCAGTTCTGGATGGTCGAGGGCGCGCCGACGCCCGTCGGCCCGTTTTCACACGCGACGGAATCGGGCGGCTGGGTGTTCGTCACGGGCCAGATGCCGACGCTGCCCGGCGACGACGCGGCGCCTTTGCCCGAAGGCGTTGCCGCGCAGACCAAACGCGTGATGGATAACCTGGTGCTGGTGCTCAAGGGCATCGGTCTCGGGCTCGAACACGTCGTGTCGGCGCGCATCTTCCTCACCGAATTCAAGCGCGACTACGCGACGATGAATGCCGTCTACGCCGCGCATTTCCCGCCGGGACGTTTGCCCGCGCGGACCTGCGTCGGCGTGACGGGGCTCGCGCGCGACGCGCTCGTCGAGATCGATTTCATCGTGCGGCGGCCTGGCTGACGTGGTTCTGGCCCATGTCCCATCCCTTTGAATCGCCGTCGCGTCGCGGCTTCCTGAGAAGCGCGCTGATGATGCCGCTTGCGCTCTCGGCCGCGTCGCTCGTGGAGGCACAGGACAAGCCATTGCCGCGCATGGAAACCCGCAAGATTCCGTCGACGGGCGAGCCATTGCCCGTCGTCGGCTGCGGCACGTGGCGCACGTTCGATGTCGGCGACGATCCGCAAGGCCAGGCACGGCTCGCCGAGGTGCTGAACGTGCTGTTCGCGGCAGGCGGCTCGGTCATCGATTCGTCGCCGATGTACGGTTCGTCCGAAGCGGTCGCGGGCACGCTGCTCACACGGCTCGATGCGCACGGCAAGGCGTTCGTCGCGACCAAGGTGTGGACGCAAGGACGCGAAGCGGGCATCGCGCAGATGGAGCAGTCGATGCGCCGCCTGCAGCAGCCGCGCATCGATCTGATGCAGGTGCACAACCTCGTCGACTGGCGAACACAGCTTGCCACTTTGCGCGACTGGAAAGCGCGCGGGCGCGTGCGCCATATCGGCATCACGCACTACACGTCGAGCGCGTTCGAGGAGGTAGCGGGCGTGATGCACAGCGAGAAGCCCGACTTCGTGCAGATCAACTACGCCGCCGACGACCGCGATGCCGAACAGCGCATCCTGCCGCTCGCGCACGATCTGGGCATCGGCGTCGTGATCAATCAGCCGTTCGGCGGCGGCGGGCTGCTGTCGCGGGTCGGCAAGACGCCGCTGCCCGCGTGGGCGGGCGAGATCGGCTGCACGACGTGGGCGCAGGTCCTGCTGAAATTCGTGCTCGCGCAACCGGCCGTGAGCGTCGTGATTCCGGGCACGGGCCGCCCGGAATATATGGCCGACAACGTGCGCGCAGGCACCGGCCCGTATCCCGACAAGGCGCTGTGCAAGCGGATCGCCGAGGCCGTGGGCAGCTGACGCCGCATCTTACGAAGCCGACGCCTTCAGCAAAACCGGGTCGTTGCGAAAGACATCCGGGAACATCTGCTTCAGGTAGGTGATCTTCGGCAGATCGTTGATCGCGATGTACGGCGAATCGGGATGCAGCACCAGATAGTTCTGGTGATACTGCTCGGCGGGATAGAAGCCCTTGAAGTCCTCGATCTTCGTCACGATCGGCGCGTTGAATACCTTCGCCTTGCCCAGCTGCGCGATATACGCCTGCGCGATCGCGCGCTGTTCGGCGTTCTGCGGAAACACAGCGGAGCGATATTGCGTGCCGTGATCGGGGCCCTGGTAGTTGAGCTGCGTCGGGTTATGCGCGACCGAAAAGAAAATCTGCAGCAGACGGCCGTACGTGATCTGCGTCGGGTCGTAGGTGATGCGCACCGATTCCGCGTGCCCCGTGTCGCCCTCGCTGACGGTCTCGTATTGCGCGGTGTTCGCGGCGCCGCCTGCGTAGCCGGACGCGACCTGTTGCACGCCTTTCACGTGCTCGTACACGCCCTGCACGCCCCAGAAGCAGCCGCCTGCGAAGACGGCTGTTTCCGTGTGCGTGGCGCCCACTTTTTCGTCCTGCGCGGGCGCGGGAATCCGCACCGCCTGTTCCGCCGACGCGACGTGCTGCCAGGCGATCGCGCCCGCGCCAATTGCGATACACGTTGCGATGCGTCCCGTCGATGTGCGCGTCCAGCCGAATGCGTTTGCGATGAGTGTCTTGTTCACGATGTGTGGTCCTCGAATAACTAAACTGGCGATTAACCGAAAGTGAATGCGTAGGCCTCGACACCGGGATCGAGAAACTCGATCGCAAAGGTGTGGTCGGTCACGTTGCCCGTCTGCCGCACGAGCTGATACAGCCGCTGCTCCGTGACGACGCCCGTACCGTCGGCGCTCACGTCGGTGCCGCGTGCATCGCCGGGCGCGGCGCCGTCGATCGTCACGCGGAAGTGCACCGGCTTGCCGCCCGCGCCCGGCCCGAGCACGAGATGCAGGTCGCGTGCATGGAAGCGGTAGACAATGCGTCCGTCCGGCGCGGCGAGCGTCGCATGCTCGGCGCCCACTTTCCACGTGCCCGCGAGTCCCCAGTCGTTGACGTCGGGGCTCGACGGCGCGGTGTAGGCGTGTACGCGGTTCGGCGCTTCGCCGCCCGGCGACATGAAGTTCTCGGCGCGCGTGTAGCCGATGTACGTTTCCGGCGACATCATGTCGTTGCCGTCGGCGGCCGCTTCGACGCCTTTCGCGTGCTGTTCGAGACCCGTCGCCACTCGAGCCGCTTCGGGATGGCCCGCTTCCGCCAGCAGTTGCTGGATCACTTTTTCCGACTGCTCGTACTCGCCTTCGCCGAAGTGGTGATGGCGTATGCGGCCCTGCGCATCGACGAAATAGTGGGCGGGCCAATACTGGTTGCCGAACGCGCGCCAGATCGCGTAGTTGTTGTCGATCGCGATCGGGTAATCGACGCCGAGATCGTGTGACGCCTTCTTCACGTTGTCGATATTGCGCTCGAATGCAAATTCGGGCGCGTGCACGCCGATCACCACGAGGCCCATGTCGCGATACTTCTGCGACCACGCTTTCACATACGGCAGCGTGCGCAGGCAGTTGATGCACGAGTACGTCCAGAAGTCGATCAGCACGACCTTGCCGCGCAGCTGCTCAGCCGTGAGCGGCGGCGAATTGAGCCACTGGACGGCGCCCGTCAGCGGCGGCAGCGTGCCTTCGACGGGCAGCGGCGCGGCGGCCGTCGAGGCGCGCATCATCGTGCCCGCGGGCGGCGCGGCGTCGGCGGCCGGCTTCAGCGCAGGCGCGTTCGCGGACATCGTCGCTTCGTCGCTGGACGGTTTCGGCGGCGACAGCCTGTCGACGAGATGCTGCTCGATGCCGCTAGTCGCGACCGTCGAGACCTTCGTCAGCACGCCCGTGTCGACGCCGAGCGCGATCGCCACGACGCCGCACAGCATCGCCGCGCCGATGCCGCGCCGCACCCATTCGCCCGCGCCGAGCGAGCGCTTCATCGCCGCGAAGACCCGTCCGCCGATCAGCAGCGCAATCGCCAGCGAAGTCGCCGCGCCCGCCGCATAGGCGAGCAGCAGCACCGTCGTGCCGACGCTCGCGCCGCGCAGCGCGGCGCCCGTGAGCACGAGGCCGAGAATCGGGCCCGCGCACGGGGCCCACAGCAGGCCCGTCGCGATGCCGAGCAGAAACGACGAGCTCATGCGCGACCTTTGCCCGTCGGCCTGTGCAAGCTCGGACAGCCGGTTGCCCGCGCTGACGAGGGGATGCATCAGCCGGTCGGCGAGACGCGGCAGCAGCAGCGTCAGGCCGAACACGCCGAGCAGCACGATCGCGATCCAGCGGCCGTACTGGTTGGCCTGCGTGACCCAGCCGCCGCCCACGGCTGCCAGTGTCGCGACGAGCGCGAACGTGAGCGCCATGCCGCCGAGCAGCGGCAGGCCGGAGCGCACGAACGGCTGGTCGGCGCGCGCGAAGACGAAGGGCAGCACGGGCAGAATGCACGGACTCAGGATCGTGAGCGCGCCGCCGAGGTAAGCGAGGACGATGAGTAACATGATCGTTTGATGGTTGATCGTGCGAAAAAAACGAAGGCGTCAGGCTGCACGCGGCGTGAAGGTCATCGCGAGTCCGTTCATGCAGTAGCGCAGGCCCGTCGGTTTCGGGCCGTCGTCGAACACGTGACCGAGATGGCCGCCGCAGCGCCGGCAGTGGACTTCCGTGCGCACCATGCCCCACGAGCCGTCCTCGCGTGTCGCGACGGCGTGATCGAGCGGCGCCCAGAAGCTCGGCCAGCCCGTGTGGCTGTCGAACTTCGTGCGCGACGAAAAGAGTTCGAGGCTGCATCCCGCGCAGGCGAACACACCGCTGCGATGCTCGTCGTTGAGGGGACTGCTGAACGGACGCTCGGTGCCTTCCTCGCGCAGCACGTGGTACTGCGCGGGCGTCAGCGCCGCGCGCCATTGCGCGTCGGTGCGCGTGACTTCGAAGCGCGCGGCGGCCGTGTCCGTTGCTTGCGGGGCGTCTGACGCGCCAGCGGCGAACGCGCGCCAGTGCATGAGGGAAGCCAGCGCCGCCAGCGCGCTGCCGCCCGTCAACAGGAACTGCCTGCGGCTTTTCATCGTGTGCTCCTTCGTGCGACTCGATTGAACGTGGCCGTAGCGTAAGTCCGCCGTGATCGCGGCGTCCTCACGGAAACTTAAATTAATTGTGATAACCCGGCGGCCGAAAATTCTGCACAATGTCAGGGCTATAAACGCGGCATGACGGCGTTTAATCCACTCATTTCAAGCGAGCCGATGGATCATCCGAAGCGCGTACTGATCGTCGAAGACGATGTCGACATTGCGAATGTGCTGAGCCTGCACCTGCGGGACGAGCGCTACGAAGTCGTCCATAGCGCCGACGGCAACGAAGGGCTGCGGCTGCTGGAGCAGGGCAACTGGGACGCGCTGATCCTCGACCTGATGCTGCCGGGCGTCGACGGGCTGGAGATCTGCCGCCGCGCCCGCGCGATGGCGCGCTATACGCCCATCATCATCACGAGCGCGCGTTCGAGCGAAGTGCACCGCATACTCGGGCTCGAACTCGGCGCGGACGACTATCTCGCGAAACCTTTCTCCGTGCTCGAACTGGTTGCGCGCGTGAAGGCGCTGCTGCGGCGCGCCGACGCGATGGCGAAAGACGCGCGCATGGAAGCGGGCAGCCTGAATCTCGCGGGGCTGTTCATCGACCCGCTTACGCGCGAAGCGACCGCGAAAGGCAAGCGGATCGAGCTGACGCCGCGCGAATTCGATTTGTTGTATTTCTTTGCGAGCCGTCCGGGCAAGGTGTTTTCGCGGATGGATCTGCTCAACGCCGTGTGGGGCTATCAGCACGAGGGCTACGAGCACACCGTCAACACGCACATCAACCGGCTGCGCGCGAAGATCGAGGACGACCCCGCGCAGCCGGCGCGCATCCTGACGGTTTGGGGACGCGGCTACAAGTTCGTCGCCGATCCTGCTGCGCATGAGGGAGAAGCGTCGTGAACCTGTCATTGACGCAGCGGCTGTCGCTGGTGTTTTCGGTGCTGCTGCTTGCGTGCTGCGGCGCGTCGGCGTGGCTGCAGATCCGTTCCAGCGATCTGCACGAAAAGGAAGTCATTCAAAGCCTGTCGCGCGATCTCGCGTCGCATATCGCGCGCAATCCGGCCTTGTCGGATGACAGCGGCGACGGCTCGCGCAAGGCGGCCCTGCGGGAGATATTCGGCCAGTTGATGGTCGTCAATCCGAGCGTCGAGGTGTATCTGCTCGATCAGAACGGCCATATCGAAGGCGACGACGCGCCCGCTGGCCACCTGAAGCGGATGCAGGTCGACGTGCGGCCCGTCCGGCAGTTCATCGCGGGCGATCCGCTGCCGATCCTCGGCGACGACCCGCGCAGCATCGACGGCCGCAAGGTGTTCAGCGCGGCGCTGCTGCCGCACGACGCAGGCAAGCGGCCGCCCGAATACCTGTACGTCGTGCTGCAGGGCGAAGCGCACGACGAACTCGCGGCGCGCGTCGCGGCGAGTTCGGTGTTGCGCACCACGTTATGGTCGATGGCCGTTGTCGCGCTGCTGGGTCTCGTCGCGGGCCTGATGGCGTTCGGGCTGATCACGCGGCCGCTGCGCCGTCTCACCGATGCGATGCGCCAGTTCGACGCGAACGGCGAACCGGCTACGCCGCTCGCCGTGCCCAATCCGGCGCGCGTCGCCGCACTCAATTCACGCGACGAGATCGCGACGCTCGAATCGACGTTCGCGCAGATGGCCGAACGCATCGGCCAGCAGTGGCGCGAACTGACGCGGCAGGACCAGGAGCGGCGCGAACTGGTGGCGAACATTTCGCACGATCTGCGCACCCCGCTGACATCGCTGCATGGCTACCTCGAAACGCTGTCGATGAAAGCGGATTCGTTGAGCGACGCCGAGCGCAAGCGCTACCTGGCGATCGCCCTCGCGCAGAGCGTGAAAGTGGGGCGGCTCGCGCAGTCGCTGTTCGAACTCGCGCGGCTCGAACACGGCAACGTGCAACTCGCGCTCGAAGACTTCTCGCTCATCGATCTGCTGCAGGACGTGTTCCAGAAATTCGAGTTGCCGGCGGAAGCGCGGCGCATCCGCTTGCGCGCGGACATCGCGCCGCGTCTGCCGAACGTGACGGCCGATCTCGGCATGATCGAGCGCGTGCTGACCAATCTGCTCGACAACGCAATCCGTCACACGCCGGACGACGGCGCCGTCGATGTCGACCTCGCGCTGCGCGACGGCAAGGTGTCGGTGACGGTCAGCGATACGGGACCGGGCATGTCGGCCGACGTGCGCGCGCGGCTGTTCCAGCGCGCGTTCACGTCGGGCGGCGCGCATCGCGGCGGGCTGGGCCTGCTGATCGTCCAGCGCATGTTGCAGTTGCACGGCAGCCAGATTCGCCTCGTCGAACGCGAAGGGGCGGGCACCACCTTCTGCTTCGAACTGCACCCCGCGGGCACTCTGCAGAAGGGCGGCCGCGCGGTCGCTTCCATCCAGTAAGCCGCCTGCCCGTCAGGCCGTTTCAAGACCATGCAAAAACACGGCCGCCCCGAACGGCTGTCATCAACGGTGCTTACGATGACGCTGAAAAACAAGGGAAAAAAACAAACGCCGGTTTGAAACGCGCAATGGTTTGCCGTGCAGCCCGTGCATCTTATCGCGGCGTTTTTTTTGAAACGCTGCTTGAAAAGATGAAGCGTCCCAATCGTTAAAGAAGCGGCCGTCTGAGCCGTTATCAGCGTGTAGACCACACGAGGTATATTTTGGCGCACGCGATTCGGCTAGACTGCTGTTCCTTCTCCTGAAGAAAAACGTCGCGCGTTATTCGCAAGCGGCCGAACACTGTTTTCCCTCGCATGTGCCCGCTGGTGCCGTACCGTTTCGAGCGCGTCTGCAGACGCGCTGCGAGCCGATGCTGCCCCTCGCGTGCGCGTTGAAATGCATTGAAGTCGGATCGCAACAAGGACAGACGAAATGCGGTGGTGCTACTCATATGCATGTGTCTGGCGGCGGGGCAGCGTTGCCCGCATCGCGCGAGCGGTTGTTCGAGCGGTTGTTCGTCCGAAGCGCTTACTTGACTCAGTCATCCTTTTTCTCGGCTGCTGCATGTTGGTTGCCCATGCGCCGGCCGCGGAGAACGTGCTGCGTGTGCTCGCATGGCCGGGCTATGCCGATGCCGACGTCGTGAAAGGTTTCGAGGACCGCTATCACGCGAAAGTCGAAGTCACGCTGGTCGATTCCGACGAGGCGCTGTGGGACAAGATGCATCAGGGCACGCAGCCGCAGTTCGACGTGCTGGCGGCCAACACGGCTGAAATCCAGCGCTACGCGCACGACAATCTGCTCGCGCCGCTCGACCTCGCGAGCCTGCCGAACACGAAGCGCCAGTTGCCGCGCTTCCGCGCGCTGTCGTCGATCGACGGACTCACGCAACACGGCGCCGTCTACGCGATTCCGTTCACCTACTCGACGATGGGCCTGATCTACGACCGCAAGCAGGTCAGCGTCGCGCCGCATTCGATGAACGAACTGTGGAACCCGCGCTATCGCGGCAAGGTGCTCGACTACAACAGCGCGCAGCACAACTTCTCGTTCACGGCGCTCGCGCTCGGCTATCCGGATCCGTTCCAGCTGAACAACGCGCAGATCCAGACGATCGCGCGCAAGCTGATCGATCTGCGGCGCAATCTGCTGACCTACTACAACCTGCCCGAAGAAGCCGCGGCGTTTTTCGTTCAGCACAAGGTCGCGCTGATGTTCGGCAACTACGGCACGCAGCAACTCGAACTGCTGCGCCGCGCGGGGGCCGATGTCGGCTATGTGATTCCCGACGAAGGCGTGCTCGCATGGCTCGACTGCTGGTCGATGACGAGCGCGGCGGCAAACCGCCCGCTTGCGCTCGCGTGGATCAACTACATGCTCGAGCCTGACGTCAGCCGCCTGCTCACGCAACGTCAGGGGCTCGCGAACACGCTGACGGAGCCGCCCGAAAGCACGGGCAAGAGCCATATTCTGTGGACCGAACCCGTCGAGAACATCCAGAAGCGCGAGGCGCTCTGGAGCCGCATCGTCTCGGGCGACCGGCCGGAGCGTTTCTGATGATGCGTCCCGGACTCACGTTCAAGCTCTCCGTGCTGCTCGCGCTGATCGGCGTGCTCGCGTCGGGCACGACGGGGTATTACGCCTATCGCGCGAACCGGACCATGCTGGTGCACGAAGCGGAGCGCAGTCTGCTTACGTCGACGGAACTGCTCGGGCAGCGCTTCACGGTCGCGATCAACGACATTGCCGCGGACGCACTCGTGCTGTCGACGATGCCTTCGGCGGCGAGCGTCGCGGTGAGCGACGACGGCACATCGCCCGGCAACGCGATGCGCGACCGGCTCGCGCAGGTGTTCGCAAGCTTCATCGCGCAGCATCCCGAGTATCTGCAGGTGCGCCTTATTGCGCGCAATCTCTACGGGCTTGAACTGATCCGTATCGACCGCGAACCGGGCGGCCCGGTGCGCGTGCAGGAAAGCGCGCTGCAGGAGAAACGCCAGTTTGCGTACGTGTTCGAGACGCTCGCGCTGCCGCCGGGGCGCGTCTACATTTCGCCCATCGCCGTCAATCACGAACATGGCGCGCACGCGGCCGAGGGCAAGCCGACGCTGCGGGTCGGCACGCCTGTCGCCGATGCGCGCGGCGAAGTGGTTGGCGTGGTCGTGATCGACGTCGATCTCGCGAGTCTGCTGAGGCTCTCGCAAGCCGATCTGCCGACCGACTATCAGGTCTATCTCGCGAACGAGTGGGGCGACTTCCTCGTGCATCCCGACCCGTCGCAGACTTTCGGTTTCGACAAGGGCCGGCGCGTGTTCATGCAGGACAGCTTCGCGGCGACAAAGCCTCTCTTCGAGCAGTCGGCCCAGCCCGTGCTGCTGAATGGCCTCACGCAGCCGAACGAGGCGGCCGGCCATGTGCTCGCGTTCGTGCGCCGGCCGTTCGGCCAGTCGCAGGGCAATCGCTTTCTCGTGATCGGTCTCGCGAAGCCGCTGCACGACGTGCTCGTCGGCGCGAACATGCTCGGCAACAGCATCGTGCGGATGGTGCTGATCTTCAGCGCGTTCGCGATCCTGCTGGCCATTCTGTTCGCACGCGCGTTGACGCGTCCGTTGCATACGCTCGCCGACGCCGCCACGCACTTTTTCTCCGAGCACACGATGGACGCGCTGCCCGTGCGGCGCACCGACGAGATCGGCGTGCTTGCGCGCGGCTTCGAGCGCATGCGCGGCGAGATCGGCGTGCAGATGGACGAGCTGCGCAGCAAGCAGCACGAACTGACGCATCTCGCGAGCCACGACGGGCTGACGGGATTGCCCAACCGGATGCTGTTCATGCAGAAGCTGGAGGAAGCGATCGACCGGGCGCGCGCGAACGGCGCGCGGCTCGCCGTGCTGTTCATCGACCTGAACCGCTTCAAGCAGATCAACGATCAATACGGCCACTCCGTGGGCGACGACGTGCTCGCGATCGTCGCGCGCCGTCTGCAGGAAGTGCTGCATCCGGGCGACGTCGTGGCGCGCCTGGGCGGCGACGAATTCATCGTGCTCGTGAAGGGCGAGCGTTCCGCCGAAGCCGCGCCCGCGATCGCCGCGCGCATCGTGCGGACGATCGACGACGAACTGCTGATCGGCGATCAGCCGATGGCCGTCGGCGCGAGCATCGGCATCAGCCAGTTCCCGGCCGACGGCGACTCCGCCGAGGCACTGCTGCTCAACGCGGATGCCGCGATGTATGCGGCGAAATCGGGTGGTTCGGGCGCATGGCTGTCGTACCGCGAGCTGATCGACCTGCAGCGTGCGCGGGCGGGACGCGAAGCGCAGCGCCACGCCGAACCCGCCGCCGATGGCGCGGACGTGATCGTATAAGCGCCGGACAAAGATTCGTTTTCCGCGCGGCACGGTTCTCGCAAAAACCTTGCACGTCAAAGCGGAAAGGAGAATCCGATGACCTTGGCCATTTATCTGATCGGCTGGCTGATTTTCATTGGCGGCGTGTCGTGGGCTCTCGTCAGCATGCACGTCGCGCAGCATTACGTCGCGATCGTCGCCGTAATCCTGCTTGGCATCGGCGTGGTCACGGGCGCGACCCGTGCGCGCGGCCGCGCCCGCTCCTCATAGCGAGCGAACCGACAGCGGCGAGGTCACGGCGTCAGGCAGTTTTTGCCTGCCGCTGTGACATTTCTCGACATAGTTTATGAACTGACCTCGCGGGCCGTTTCTTCTACGATTCATTCCGTCGCCACGCTGCATCAGCAAGTGGCCCGAACCGTGAAGGAACTGCCGTGAAAACCCGCTCGCATCTCTTCTCTTCGTTTTCTGGTCTGCTGAATCGTACGTCGGCATCCGCCGCACGCGGCGTCTCACGCCGTCTTGCGCTGGCTGCGGCAGCCACGGTGATCGGCGCCAGCGCGTCGCTCGTCAGCGTGCCCGCGTGGGCCGGCTGGTACGGGCACGGCACGGCGTACACGTCGCGTGGCGAATACAGCGGCGCACATGGCGGTTACTGCAGCGGCGGCACCTGCAATCACGCAGGCGGCGTCGCCGGCCCCGAGGGCCGCGTCGCGACCAACTCCGGCAGCGTCACGCGTACGGCGCCCGGCCAGTTCTCCAACACGGGCACGGCGTACGGTCCGAACGGCCGCTCGGTTCAGCATTCGGGCGACACCAGCTGCGCAGGCGGCACCTGCTCGCACACGGGATCGATGACGGGCTCGGACGGCAAGACGGCGTCGACGTCCGGCGAAGTGACGCGCAACGGCGCGGGTCAATACTCGTCGTCGGGCACGGTGACGGGCGGCAACGGCACCAGCTACAACCACTCGGCATCGACGAACTGCGCGGGCTATACGTGCTCGCGTTCGGGCACGGTGACGGGCGGCAACGGTGGCACGGTCACGCATTCGGGCAGCGCGACGAGCGTCGCACCGGGCGTCGTCGTCACGTCGGGCAGCGCGACGGGCACGCACGGCAACACCGTGACAACGAGCGGTACGGTCGTCCATGGCGGTGCGGTGACGACGGGCGGAACCACGGTCGTGGCGGGCAGCACGACGACGGTCGGCGCAGCCGTGGTGGTGCCGCCTCCCGTCGTGGTGCCGCCGCCCACGTCCACCGTGGTCGTCGCTGCGCCTGTACCCGTGCCCGCGCCCGTCGTCGTCGCTCCGCCGCCGGCCGCCGTGGTGGTCGCGCCGGCCCCCGTCGTCGTGCCGCCGCCCCCGGCGCATGTCGTGGTCGTCGCTCCGCCGCCGCCCCCGCATGTCGTGTATGTCGCGCCGAAGCCGCGTCCGCTGGTTCTGATTCCGGGGCACTGGGTGGGCCGCGTGTGGGTTCCGGCGCACTGGGTCTGAAACAGAAAGTAGATCAGGCAGCAAAAGACAAACGGCGCATGAAGCGCCGTTTGTCTTTGTTCAAAAGCAAGCGATGCTGTTCGAACTCAGCCGGGCTTCATGCCGGGCCCGACGGTCACGGAGGGATCGACGGCATCCGTGACAACGGCTGCGGGCGCAAGCGGCTTGCTGCGAAAACGCCTGCGGATGCGGCGGCGCATCGGCTCTTCGAAATACGTGAAAACGACCACGCTCAACAGCAGCGTGAAGGTGAGCGGAATCCATCCGTTGTTCACGCGGAAGCCCGCGAGCCACGCGAGATACGCGAGCGGCACGTGAATCAGGAACAGCGCATAGCTCGCTTCGCCGAAACGCACCAGCCAGCGCTGATTCAGTATGCCGACCACGGGCCGTTCGAGGAGCGCGAGGCCCAGAATCAGCGTCGCGAAGAACGGGCTTTGCGGATAGAACACGGGCGACACCGGCTGCCACAGCGCGAGGATGATCAGCACGGCGACGGAGCACGTCACCAGCGCGATGCCGCGACGGTGCATCGACACGCCGCGTCCGCGCAACGCCTGAAACGCCAGCGCCGCGCCGATGCCCAGCATGAATTCGGCGATCCGGCACAGCGGCAGCGCACCCGCAAGGAAGTGACTGCGCGACGCGGGAAACACGGCCATGAAGAACACGATCATCAGGCCTTGCGCGATCCAGATGCCGACCAGCGTGGCGGCGAGCGTCGCTGCGCGCATCTTCACGAAGCGGGCGAGGATCAGCGGGAAGAGCGCATAGAAAAACGCCTCGCACGACACGCTCGATGCCGGTCCATTCCACGGCTGGTTGATCGCGGCGAACGGGAACCACGCGGTGATCAGCAGCACCTGGCAGACGAAGCTCACCACCAGCGACAGATTGATCGCGGACTTCAGCGCGAACCATTTGAGCAGCAGCACGTCGTTGTGCGAGATGACGAGGTACGCGGTGGTGATCGACGCAATGCCGAGTGCGAGCAGGATGTTCGGATAGATGCGGGCGACGCGCGCCACGTAGAAGTTGTGCGGACTCTGCGTCGCGAGTTCGTCGCGATAGGTGTACGTGAGGATGAAGCCCGACAGCACGAAGAAAAGCGATACGGCCGAGCGTCCGCCGTCGACGAAATTGAAGAACGAAACGGGCGTGTTGAGCAGGTCGAGTTCGCGGTAGTGCGAGAGGACGACTGTCAGCGCCGCGAGAAAGCGGATGCTCGTCAGCGCAGGAACGATGCCGTTGGCCTGGGTGGTCGTCGCTCGCATTGGACTCTCACTCTTAAGAGGATGCGCCAAAGTTCTCGCATCGATCAGTTCAGTTTAACGGCCGGACAACCCCTTCTTTCCGGTCGAACCCTGAGTCGTCGGAAAAAAACGAGACATTGGCCGAGCGCCCCCCGGTGTGCGTTGTGCGCGAGCACCAGCTGCACGTCACGAGCGTTCGACATATCCGCTGCATGCGCTTCGCATGGCCGCTCTAGACAGGCTTCGGCCGATCCAGACAAACCCTGATTGCTGCGCCAAAAGGGCCGCTGATATCGTGCGCAGGTCGTGTGGAAGCGCTTCCACTCCCGGCTTCCATCCCGTCCGACCGATACGCTCGCCCGCGTATCAGCCCATCCCGCGAGAGGAGGTTCCGTGGCATACGATGCAGTGGCACCCGGCAGCCGTCAGCAAACCGATCCGTTCACGCCTTCCGCCGATTCGGTGCTGTGGCGCAAGGATTTTCTGCTCGGCGCGGCGACGGCCTCGTATCAGATCGAAGGCGCGGTCAACGAAGACGGCCGCCTGCCGTCGATCTGGGACACCTTCTCGGCGACGCCCGGCAAGGTGCTCGCGGGCGACACGGGCGCCGTGGCCTGCGATCACTATCACCGCTGGGAAAGCGATCTCGATCTGCTAACGCGTCTGAACTTCGAGGCATACCGTCTTTCCGTCGCGTGGCCGCGCGTGATGGACGAAGCCGGGCGTCCCAACCGCAAGGGTCTCGACTTTTACAGGCGGCTGCTGGGCAGGCTCAAGGACAAGGGCTTGCAGACCTTCGTCACGCTGTATCACTGGGACTTGCCCCAGCATCTGGAACATCGCGGCGGCTGGCTCAATCGCGAGACCGTCTATCGTTTCGCCGACTACGCGGACCTGATGAGCCGCGAACTGGCGGGCCACGTCGATGCGTGGATGACGCTCAACGAGCCGTGGTGCTCCGCGTTCCTCGGCTACGGCAACGGGCATCATGCACCGGGCCTCGCGAACGTTCGTTACGCGACGCAGGCGATGCATCATCTGCTGCTCGCGCATGGCGAGTCGACGCGTGTGCTGCGCGCAAACGATCCGTCGTCGATGAAAGGCATCGTCGCGAACGTGGGGCGCGGCACGGCGGCGTCGTCGGGCGAAGCCGACCGGCGCGCCGCGCATCTGTTCGAGGTGCAGCACAATGCATGGATTCTCGACCCGCTGCTCAAGGGCGACTATCCCGCCGACCTGTGGGAACTGTGGCCGGGCGCGGAGCCGCTCGTGCTCGAAGGCGATATGCAGACGATCGCCGCGCCGCTGGATTTCCTCGGCATCAATTATTATTTCCGCACCAATGTGAAGAGCGACGGCGCGCATGGTTTCGTGGATGCGCCGCTGCCCGATGTCGAACGCACGCAGATGGGCTGGGAAGTGAATCCGGATGGCCTGCGCGATCTGCTGACGGCCTTTCATCGCACCTACCCGAACCTGCCGCCCATCTACATCACGGAGAACGGCATGGCGTCGGACGACAAGGTGCAGGATGGCCGCGTCGACGACGCGCAGCGCATTTCGTTTCTGAAGCGGCATCTCGCCGCCGTCGATCAGGCCGTCAAGCAGGGCGTCGATATCCGCGGCTACTTCGTGTGGTCGCTGCTCGACAACTTCGAGTGGGCCTTCGGCTATGAGCGGCGCTTCGGCGTCGTGCATGTCGATTACGGCACGCAGCAGCGCACCGTGAAGCGCAGCGGCGAGCTGATCGCGCAGTTCATCGAGGCGCGCAGCAGCAAGGACTGAAAAGGCGGACCGACAGGCGAACTGACACGCAGTCAACATAAGCTGGCATGCAGTCGAGCCGATAAATCGGGCATCGAGCCCGAAGGAGACGGAATGAACAGCAGAAAACAGTGGGCGTTGAAAAGCGGTATCGCACTGGCGTTGGCCATCACGGGCGTCGT
This sequence comes from Paraburkholderia azotifigens, assembly GCF_007995085.1. Lineage (GTDB taxonomy): Bacteria > Pseudomonadota > Gammaproteobacteria > Burkholderiales > Burkholderiaceae > Paraburkholderia > Paraburkholderia azotifigens. Next base: position 2,681,034 of record NZ_VOQS01000003.1, read on the forward strand.
CGCGCACGCCGAGCCGCTGAAGGCCAATGTGATTCACTGGTGGACGTCGGGCGGCGAATCGGCGGCCATCCGGCAGTTCGCCGACGCGTACAACCAGGCGGGCGGCCAGTGGGTCGACAACGCCGTGGCGGGCGCGGACCAGGCGCGTGCGACCGCGATCAACCGCATTGTCGGCGGCGATCCGCCCACGGCTGCGCAGTTCAACACGTCGAAGCAGTTTCACGACCTGATCGATCAGGGCCTGCTCAATAACGTCGATAGCGTCGCCACGAATGAGAACTGGGCGGGCATCTTCCCGCAATCGATACTCGACAGCATCAAGGTCAACGGCCATTACTACGCGGCGCCCGTCGACATCCACATGCCCGCCTGGTTCTTCTATTCGAAGCCGGTGTTCGCGAAGGCGGGCATTGCAGGCGACCCGAAGAGCTTCGACGAATTTCTCGCCGACCTCGACAAGCTGAAGAAGGCCGGCGTGATCCCGCTCGCGCTCGGCGGCCAGCCGTGGCAGGAGAAGATCACGTTCGACGCCGTGTTCGCCGACGTCGGCGGGCAGGATCTCTATCTGAAGGTGTATCGCGACCGCGACGCAAACGCGGTGAAATCCGATGCGTTCAAGAAGGTGCTCGCGTCGTTCAAGAAGCTGCACGACTACGTCGATCCCGGTTCGCCCGGACGCAACTGGAACGACGCGACGGCGCTGGTGATTTCCGGCAAGGCGGGTGTGCAGATCATGGGCGACTGGGCGAAGGGCGAGTTTTCGGCGGCGAAGCAGACGCCCGGCAAGGACTTCGGCTGCTTCCCGGGGTTCGGGCCGCACTCGCCGTATCTCGTCGCGGGCGACGTGTTCGTGTTTCCGAAGACCGACAACGCGAACGCAATCAAGGCGCAGAACCTGTTGGCGAGCGTGATGACCTCGCCGCAGGCGCAGGTCGCGTTCAGCGCGAAGAAAGGCTCGATTCCGATCCGGCCGGACATCGACGCGAACCAGCTCGACGTTTGCGCGAAGGAGGGCATCGCGATCATGAAGGATAAGTCGCGCCAGCTGCCCAACCCGGAAATGCTGTTGTCGCCTGACATGCAGGGCGCGTTGACGGACGTCATCACGAACTTCTGGAACAGGAACCAGTCGGTCGACGATGCACAGAAGGCCTTTGCCAGCGCACTCAAAGGCTGACGCACGATGGGGACGCTCAAGTCGCACGCGTTGCCTGACATGACGGCCGGGTCGGACGCATCGGCACGCAACGTTGCGAAGGCGCGCGCGCGTCCCTTGCGCAAGCGCTGGTCGCTCGCCGCGTGGATCGCGTTGATACCGATGATGCTGACAGTGATCTTCGCGTACCTCGGCACGATGCTGTGGACCGCGCGCGTATCGCTCAGCAACTCGCGCACGTTTCCGTCGAACGACTTCGTCGGCTTCACTCAATACGTGCGGCTGTTTCATAACGACCGCTGGCTCGTGTCGCTGCAGCACATCGCGATCTACGGCGTGTGCTTCATCGTCGCGTGTCTCGCGATCGGGATGCTGCTCGCGATCTTCATCGATCAGCGCGTGATGGCGGAAGGCGTGCTGCGCACGGTGTTCCTGTATCCGTATGCGATGTCGTTCGTTGCTACGGGCCTCGTCTGGCAATGGATTCTCAATCCCGAACTCGGCGCGCAGTCGCTGCTGCACAAGATGGGCTTCGCGCATGCGCGCTTCGACTGGATCGTCGATCAGGACTGGGTGATCTATACGATCGTGATCGCCACCGTGTGGCAGGCCTCGGGCCTTGTGATGGCGGTGATGCTGGCGGGCCTGCGCGGCATCGACGACGAGCTGTGGAAAGCCGCGCGCATCGACGGCATTGCGCGCTGGCGCGTGTATCTGAGCATCGTGATTCCGATGCTTGGCCCCTCGATCTCGACGGCCTTCGTGCTGCTGTTCGTCGCCGTCGTCAAACTGTTCGACGCCGTCGTCGCGATGACGCAAGGCGGTCCGGGCACGGCGAGCGAGGTGCCCGCGAAGTTCATCATGGACTATCTGTTCGGGCGCGCGAACATCGGGCTGGCATCGGCGGCTTCGATCGTGCTGCTGGCCACCGTGCTTGCGATTCTCGCGCCGTTTCTCTATGCGCGCAGCCGCAACGCGTCGCGCAAGGAGGTGTGATGAGCACGACGCTGGAACCTTCCGGTCACGCGCCGCGTCAGCGCGAGCGCCGGCAGCATGCGCGAAGGAAGCGCTTTTCGCCGTCGCGTCTCGGCATCTACGGTTTTCTGATCATCGCCGCGCTGTTCTTCCTGTTGCCGCTCTACGTGATGCTCGTCACATCCGTGAAGCCGATGAGCGAGATACGTCTGGGCAATCTGCTCGCGCTGCCGATGCACGTCACGCTGGCACCCTGGGCCGACGCGTGGCAGTCGGCGTGCACGGGACTCGATTGCAACGGCATCCGCGTGGGCTTCTGGAACTCGGTGCGCATCGTCGTGCCGAGCACGGTGTTCTCCATCGTGATCGGTGCGATCAACGGCTATGCGCTGTCGTTCTGGCGGCCGCGCGGCGCGGGTCTGTTCTTCGGCGTGCTGCTGCTCGGCGCGTTCATTCCGTATCAGGTGATGATCTATCCGATGGTCCGCGTGCTTGCCGCCGTGCATCTGTTCAGCTCGCTGCCCGGCATCGTGATCATTCATACGATATTCGGCATGCCCGTGATGACGCTGCTGTTCCGCAACTACTACGCGGGCATTCCGCTCGAGCTGTTCAAGGCGGCGCGCATCGACGGCGGCGGATTCTGGCGCATCTTCTTCCAGCTGATGCTGCCGATGTCGCTGCCCATCATCGTCGTCGCGATGATCCTGCAGGTGACGAACATCTGGAACGACTACCTGCTTGGCCTCGTGTTCGCGGGCACGCGCAATCTGCCGATGACGGTGCAGCTGAACAACATCATCAACACGACGACGGGCGAGAAGATCTACAACGTCAACATGGCGGCGACGATTCTGACGTCCGTCGTGCCGCTCGCCGTGTACTTCATTTCGGGCCGCTGGTTCGTGCGCGGCATCGCGTCGGGCGCGGTGAAGGGCTGAAGGGTCGCCAAGGGACGCTGAAGGAACGACATGGCAACGAACATGGCAAACGTCGCGGTCCGCGACCTGAAGATCCAGCTGGGCGCGAACACGGTGATCGACGCGCTCGATCTCGACGTGCGGGCGGGTGAATTCGTCGTGCTGCTCGGTCCGTCGGGCTGCGGCAAGTCGACGCTGCTGCACAGCATCGCGGGTTTGATCGACGTGACGGAAGGCAGCATCGAGATCGGCGGCGAGGACATGACGTGGGCCGATCCGAAGGACCGGCGCATCGCGCTCGTATTTCAGTCGTATGCGCTGTATCCGACGATGAGCGTCGAGCGCAATCTGTCGTTCGCATTGCGCGTCAACGGCACGCCGAAGGCGGAGATCGAGCGGCGCGTCGCGCGCGCGTCCGACATGCTGCAACTCGGTCCGCTGCTCAAGCGCAAGCCCGCGCAACTGTCGGGCGGGCAGCGGCAGCGCGTGGCGATCGGACGCGCGATCGTCCGCGAAGCCGATGTGTTTCTGTTCGACGAGCCGCTATCGAATCTCGATGCGAAGCTGCGCACGGAACTGCGCCGCGAACTCAAGCAGTTGCATCAGCAACTCGGCGCAACGATGATCTACGTCACACACGATCAGGTTGAGGCGATGACGCTCGCCACGCGCATGGCCGTGATGAAGAGCGGCGTGATCCAGCAGTTCGGCACGCCCGCCGAGGTGTATGCAAGGCCCGCGAACCTGTTCGTCGCGACCTTTCTCGGCTCTCCGGCGATGAACCTGCTGAACGGCACGCTGCTTGCGCAGCGCGACGGCGTGCGCTTCACGGGTGCGAATCTCGACCTCGATGTTTCGTCGTATCCGTTCGCCGCGCCGCCTGAAAGCGGCAAGCCGTGCGTGCTCGGCGTGCGGCCCGAAGACGTGCGCGTGCGGATCGGCGCGGACCCGAATCAGCGTGGGCAGGTGTCGCTGATCGAACCAATGGGCAACCACCGGGTTATCTGGCTCGATTATCATGGCACTCAGATAGCGTCGATCGATCAGGAGAAAACGCCCGTCGCCGTTGGCGATTCCGTGGCGTTCGCGATCGACGGCGCGCATGTATCGCTGTTCGACGAGGCGGGCGGGGCGCGCCTCTGAACGGCAGGCGCAACATTACAAGCGGACGGAGACACCGTGGCGACCCTCAAAGATGTGGCGGAGCTGGCGGGCGTGGGGCTCTCGACGGCCTCGCGCGCCATTTCGGGCAAAGGACCCGTATCGGCCGAAGCAGCCGCGCGCGTGAAGGCCGCGATCGCCGAACTCAACTTCCGGCCGTCGTCGATTGGCCGCGCGATGGCCACACAGCAACTCGGCATCATCGGCCTGTTCGTGCCGACGTTCTTCGGCTCGTACTACGGCACGATTCTCAAGCAGACCGATCTCGAGTTGCGCTCGGTGCATCGGCATGTGGTGGTGGCGACGGGCTGCGGCGAGTCGACGCCGCGCGAGCAGGCGCTGGAGGCCGTGCGCTTTCTGATCGGACGCGACTGCGATGGCGTCGTCGTGATCAGTCACGATCTGCATGACGGAGACCTTGACGAGCTGCATCGGCTGCACCCGAAGATGGTGTTCCTCAATCGCGCGTTCGACGCGCTGCCCGATGCATCGTTTTGCGCGGACCATCGGCGCGGCGGCGAGCTGGCGGCCGCGACGCTGCTCGAACATGGGCATCGGCAGCTCGCCGTGATTTCGGGGCCGTACACGGCGTCGGACAACGTGGAGCGGCTCGACGGCTTCTTCGACGAACTCGCGCGTCACGGCATTGCACGCGATACGGTGCCGTTGATCGAATCGGATTTTTCGCCCGAAGGCGGGTATGCGGCGACGTGTCAGCTGCTCGAATCGAAGGTGCCGTTCACGGGGCTCTTCTGCGCCAACGACACGATGGCCGTCAGCGCGTTGGCGCGCTTCCAGCAGCTTGGCATTTCGGTGCCGGGCGATGTGTCGGTGATCGGCTACGACGATGACTATTCGGCGGCGTACTCGGCGCCTGCGTTGACATCCGTCCATATACCGACTGCGGAGCTGACGCAGAACGCGGTGCGCTGGCTCATCAACCAGTGCTACGGGACGAAGTGGGAGATTTTCCGTGAGTTCCCGGTGACGGTGTCGATGCGGGCGTCGGTGGGGCGGCCCTTACGTTCTTTGCCGGCGCAAAGAACGTAAGCAAAAGAAAGCCGCTCGCACTTGTTCGCTGGCATCCGCGAATTCGTATCGGTGCTGCAAGCGTTGCCCCTGTGCGGGGCGGCACTTACTTTCTTTGCCGCCGCAAAGAAAGTAAGCAAAGAAAGCGGGCTAACCCCGCCAATTCTTCTTCCTGCCTTCGGGCCCCCAACGGGTCCCGCACTCCACACGGCATCGCACCGTCTCACGCCCGTTGCCAGCGTGCTAACTCACGCCTCACCCGCTTCACAATCCCGCGTCGCGAATTGCGTTACCAGGAAGTCCACCGCCGCCCAGGTGGCAAACGGTGTGTAGGCTGTCGCGACGGAAATGCACCACTCCGGACTGAAAAGCGGGATCGGTGTCGTAAGAGCGCGAACGCGTAAGGTGCGACACCCTACACACCGTTTGCCACCTGGGCGGCGCAGACGGATCGCTGCCGTTGGCTGGGCTACGGGTGAGTGGAGAGGGTGATGCGCCTGTTCAAGGCGCTGGCAACATGCGTGGAAAAGTGCGATGCCGTGTGGAGTGCGGGACCGGTCGGGGGCCCGCAGGCAACTACCAGAACTGGCGGGGTTAGCCCGCTTTCTTTGCTTACTTTCTTTGCGGCGGCAAAGAAAGTAAGTGCCGCCCCGCACAGGGGCAACGCCTGAAGCACCGATGCGAATTCGCGGATGCCAGCACTGCACTGTTCACAACCCAAAACCGCATACGCCATCGCGCGCCAAAACCGCCCCTGCCAGCGAACCGCCCCCCACGCCGCCCAGGCGCAACTCCGCAGGAAAGGATTCCAACAATCAGCTAAGATCAACGTCTCCCGAGCCATTCCAGGGCGCGCGCAGCGCAGAACAGAACCTTCACAAGGAAACAGAGCATGGTCACATCCAGCACCTACACCGACACCCGCCTGTTGATCAACAACGAGTGGTGCGACGCCGCCAGCGGCAAGACCCTCGACGTCGTCAATCCCGCGACGGGCAAGCCGATCGGCAAGGTCGCGCACGCGGGCAAGGCCGATCTGGACCGCGCGCTGGAAGCGGCACAGAAGGGCTTCGAAGCGTGGCGCAAGGTGCCCGCCAACGAACGCGCCACGACCATGCGCAAGGCGGCCGGCTTCGTGCGCGAGCGCGCCGATCACATCGCGCGCCTCATGACGCAGGAGCAAGGCAAACCGTTCGCCGAAGCGCGTATCGAAGTGCTGTCGGCCGCCGACATCATCGAATGGTTCGCCGACGAAGGCCGCCGCGTCTATGGCCGCGTCGTCCCGTCGCGCAACCTGAACGCGCAATCGCTCGTCATCAAGGAGCCCATCGGCCCCGTCGCCGCCTTCACGCCGTGGAATTTCCCGGTGAACCAGGTCGTGCGCAAGCTGAGCGCCGCGCTCGCGAGCGGCTGCTCGTTCCTCGTCAAGGCGCCCGAAGAAACGCCCGCGTCGCCCGCTCAACTGCTGCAGGCCTTCGTCGATGCAGGCGTGCCCGCCGGCGCGGTCGGCCTCGTGTTCGGCGACCCCGCTGAGATCTCCAGCTATCTGATCCCGCATCCCGTCATCCGCAAGGTCACGTTCACGGGCTCGACGCCCGTCGGCAAGCAGCTCGCCGCGCTCGCGGGCCAGCACATGAAGCGCGCGACGATGGAACTCGGCGGCCACGCGCCCGTGATCGTCGCTGAAGACGCCGACGTCGCGCTCGCCGTCAAGGCAGCAGGCGGCGCGAAGTTCCGCAACGCGGGCCAGGTGTGCATCTCGCCGACGCGTTTCCTCGTGCACAACAGCATCCGCGAAGAATTTGCCGCAGCGCTCGTCAAGCATGCGGAAGGCCTGAAAGTCGGCGACGGCCTCGCCGAAGGCACGCAGCTCGGGCCGCTCGCGAACGCGCGCCGTCTGACGGCCATGGCGAACATCATCGACAACGCGCGCAGCTCGGGCGCAAAGATCGCGACGGGCGGCGAGCGCATCGGCTCGGAAGGCAACTTCTTCGCGCCGACCGTGTTGACGGACGTGCCGCTCGAAGCCGACGTGTTCAACAACGAACCGTTCGGCCCGATCGCGGCAATCCGCGGCTTCGACAAGCTCGAAGACGCAATCGCCGAAGCGAACCGCCTGCCGTTCGGCCTCGCGGGCTACGCGTTCACGAAGTCGTTCCGCAACGTGCACCTGCTGTCGCAGAACCTCGAAGTCGGCATGCTGTGGATCAACCAGCCCGCCACGCCGACGCCGGAAATGCCGTTCGGCGGCGTGAAGGATTCGGGCTACGGCTCGGAAGGCGGACCGGAGGCGATGGAAGCCTACCTCGTGACGAAGGCCGTCACGGTGATGGCGGTTTAACGCAGCTTTTTAACGCCGCTGTTTAACGCCGCTGTCTGACGCGCGCAGACACGTCTGCGAAATCTGTAGACAAACCGCCCGCCGCCATGGCGGGCGTTTTTTTCGCCAGGCCGCGAGCGCGCGAAGCAGCGCGTCGCCGGACGAAACGAAAGCTGTTGGTAAAACTCCCGATTGGTAGCGCCGCTCCGCGCTTCTAGCATGGCGATCGATGTGGGTGCCCGCGCATCCTTTTGCTCATACCGTTGCCGCGTTTTCAAACGCGACGAACCGGGCCCGTTCTACTACTCACCGCATTGCCCGCTGCATCCCGGCGCATGCAGCAATCCTCGGCTTCGCCCATGCCGCGCACGTGACAAGAACAACGAGAACGCACGACGCCGCCTGCATCCGACGCGCGAGACCCGCGGACATCACCGCGCCCGAGCGTCGTTCATCACGTCACGCGTTACTGGAGAGTTTCGATGATCTTTCATGCGTCCATTCCCACGCAAAATCCCGAGCGCGTCGCGCGCACCCTTGCCGAAGTATGGGGCGGTTTCGCCGCGCCGTTTTCGCCTTTCGAAGGCGCGTGGATGGCGGTAGCAGGCGACGATCGCGGCACGATCATCGAGACTTATCCGAGCAACCTGACGCTCACGCCCGGCGACTCGCGCGAGCCGCTTGCGTCGATGGCCGGCCCGCGCGCGCAATACAGCGGCTTCCATATGGCCGTCGCGTCGCCGCTGTCGGCGGGCGAGGTGATCGCGATCGGCGAGCGCGAAGGCTGGCGCGCCGTGCGCTGCACGCGCGGCAACAATTTCTTCGACGTGATCGAGCTGTGGATCGAAAACAGCACGCTGATCGAAGTGCTGACGCCCGAGATGCAGGCGCAATACCTCGGCTTCGCGACGCCGGAGAATTTCCGCGCGCTGGCCGAACAGGCAGCTTCCGCTTCTGTTGCTGCGGCGCAATGACTACACTGCGGTGAATGCGTCCACGGGAGTCCGCGATGAAAGCCGCTGCATCATTTCCCTCGTCGGTTTCGACGTTCAAGAGCGAGCACGGCTTTTCGATCACGGTCGCGCGGCTGCGCGGCCTGCTCGCCGACAAGGGCATGACGATCTTCGTCGATATCGACCAGGCCGATGCCGCCGCGCAGGTGGGCATGACGCTGCGTCCGATGCGGCTGATCGTGTTCGGCAACCCGAAGGGCGGCACGCCCGTCATGCAGGCCAATGCGTGCGCCGGCCTGCTGCTGCCGCTCAAAGCGCTCGTCTGGGAAGACGACGCGCGCGTCACGTGGCTCGCGATTGACGACGTGACGGGCGCGCTCGTCGACGGCTATGGGCTGGAGGCATCGCTCGTCGAGCCGCTCGCAAAAGCGAAGGCCCTCGTGCAGATGGCGGCCGCGCGCGATCCCGTGTGAGCCGGCGTCGGCTGATCCACCCGTGCGATACGCAAGCGTTCAGTGATCGACGGAACTCGCGGCGATCGCCGTCGCGAGTAGGGCTTCGAGCCTCGAAGGATCGGCGAGTCCCGTGATCGAGCCGACCTTGCGCCCGTTGCCGTCGTAGACGACCGTGAACGGCACCGCGCCGCGCGTATCGCCTTCGCGCAGCATCGCCGCGATTCCGCCCATGCCCGCGAGATAGAGCGGGTAATTCATCCCATAGTCATGCGCAAACGCGCGCACGGCAGGCGCTTCATCGAGCGCGACGCCGACGAACTGCGCCTTGCCGCGATACGCATTCTGCAACGCGACGAACGCGGGCACTTCGGTGCGGCACGGTCCGCACCACGGCGCCCAGAAGTTGACGACGAGCGGCCGTCCGCGATAACGATCGAGCGATTCGAGCTTGCCGTCGAGCGGCTGCAACTGCGTCTGATAGATGGCGGCAGGCGCAGCGGGTGCGGCGGCGAGCGCGGGGACATTCGTGCAGGCGAACACGGTGGCGATACACGCGCCGATCTTGCCGGGCGTCGACGAAAGGGGCTTCATGTCTGACGAAACCTTCATGGGCGGACTCGAAAAGCGTCGAGCTTACGAATCGGATCACGCGCGGCGAATGCTCGCGCGGATCGAATTCCTGCTCGATCGGCTCATCGCACGCGGACATTCGAGCGCAATGCCGCAATGATCCGATCGGGCATCTTGTCGAGCCTTTGCGGCATTCGCGCGCAGGGACGCTGTCTTTACAGTGCAGTCCATCGGCGCATCGCATGCAGTACGGACTGCGGCGCGCAACACAGGAGATCGACATGCAAGCGAAGACAAACAACACGGCGATGCCCGCTTTGATTCCCGCTTTGATTCCCGCTTCCTTCTTCGGTATCGCCGTCGGTTCACTGGCGCTCGCGAACGCCTGGCGCGTAGCGGCGCACATCTGGCACGTGCCTGCGGGCATCGTCGATACGCTGACGTTCGCCGCGCTGGCCGTCTGGGTCATCGTGCTCGCGGCTTATGTGCGCAAGTGGTATGGGCAACGTTCGCAAGCGCGAGCGGAATGGCAGCATCCGCTGCAATCGTCGTTCGTGGCGCTCGGGCCGGTGTCGAGCCTGCTCGCTGCCAACGCGTTGCTCAACTACTCGCGTACTGCCGCGCTCGTGGTGTTCGCACTTGCTGCCGTCGCGCAACTCGCGCTCGGGGTCCATCTGCAAGGGCGCTTCTGGCAAGGCGGGCGTAACCCCGAACTGACGACGCCCGCGATCTACCTGCCCGCCGTCGCACCGAGCTTCGTCGCGGCGACGGCGGCGGCATCGTTCGGCTGGCAGCAGGTAGGGATGCTGTTCTTCGGCGTGGGCATGCTGTCGTGGCTCGCGATCGAATCGGTGATCCTGCATCGGGCCGCCGTGCATAGCCCGCTGCCCGAAGCGCAACGTCCGCTGCTTGGCATTCAGGTCGCGCCGCCCGTGGTCGGTGGCGTTGCCTACATGAGCGTGACGCATGGCGTGCCGGATCTGTTCGCCTTCGCGCTGCTCGGCTACGGCATTTATCAGGCGCTGCTGATGCTGCGTCTGCTGCCGTGGATCCGCCGTCAGCCGTTTGCGCCTTCTTACTGGACCTTCACGTTCGGCGCCGCCGCACTGCCGACGCTCGCGATGCGCATGGTCGAACGTGGCGCGACGGGCGAGATCGAATGGCTTGCCGTGGCGCTGTTCGTGGCAGCCAATGTCGTGATCGGACTGATTGCGTGGAAGACGGTGCGCGCGTGGCTCGGCGGGCGGCTGCTGCCGAAAGTCGAAGCACTGCAAGCGGTGCAAGCCGTAGTCCAATCCGCTGCGCCGCAAATGCCGCAAATGCCGCAAATGCCGCAAATGCCGCAAATGCCGCCGACCAAAGCGCCGCATATCGCTCGCGTCGTACGGATCGTGAAGCAGGTCGCGGGCGTCAACGAAGCGGTTCGTCGCGGCATCGCGTAATTGGACTGAAGCGACGACAGTGCTTTGCGGAAAAACGCGCTGCGCCCTGACAGGGCCGCAGCGGGTCGTCATTTTCCGCCCGCGCTGCCTTGCGTTTCCCGATCCCACGCCTTCAGGCTCACGGCGAGAAACTCCGCGAAGCCGTCTGCGGGCGGCGACAGCGAGCGGTCGACGGGACGGTAGATGCATACCTCGCGGATCGTTTCCGGGTCGACCACGCGCCGCATCGCGAGCCCGAACGTCTGCGCGAGCGGCTTCACGTACGCGGGCGCCAGCGTGACAGCGAGACCTTGCGCGGCGAGACCGAACGCCGTCGTCACGTTGTCGACGACCTCGACGGGCGCGATGCGGGCGTCCGACGGCTGATCGGCCAGCATCTGCGCGACGCTCGCCTCGTGATCGCGGCCCGTCGCGATGATGGGCGTGCCGCGCAGATCCTGCCAGCGCAGGCGTCGGCGGCGAGCAAGCGGATGATGTTCCGCGCACCACAGCACCCATGGGCTTCTGAAAACGGCTGCGCGCTGCACGCGGTCGCCCGTCGCGCGGTCGGGGCCGACGGCGAGATCGACGTCGCCGCTCGCGACGCGCTCGACCACTTGCTCGACATCCGTATCCACGACACGCACCACGACCTTCGGCTTCTCCTGCGCATAGCCCGCGATCGCATAAGGAATGGCCGTGCTCGCGAGCACGAGCGGCGCGCCCACGCGCACGATGCCCGCTGCGCGGTTGCGGATGTCGCTCGCCGTCTGCTCGGCCGCGCGCAGGTGCCGAAGCACGGATTCCGCGGACGAGAGAAAATCGCGTCCTGCCGTGGACAGGCTCACGCGCCGCGTCGTGCGGTCGAACAGACGAAAGCCCAGCTCGCGCTCCAGTTCGGCCAGCAGCTGGCTCACGGCGGACGAAGTCAGGCCGAGCCGTTCCGCTGCCGCGGCAATGCCGTTCTGATCGACAATCGCGAGAAACGCCTCGAATTGGCGTATGGTGATGCGTGTGAGGGCCATCCGTCGATTCTAAAGCGAAACTTACGAATCATCCAAAATCGATTGATTGTGACAACGCACGCTTTTCGAGACACTGTTGCGCACGCGGCGAGTCATGTCCTCACCACCTCTCGCAGAATCAAGCGCAACATTCGGCACACATACATAGAGACACAACCATGTTCGAACATATCCCCGCCTATCCCGGCGACCCGATCCTGAGCCTCAACGAAGACTTCCAGCGCGATCCGCGCACGAACAAGGTCAATCTGAGCATCGGCATTTACTTCGACGAAAACGGCACGCTGCCCGTGATGTCGTCGGTGCGCGAAGCCGAAGCCGCGATCGTCGCGCAGGGCACGCCGCGCTCGTATCTGCCGATGTCGGGCCTTCCTGCCTATCGCGACGCCGCGCAGGCGCTCGTGTTCGGCGCCGACAGCGCCGCGCGCGCCGCGGGCCGTATCGCGACGGTGCAGACGGTGGGCGGCTCGGGCGCATTGAAGGTCGGCGCGGATTTCCTCAAGCGTCATTTCGCGGGATCGCAGGTGTGGCTCTCCGATCCGAGCTGGGAAAACCACCGCGTCGTGTTCGAAGCGGCGGGGCACACGGTCAACACCTATCCGTACTACGACGATGCAACGGGCGGCCTGCGCTTCGACGCGATGCGCGACACGATCGACGCCTTGCCCGAGCGCAGCATCGTGCTGCTGCACGCGTGCTGCCACAACCCGACGGGCGTCGATCTCACGGCTGAGCAATGGCGCGAACTCGTGCCCGTGCTGCAGCGTCGCAAGCTCATTGCCTTCGTCGACATGGCGTATCAGGGCTTCGGCGACGGCCTCGAAGAAGATGCCGCGTGCGTGCGCCTGCTCGCGGGCGCCGACGTGCCGATGATCGTCGCGAACTCGTTTTCGAAGAACTTCTCGCTGTACGGCGAGCGCTGCGGCGCATTGAGCGTCGTATGCAACGACGCAGCGGAAGCGCAGCGCGTGCTGGGCCAGCTGACCTTCACGATCCGCGCAAACTACAGCAATCCGCCTATGCACGGCGCGCGGCTCGTTGCCGGCGTGCTGGGCGATCCGAAGCTGCGCGCGTCGTGGGACGACGAGCTGCGCGTGATGCGCGAGCGCATCCATGAAATGCGCCATGCGATTTACGAAGGGCTCGCGGGACGCGTCGATGAAGTGATGCGCGCGCGTTACATCGCTCAGGTCGGCATGTTCACGTACACGGGGCTGTCGGCGGAACAGGTCGAAACGCTGCGCGTCGAGCATGGCATTTATCTGCTGCGTTCGGGCCGTATGTGCGTCGCGGGCCTGAATCGCAGCAACGTCGCGTATGTCGCATCGGCGATCGCGGCTGTTGCAGGACCCGGCGCGCGCTGAGAAGGAGAATCGGCATGGAGATCATGGAGCGAGACGAACACAATACGCCGACGGTGCATCCCGACGAGTGGCAGGCGCGCGTTCAATTGGCCGCGTGCTATCGCGTCTTCGATATGCTGGGCTGGACCGAACTGATCTACAACCACATCACGGTGCGGCTGCCCGAAAGCGTGACGGGTGGAGCGAAGCAATTCCTGATCAATCCATTCGGCCTGCTTTACAGTGAAGTCACCGCGCGCAATCTGGTGAAGATCGATGCGCAAGGGCGCATCCTCGACGGCTCGACGTATCCCGTCAATCCCGCCGGCTTCACCGTGCATGCGGCGCTGCACGAAGGCATACCCGATGCGCATTGCGTGATGCATACGCATACGACAGCGGGCGTCGCGGTTGCGTGCTACGAAGGCGGACTGGAGCAGACGAACTTCTACAGCGCGCAACTTCACGAGCGCATTGCGTATCACGACTTCGAGGGCATCACGATCCATGCGGAAGAGGGGCCGCGGCTCGTCGAGCATATAGGCGACCGGCAGGCGGTGATTCTGCGCAATCATGGCCTGCTCGCGTGGGGCACGACGCTGCCGCAAGCGTTCGCGTATCTGTGGACGTTGAACCGCGCGTGCGAGATCCAGGTCGCGACGTTCGCGATGGGCCGCGCGCGGCCCGTGACGGAGGCGATTGCCGCGCAATGCTCGCGCGATGCGCTGCAATTCGATACGCGCTATGGCGCAGGCCAGGATGTGTTCGACGCGCTGGTGCGCAAGGTCGATGCGATCGACGCCAGCTATAAAGACTGACGCGAAGCTTGAAGCGAGGAAGAACAACGATGAAGGTCTGCATTTACGGCGCGGGCGCGATCGGCGGATGGATGGGCGTCAAGCTCGCACAGGCGGGCTGCGACGTGAGCGTGGTCGCGCGCGGGGCGACGCTCGAAGCGTTGCGCAAACACGGCCTGCGCCTCGTCGAGAGCGGCGAGACGCACACGGTTGAGGTCAAGGCGAGCGACGATCCCGCAGCGCTCGGCGCGCAGGATCTCGTGATCGTCGCGGTGAAGGCGCCGGGCATGGCTGCCGTCGCGCAGCGCATCGGGCCGCTGCTGGGCGCGGACACCGTCGTGCTGACGGCGATGAACGGCGTGCCGTGGTGGTTCGGCGCCGGCCTGCACGGCGAATTCGCGGGCGCGCGCCTCGCTTGCGTCGATCCCGACGGATCGATCGCCGCCGCGATTCCCGCCGAACGCACGCTCGGATGCGTCGTGCATGCGAGCTGCCGCGTCGATGCGCCGGGCGTCATCGCGCATCATCAGGGACGTGGGCTGATCGTCGGCGAAGCGACGGGGCGCGCGAGCGAGCGCGTCGCGTCGCTCGTCGAACGGCTGCGCAAAGCGGGCTTCGACGCGACGGCTTCCGACCAGATTCAGCGCGACGTCTGGTACAAGCTGTGGGGCAACATGACGATGAACCCGATGAGCGCGATCACGGGCGCAACCACGGACAAGATCCTCAGCGATCCGCTCGCGCGCGATTTCGTCACGCGGGTGATGCTGGAAGCGAAAGCGATCGGCGCGCGCTTCGGTATTCCCATCGAGCAGGCGCCCGAGGATCGCCACGCCGTCACGCTCAAGCTCGGCGCGATGCGCACGTCGATGCTGCAGGACGTCGAAGCGGGCAAGGCTGTCGAACTCGACGCGCTGGTCGGCGCGGTGTGCGAACTCGGCAAGCTGACGGGCGTCGATGCGCCGTATGCGAATGCGCTGTTTGGGCTGGCCCGTCTGCACGCTCAGGTACGCGGGCTGTATCCTCTCGGCTGACGCATCGCGTTTATCCGCATCACGCTTACCCATTACCAGCCCAGCGCACTACAGCATGAAATTCACCGACCTCTCGTCCCCAGCCTATTTCGACGATCCTTACCCGTTCTACGAAGGCATCCGCAGCGCGGGCGCCTTCGTTCCGCTCGCGCCCAGCATCCTGCTGACGGGCCGCCACGCCGTCATCGACGCGCTGCTGCCCGATCGCCGCATGGGCAAGACCTATATGCCGAGCGTGGTCGCGCGCTACGGCGAGACGGCGCGCGAGCAGCCCGTGTTCCAGGCACTCGAACGCACGTTCCTGATGATGAATCCGCCCGCGCACACGCGGCTGCGAGCGCTGCTGATGAAGGCATTCAATGCCCGGCAGATCGAAACGCTGCGCACGATCGCCGAGGAAACGACGGACAGCCTGATCGACGCGATGCAGGGCAAGCCCGAGGTCGATCTCGTGAGCGAGTTCGCGATGCCGCTGCCGTTGCAGATCATCTGCCGTCTGCTCGATGTGCCCGTCGAAGAAGGCGAGCGTTTCGGCGACGCGGCGAGCCTGCTGGTGTCGGCGTTCGATCTCGCGCCGCTGTCGCCCGAAGCGCTCGCGCGCGCGAACCAGGCGGCCCTCGATCTCGAGCAGTATTTCCGTGCGGTGATCGCCGAGCGGCGCGCGGCGCCCGGTCACGACATCATCTCGTCGCTGATTCAGGCGGAAGAGGGCGGCGAGCGGCTGTCGGAAGACGAAATCGTGTCGAACGTGATCCTGCTGTTCGTCGCGGGACACGAGACCACGTCGAACATGCTCGGCAACGCGCTGATCGCGCTGCATCGCCATCCGGAGCAACTGGCGCGGCTGAAGAGCGACCCGTCGCTGGTGTCGAAGGCGGTGGCCGAGTGCGCGCGCTACGACACGGCTGTGCAGATGGTCGTGCGCACTGCGTTCGACGATATCGACGTGGACGGGCAGACGCTGCCGCGCGGCTCGATCGTCTTCATGCTGCTCGGCTCGGCCAATCGCGACCCGGAGCGTTTCGGCGCACCGGATACGCTCGATATCGGCCGCGAACCAGCAGGACATCTGCTGACTTTCGGCGCAGGCATTCACTACTGCCTCGGCGCGCGTCTCGCGATGATGGAACTCGACATCGCGCTGCACAAGCTGCTGACGCGTCTGCCGCGACTGCGCCTCACGAACCTCGATGCATTGCAGTGGCGCAGGCGGAACAACCTGCGCGGCGTCGAGACGCTGACGGCCGCTCTATGATTTGAGCGCGGCGAGAGATGCGTGTGACGTCGTCAAGACGCTCACACCATCTCGCGATGCCAGCGTTCCAGTTGCTCGATGGTCGTGCCGGCGCCGCCGCACACGATCACGAGCACGCTGTCGAAACGCTGCAACGCTTCCGTACGCCGATAAACGAGCGCCAGGCTCGCGCCGCACGCGGGTTCGACCAGCACGCGATGATCGTCGACGAACTGGCGCGACGCGTTCACTGCTTCCGCATCCGATACCACCACGCATTCGACAGGATGCGTCTGCGTGAGCGTAAAGGCCTGCTCGCAGACCTGCTTCGCGCCGAGCGATGTCGCCACGCTCGTGATGCCCGGCAATTCGATGCGCTCGCCCGCGCGCACCGACTGCGCGAGCGACGACGCGCCTTCCGTTTCGACGGCGATCACGGGGATGTTGCCGAGACCGTTGCGCCGCAAACCTTCGATCGCACCTGCCATCAATCCGCCGCCGCCCACGGAGAGCACGACGGCATCG
Organism: Paraburkholderia azotifigens; assembly: GCF_007995085.1. GTDB lineage: Bacteria > Pseudomonadota > Gammaproteobacteria > Burkholderiales > Burkholderiaceae > Paraburkholderia > Paraburkholderia azotifigens. The sequence goes on from NZ_VOQS01000003.1 coordinate 2,697,952, forward strand.
AACTTCGCACCCGCGCGCGCCACCTCGTCGATCATCGACGCATGGCCGTGCCACAACAGGGGATCGTCGAACGGATGGATGAACGCATCGTCGGGACCGGCCTGTTCGAGCGCGTACGCATTCGCTTCCTGCCAGGTCGCGCCATGCACGATCACGTCAGCGCCTTGCAGGCGGATCAGGTCTTTCGCGCGCTCGCCCGTGCTTTGCGGCACGACCACGGTGACGGGGATCGACAGCGCGCGGCCCGCGTAGGCGACGGCGATGCCCGCATTGCCGCCCGACGACGACACGAACCGGCGCTTGCCCTGGTTTGCATGCTGTTCGCATGCATAGCCGATGCCGCGAATCTTGAACGAGCCGGGCGGCTGAAGCGCGTCCATCTTCAGCAGCACGCGGCGGCCGAGCGCATGGCTGAGCGGTTGGGATTCGAGAAGCGGCGTGTCGATGTGCAGTGTCATGGCGATGTTGCCTCGATGCGGCGCGAGTTGAGCTTCGCTGTGTCGTTGAATCGCCGATGATAGCAAGCGGCAGGGCGGCTGGGTCTGCTTCATCTGCGCATGAAAAAAGAGCGGTTCGGCTGCACGAACCGCTCTTTGGTCTACTTCCCGGCGATCAGGCTCGGATCGCCGGAAAAACGCTCGCTGGCACGCACGGGGCCGTCGTTTAGCAGACCCTTGGTCAACTCCAGCGCCTGGCGCTCGAAAAGCCGCCGGTACACGCCGTTGTCGATCCGGATCAGTTGCTCGTGGCTGCCTTCTTCGACCACGCGGCCCTTGTCGAGCACCAGCAGACGGTCGAGCGCGCGCACGGTCGACAGCCGGTGCGCGACGACCAGCGTTGTGCGTCCCACCATCAATCGCTCCATCGCCTGCTGGATCAGCAGCTCGCTTTCGCTGTCGAGGCTCGATGTGGCTTCGTCGAAGATCAGGATCGGCGCGTCGGCGAGGAACGCGCGCGCGATCGCGACCCGCTGGCGCTCGCCGCCCGACAGCTTGACGCCGCGTTCGCCGACCAGCGTGTCGTAGCCGTGCGGCAGCGCGTCGATGAAATCGTGCGCGCTGGCGAGTTTCGCGGCCTGCACGATGTCGTCGAACGATGCGCCCGGCCGCGCGTACGCAATGTTCTCTGCAAGCGAGCGGTGGAACAGCACGGGCTCCTGCTGCACGATCGCGATGCGGCGGCGCAACGACGCCTGCTGCACGTCGGCGATGTTCTGCCCGTCGATCGTGATGCGGCCTTCGTCGATGTCGTACAGGCGCTGGATCAGTTTGATGAACGTCGTCTTGCCCGAACCCGAATGACCGACGAGACCGATCCGCTCGCCCGGTGCGATGCGCAGCGAGAAGTCGTTGTACAGGGCCGTGCGCTGCGCGCCGTAGCGGAACGTCACGTGCTCAAAGCGGATTTCGCCCTGTTCGATCTCGATGGCGCACGCGCCTCGCTTGTCTTCGATGCCGAGCGGCTCGCGTTCCAGCGCGACGAGTTCTTCCATGTCGTTGACCGAGCGCTGCAGGTTGCGCACGTGCATGCCGACGTCGCGCAGATAGCCTTGCAGCACGAAGAACGTGGTCAGCGCATACGTGATGTCGCCCACGCTCGCTTCGTCGCGCAGCCACAGCAGCAGCGCCGCGCCGAGGATCGCCGCCTGCATCGCCGCGAGCATCGCGCCCTGCACGCCGCCGTTGGTCGTTCCACGCTGCCACGTGCGGCGCGTGCGCTGCCGCCATTTGCCGATCACGCGTTCGAGCCGCGCTTCCTCGCGCTCTTCCGCGCCAAACGCCTTGACGACCGCGTTGCAGCTCACGGCATCCGCGAGCGCGCCGCCCATGCGCGTATCCCACAGATTGCCGAGACGCGCGGCGGGCGCCACATAGCCGAGCGAAAGCGCGACCGTCACCGTGACGTACAGCAGCGAGCCGACGCCGACCACGACGCCCATCACGGGCCAGTGAATGCCGAGCAGCACCGTCGAGCCGGCGAGCATCACCAGCGACGGCAGCAGCGCGATCAGCAGCGTGTCGTTGAGCAGGTCGAGCGCCCAGATGCCGC